>CAKUFW010000035.1 GCA_934650975.1 uncultured Collinsella sp. | reverse complement strand
AGTTCGCTCAGGCCATCTCCGCCGTTTACCACGAGGAGCCCGTCTCCACGCTCGTCGGCGGCGACTTCGCGCTGTAGCCTGCTGTGTATCGCATCATCTTCGCTGGTTTTAAAGGGTCGGAAGCTCGCTTCCGACCCTTTTTCTATTCCTCGTCGACCAGCTCTGGACAGTTAGTTCAAATTTGTATTCTTTCAGCCCTCGAAGAAGGCCACTCAACACACCTGAAGCCATCATGCGCGCGTTAACCTGTCCCAGGCTTCCATTTTTTTGGCGCATCCGATGAGCCATTGGCTCCAAACTAACGGCCAACTCCTCAAGAAACGGTTTTCGGCCATGCTTTTTATACAAATCTGAACTAACTGTCCGGCACCCGTTGTAAACCTTGCCTCCAAGGCCAGACTAGCGCCCCATATTCCAATATTTCACCGCCTCTCGTGTGAACGCACTACCGCCCGCGGCGTACGACGCTCCTTTGAGCGAAAAGAACGGCACGGCAGTAGAGTTCTGCCGGCAACTTAGTACGTTATAGCTATGACGACCGTGATTTCACATCTCTCCGCCCTCCGCGCGATCCGCCGCGCACGACGGGCGTACTCTGCACTTCCATGGGATTCCGTCGATATCGAGCAGCAAACGCAAGCCCTTGCAAGTTGCATCCCCAACAAGGACGCCATAGACTTTGCAGCTCTTACGATGCTTGACGCCTGGAGCGAAGACGACTCCGAGCGTCTAGATCTCTTTATTGCGGGCGGCAAGAACAGACGTCCTGACGAACGGCTCCTCCAGCACACCGTCACCGCCCCGCTTCCCGAAGGGACAATCATGCACATCGAGGCCGACATCTACGCAACGTCTCCCGCCATGACGGCCATGCTTTGCTCCAAAAATGAATCGGTCGCCAAAACCTTGATGCTACTTATGGAACTCCTCGGAACCTACTCCCTTCCGCCCGAGACAACCTACCCCATTGCCTATGACGACATCTGGCCCAGGGGCAACGGTTGCGAAGCGATGGGCGACCTCGATTGCCGGGGCGATGAACAAACGTCCGAAAAACCAAATGAACCTCGCTACGAACAGGCGCACTACAAATGCGAGCCAGCCACGACCATCGAAGATCTCGAAGCGATCGCACGGTTTGCTAAAAGCAGCTCCTACGCCTCGTTCCGCACGGCCGTCAAACTAGCCCGGGCTGGATCCGCATCCCCAGCCGAATCCCTAATGTTTGCCGTTCTCGGAGCGCCCATGCGCTTTGGCGGATTCGGATGTTGCAGCCTCCCCATGGGCGGCCTGCTACTCAACTATCGAGTCGACTTCGACACCCTTGCGGTCAACATGTCCTCCGGCATCCCCTACGCCATCTGTGACTTATATTGCCCCGCCGCCGGTGTCGACAACGAATACAACGGAATTGGGCATGAGCTTCAAAACGCTCGCATCCACGATGGCAATCGAAATAATGGTCTCAAGGCAATGGGCATCCACGTACTGGTTATCAATCGTGACCAAATGAAAGACCTTGTTGCACTCGAGGCCTTCGCTCAGACGATGCATCGACTCGCGGGGGTACGATTCCGTTACCGCATCAAGGGCTACCGCAAGCGTCAGGCCGCTTGGCTCAATGCTCTAAGAGCCGGAATCGGCCTCGCACCGGTCTAAAATCCGAATTACACGCATGCCGTTGAGCGGGGCTGGACAGTTAGTTCAGATTTGTATAAAGAAGAACATCGAATCGGGCTGTTTTACCGCCGTCTCCGTACAATTCGCCCCATCTAAAGGCCAGACTGGCCTCAAAACAGCGTCAGATAGACCAGCTGGAACGTCAAAACAGCGCCGCGGCATCGAATTAGGCAATCCGGTGGCCCAAGCTTTATACGTATCTGAACTAACTGTCCACCTCGGCTTTCGACGGCCGCCCAAACGCACCCAAATAACCTCAATTGCCCACCATTTGACAGCAGCAACAGGGTCGCTCACCATAGCAGGCGACAAATCGACGAAAGGACAAACATGGCAGCTGCGCAGCCGCTTAAGATTCGCATGGTTGCCGGGCTTGGCAACCCGGGCGAGGAATATGCCGAGACCCGCCACAACGCCGGCTTTAAGGCAATCGACGAGCTGGCCCGTCAGGCCGGCGTCACGTACTGGAAAAACCAGGCCGGCGCCGAGGTCGCGCTCATCAACATCAACGACCCCGAGGAGGAGGGCGGCAAGCGCCAGATCGTGCTGGTCAAGCCGCAGTCGTACATGAACACCTCGGGCGGTCCCATCTCCAAGCTCTGCCGCGAGTACAAGATCAAGGCCGAGGAACTGCTCGTGATCCACGACGAGCTCGATATTCCCGCCGGCGACGTGCGCGTCAAGGTGGGCGGCGGCCATGCCGGCCACAACGGCCTGCGTTCCATCATCGACAAGATGGGCAGCCGCGACTTTAGCCGCATCCGCACCGGCATCGGCAACCCTCCCGGCAAGATGGCCGTGGCAGACTATGTGCTTAAGCAGCTGCGCGCCCGCGAGGCCGAGGATTTCCAGGACACCTGCGCCCGCGCGGCCGACGCCGCCGGCCTGGCGATTGTGCACGGCGTGGTCTATGCCCGCGACCATGTCAACGGCGCCGCCTCCGCCAACGGCAAGCACTAAAACCTATCATTTAGGGACAGGTTTATTTTGGCAGGTTTTATCTGCGGAAACACCCCAGTTGCGGCATCACGATAAACCCCGCGCCGCCACACACGCATAGCGCCCCAAAGGGGGCCGGTCTCATCACAACGCGAGACCGGCCCCCTTTGCCGTTTTGCCTGATAAAACCGACCAAAATAAACCTGTCCCCTTTTGGTAGGCCAGACGGGATAAACCGTTTTCCCACCTGCCGAAGAAACACGTAAACGGCGTTGCCATGAGGGTATAATTTGCACCGTATGTCTGCACAACGCCTGTGCGCGTACGGTTTTATTCGGGCTACCGTCCATTTCCGTGGAGGCACGGTTCGGCAGCCCTAACAAGAGAGGGGTTCTATGTATAAGATCCTGGAGAAGACGCAGTTCTCGGAGAAGGTGTTCAAGTTCCGCATCGAGGCGCCCGCAATCGCCAAGCATGCGCACGCTGGACAGTTCCTCATGGTTCGCGCCAACGAGACGGGCGAGCGCGTCCCGTTTACCCTGGCCGGTTGGAACGGTGACGAGGGCTGGGTCGAGTTCATCTTCATGGTGATCGGCAAGACCACCGAGATGCTTTCCACCTACGAGGCCGGCGAGTCGCTGCGCGACGTCGTGGGTCCGCTGGGCGTTCCCACCGAGATGGCCGAGGGCCCCTGCGCCGTCATTGGCGGCGGCGTCGGCCTTGCAATTGCCTTCCCGGTCGCCAAGCACCTGGTCGAGACCGGTCACGAGGTGCACGCCATCATGGGCGCCCGCACCAAGGACCTCCTGCTCATGGAGGACCAGTTCCGCGAGCTCCTCGACGAGGACCACATCCACATCACCACCGACGACGGTTCCTACGGCGAGCAGGGCGTTGTCACCGCTCCGCTGGAGCGCCTGCTGCAGGACAAGGCCGTGAGCCAGGTCTTCTGCGTCGGCCCCGTTCCGATGATGAAGTTCTCGACCCTCACCGCCCAGAAGTACGACACCCCCATCACCGCGTCGCTCAACCCCATCATGGTTGACGGCACCGGCATGTGCGGCTGCTGCCGCGTCGAGGTGGGCGGCGTGACCAAGTTCGCTTGCGTCGACGGCCCCGACTTCGATGCCACCCTGGTCGACTGGGATGACCTTCGTGCCCGCCAGGCCGCTTACCGTTCCGAAGAGGGCGAGTCCCTCAAGGCCTATGAGGAAAAGAGCTGCGCATGCCACTAGTTAATGGTCGTTTCGTTGCCGATATGAAGTCGCCCCGCACCCCCGATAACGAGGAGCCGGCTGCCGAGCGCGCCTGCGACTTCCGCCCCGTCGACAAGGGCTTCACCGAGGAGATGGCGCTGGCCGAGGCCGAGCGCTGCCTCAACTGCAAGAAGCCGTTCTGTGTTGAGGGCTGCCCCGTCAACATCAACATTCCCCGCTTTATCGAGCAGATCCGCGAGAAGGACTTCGGCGGCGCTCTCGATACTATCCGTGAGGACTCCATGCTTCCCGCCATCTGCGGCCGCGTCTGCCCGCAGGAGAACCAGTGCGAGGGCAAGTGCATCCGTGGCAAGAAGTCCGAGCCCGTGGCCATCGGCCAGCTCGAGCGCTTCCTGGGTGACCGCCCCGAGCTCGCCTCCACGCCCAAGATGGCTCCCAAGAACGGCAAGAAGGTCGCCGTCGTCGGCTCCGGCCCGTCCGGCATCACCTGCGCCGGCGAGCTCGCCCGTAACGGCTTTGACGTCACCGTCTTCGAGGCCTTCTTCACCGGTGGCGGCGTGCTGGTCTATGGCATCCCCGAGTTCCGTCTGCCCAAGGCAGTCGTCAAGCGCGAGATTGACGGCCTGGAGGACATGGGCGTCAAGTTTGAGTACAACTCCGTCGTGGGCAACATGGCTACGGCCGAGGAGCTGTTCGAGCAGGGCTTCGACGCCATCTACGTGGCGACCGGCGCTGGCCTGCCCAAGTTCCTCAACGTCCCCGGCGAGAACCTGCCCAACGTCTTCTTCGCCAACGAGTACCTCACCCGCGTGAACCTGATGAAGGCCAACAAGTTCCCCGAGTACGACACCCCCACCAAGCACGGCAAGAACGTCGTCGTCTTTGGTGGCGGCAACGTGGCTATGGACGCCGTCCGTACCGCCAAGCGCCTGGGCGCCGAGCACGCCATCATCGCCTACCGCCGTACCGAGGACGAGATGCCCTGCCGTCGCGCCGAGCTGCATCACGCTAAGGCCGAGGGCGTCGAGGTCCTGCCGCTCGTTTCCCCGCTCGAGTTTGTCGCTGGCGAGGACGGCTCCGTGTGCGCCGTCAAGGTCCAGAAGATGGAGCTCGGCGAGCCCGACGAGTCCGGCCGTCGTCGTCCGGTCGCCATCGAGGGCGCCATCGAGGAGATCCCCTGCGATGTCGCGATCTCGGCTATCGGCACCAACGCCAACCCCTTCGCTGCCAAGATCGGCGGCAAGATGGAGCTCAACAAGTGGGGCTACATCGTCGCCGACGAGGAGACCGGCCAGACCACCGATCCCCGCATCTGGGCCGGCGGCGACATCGTCACCGGTGCCGCTACGGTCATTCTGGCGATGGGCGCCGGCAAGAAGGCTGCCGCTTCCATCACCAAGAGCCTGCTGGGCGAGTAATCACCTGCAGCGCTAGCCATCAAACGGCAAAGTCCCCGTCGAGCACACGCCCGGCGGGGACTTTTTCTATGCCGCCCGCCCCAACCACCACGATGGGGACAGGCACCTTTGTGGTGGTCTGGGGTCTAGTCGGTCGTTTTGTCTCGATCTGTAACACGTGGGGCCCGTTGAGCATCGTAGTTGTTACAGATCGAGATATTGCTCCAGCCGCCCCCGCTTTATCTCAATCTGTAACAGTTAGAGGCCAAATTCCTCGCTACGTGTTACAGATCGAGACGTTAGGTTGGCAGCCGAACAGTTCATCTCAATCTGTAACACCTGGAGCCCAAATATCTGGCTTGGTGTTACAGATTGAGATTTTGTAAAAGCCGAGGATAGGCGCCGCCACCAAAACCTAACGCTTGCGGCGCTTGGTTGCGGCGACACCGGCGGCGGCGATGGTTGCGCCGGCGATGCCCAGGGCGGTGACCGTCATCGCGGTGGTGTCGCCCGTGTTGACGAGCTCCGCGCCGCCGGATTTCTTGCTGTTCTTGTCCTTACCCTTGGACTTGTCCGTCGTCACCGTAGTCGCGGTCGAGGTCGACCCGCCCGCAGCAGTCCCGGCGGAGCCAGTACCGCCGCCTTGCTCACCGCCACCAGGCGTCGGCTGCGGTTCAGGCGTCGGTTCAGGTCCCGGCTCGGGTGCCACCTCATCAGTCACCGTAATCGTAATGTTCAAGCGCTCGGAATACTCGCTGTACGACATACCGGGGCGCTGCGCCGCAATGCGCACGTACATGTTGCTATCGAGCGCAATAGGCTCGGTGTACTTTACGCGGCCTTCGTCACGGCAGGGGCAGGTGTCATTGGTGGTGTACCAAATAGTGGCACCCTCCTCGGCCGAAAGCTCCAGCTTGGCACCCTTGGGCACCGTGATGTAGTTCTCCTTGGGCGACCATGCGCCAAATGTCGTCCCACCGATCACGGCCACCGGGCGCGCCGGACGTACGGCCTCGGCAGACACACGAACGTCGACCTGCTTGGACAACGCCGTGCCATCCACCGTCGCCGCCAGCGTCGTCAGACCCGGCAGAGCACCATGCAGCACGAACGTCGCGGCGCCGTCCTCACCTGTCACAGCTTGCATGGCATCCGCAGAGCAGATGGCCTCAGAATCCAGCCCAACACTAACCGTGGCGCCGGTAAACGGCTTGCCATCCTTATCGGTTACGTGTGCCACCAGCTCAAAGTCGTCGCCCTCGAGCATGGTCACCGCCTGTTCCACGTTGAGCTTGAGCTTGTCAGCCCGCATGCCCACGACAAGCTCGCCGCTCGCCCAGGCAGACATCGCCGTGCCCGCATAGTTGCGAGCGCCGTCGAGGTCAAAGGCAACGGTCGACCCCGCCTCGCGCGCATCGTCATAGCAGATACGCAGCACGCGCGACAGCGGCTTGCCATCGGGGTCGTCCTGCTTATCGAGCCACGTATACGTCACGTCACCCAGTCCCTGCGCGTCCAGCGCGGCCACAGCGTCATCACTCGCGTCCATATACTGCGTAAACTCAATCTCAACACAGTCGGTATAGGCATGGACCGACGCCACCTCGGGTGCCGCCGTCGACACCAGGGCAATGTTCACCTCAGTCTGAATCGGCGGCACGCGCAGCCAGGCCGAACGCGCTTCCTCGTAACCGTCCTTGGTCACGCGCACCTGATACCAACCGGTCGGCGTATTCCAGTTGTAAGCACCGTCCGCACCCGTCGCAAGCGGGTTGGCCTGCTCATACTCCTCGGCATCCCAGCGTACGGCATTGGTGCCGTACGCATCGTCGGCACTCCACAGCTCAACCGTCGCACCCTCAACCGTGTTGGACAGTAGGCCCTCGTATACCACACCCGCAGGATCGGGCGCCGCCTTGGCAGCCACATTGCGATAACGCGCCTCAAAGATCGACTGCATCTTCTCGTCCGAGATCAAACCGTCCTTGTTGGCTTTGTAGACCTCGGCATCGGTCAGCTCACCCCAGTTGACCGTAATGCGATTCTGGCATGCACGCTCCACCTGTTCGCAGGCAACATCGTAAGCGCACTCGGCGTTCGTCAGCTTAATCGCGCGCTCCGAACCGACGCTCGTTGAGGCGGCGTCATAGGCGGCGCCCACCACGGTTCCCGCCGAACCCGCCGTCAGCACGCCGGCGATCGTCATAACAGAGCCCACCGCCACATCGGTACTGTCATGGCAAAGCTGGCGATACAGCAGATCCTCAAACGCACGAGCCTTCTCCATGGCATCGCGCAGCGCGTAGATGCACTTCCAGTCGTCCTCGGTTTTCTCGGGTTTGGCAAGCAAGCGTGTATGCTGCAGCTCGTAGCCCTCGCGCTCGCCCTTCACCTTCTGCATGCGGACGTTCACGTTTTCCCAGTTCTTGCTGGCATCGTTTACGCCGTAAATGCCGGTAAAGATGCCGATACCCTGAGTCGCCGCGGGAAACGCCTGCCCGGCCGCCTTCCATGCATCGGTCTTAAAGACCTGCCCGAACATCTCGCACTCGATCTTGTAGCTCTTGAGCGAACGAATCGTGCGAATGAGCTTCATATGCGCGCTCACATCGCCGTTGAGCTTCCAGGCCATGAGCCACCCGCGGACCTTGGAGTTATTGAGGCTATGGACCACATTCCAGTTGTCGTACAGGTTGTCCAAAATGTCGCACTGCATGGCAATCGAGTTAAACAGCAGCGCCTGGTTCTTGTTGTTATTGGAGTTCTCGATAAACTCGGACTCGATATAGGCCGTCTGCTCACCGTCGGGCGCGGCGACCTTAAAGCCCTTGACGGTATCGTCGTCGGCCGCCTTGTAGCTCAGGGAACTGCCGAGTGCCTGGCCCAGATCGCTAAACCCGCTCGTCGACTGACCCTTATACTCGCTAGCCTTAATACCTGCGCACTTGTTGAGCGCCGAAGCGGTTGCGTCATTCCAGCTGCCGTATTGGTTGAGCTGGCCGATACCCAGCGACTGACCCACCAGATCCTCGGCCTGCTGCGTAATGAACTCCGCACGCGACGCATGGTCGACGAGTTCCTTGAGTGCCGCCGCATCCGCAGCATTCGCGCCCTGTGCCGCCGCGAGCTCCTGGTACCAGTCCTCGCTGGTTCCATAGGCGTCCTCAAAGATCATCTTATCCACGTTGACGCCGTAGCTGTCGCCCTGTTTGGTCAGCAGCGCCGACGAGCCGCCGACCGCGGCCTTAAGCTCGGCCGCAAACTGCGCGGCTTCGTCGTTGCCGCCCTCTTCGCCCTCGCCACTGCGAGCGGCGGGAGCGCGGCGGGCCTTGCGGGCGCTGCCGCCTTGGGCCTCATCGTCCGCTCCGGCCTCCTCGTCCTTGCCGCCCTCCTCCTCGGCAAACGCGTCGGCGACCATCTGGTCGATTGCGTCGTTAAAGGCCTGGTCAACATCGTTAAACGAGTTCTCCATCATATACTCGTGCCACTGCTGCACAGCATTCGAGAACTCCTGCTGCCGTTCCTCGGCCGCGGCGGAATGCTTTTTGGCCGAAGCGTTGGCGTCAAAACTCAACATGGTCATAAGCTGAGCATTGGAGATGCGGTAGGTCTGCGGCATAAAGATCTGTTCAAAGTTTCCGCAGTTCACATAGACAGAGTCATTCGCCTTGTTAAACTCATCGAGCAGCTTGAGATAGCCCTCGTCCACATATTCCGCCGCATAGCGCACGCGGGTGCCCTCGCGCGACTTTTGGGTCAGAGGAATCGTCACGGTCTTGCCGTCCACGCAGTCCACGTACAGGTCGAGCGTGTCGGCAGCCTCCTCGTTACCCACCTCGAGTGTGATATCAAACGTCCAGTAGGCGTTTTTCTTTTGCGGCAGGTGATGGAAGGTCCATAGGCTCTTTCCGGTGTCCTTGCCGTCCTTGACCAGGTTTTGCGTGCCGCCACGATACGTCACATCAAAGCTCCAGACCGAGGCGCCCGGAACATAGCGCACGTAATTACGAGCCGTCACATCGGCGGCAGCCGCGGCAACATCGGTCGATCCCACGCGCGCCTCGAGCGTCACGCGCTCGGCAGCCAACGTGTCCTGCGGCAGGTCGTATTCAATCTTGGCGCGGCCCAGCTTGTTGGTCTTTCCGGTGTACTTTACGGCCGAGGCGCCCGTCCCCACGGTAAGCTGCACGCTTTTGCCAGGCGCTGCGTATACGTAGGCAACATTGCCCAGCAGGCTATGGACATTGGTATTGTCGACCTCGATGCGCGAGGTGTTCACTTCGAGCGTGGTGCTCCCCAGCGGCAGCGTCACTTCGCCCAACGTGATGAGCGGCGAGACAACGTAGGTACCTGCAGTCTTGGGTTTAAAGCGCACAAACACATCGGCGCCCGCGCCCTTCTTCATGTCAATGACCAGATTGTCGCCCTCCCACGTTGTTCCGGTCCACCAGGTATTGGTACTGTCACCGGCATCGCGAGAGCCTGCGGATACATCCTCGACCGCATCTTTGGCCAGCGGGATCTCGATCTTTGTCGCCTGGCTGTCCTTGAGCTCGTAGTGAATGCGCAGCTCGGTCTCCACCCCAACGACCGCAGACGAATCAGCGATAACCGAGCCCGCCGTCAGCCCGCGCTCGGCACGGTACGCCTCAACGTCAAACGTCGGCACGTCGAGCGTCACATCGAGCTGCTTACCGTCTTCGATCTTCACCTGCTGCTGGGCGATATGCTTGCCCGCGGTCAGCCCCAGGCGGCTGAACGTGGAATAGCTCGTGGCCTGGATGTCATAGCTTGTCTTGTTAAAGGCGACGATAGTGTAGGCACCGGCCTTCAGGCGCGGCGTATCGGCCTTCATGATGGGCGTGGTGCCATCGTCCTCGTAGCCCGTCAGATAGGTAATGCCATCAGCAACCAGCTTGCCATCGGACGTGCGGAACACCAGCACGCGGTTGGCGCCCTGATAATCACCCTTAGTAGTCACCGTCGCCGCACCCCAAGGCTTTAGGTCGATATCGACCTTACCGGCAGACGGCTTTACGCGCGTGGTGGCCCCACCCAGTTTAAGGCTGTCCTTGGGTTTGAGCGTTATCTCCAGCTCCTGGTCCGCATCGGCAATGGCCTGTGACACCACGAGCGCTGTACCCTGAATGCGATAGTCGTTTTCCTTGTCACCCTTGGCGGCTTTAAGCGTCTTACCGTCGTGCGTAATGGTCAGGTCGATATCATCGAGACTGTTCAGTTCAATGCGCTCGGTTTTATCCTGCCCTGCCACCGGCTCGAGATAGCCCACGTTGAGCTCAATCGCGCGGGAGGCGGGAATCATGGTAAAGTCCGCAGCCTTGATCTCGCCGATGTCCCATGTGCCGGTCATCTGGTCGCCTGGGCGCGCCAGCACCATGTCATAGTAGCCATCGAGCGAAAGGCGCAGCGTAGCGGCCGTCTTAGAGAGGGCATCTACCGTAAAGCTGCCGTCGGCGGCAATGTTCAGCGGCGTAGACTGCCCCGCCTGCATGAGCACGGCAGTCGCGCCCTGGGGAAGCTTGCCCGTTACCTGAGCCGCCTCGCCCATCCACTCAAACGTATAGGCGGGTTTTGACGAGTCCGCCGAATCCTTGCGGTCGGCCACGGCATCGGCGAGTTTCTTGACCATCGAGAGGTTGCCCGCCGAATCGGTCGCATAGGCATAGATGGTCTGACCCTCGCTAAAGGGAATCGCGTACGTTACGCCATCGATTGTCACGCGATCATTATAGTCGCCAGGATAGCCCGCCTCACCAAACTGAAGGTCGGGGTTCATCACGCGCAGGGTAACTGCGTTATGGTTTATCTCGCTCCCGCCACCGACGGTGCTTGAATAGCGCGTGTTCTCAAAAGCCCACCACTCTATCTTTTCCACGCTTCTGGGCAGCACGATCTCTTTGCCGGCGATCGCGGGATCAAGAGATAAAAACGCGCTGCTGCCGATATATTTGACGCCGTCGCCAATCGTCACCGACGACACATGTGAGCACCCATTAAAGGCTTGGCGCTCAATCCGCTCCACCGTGCCCGGTACGTCGATCTGCGTAAAGGTGAGTACCGTTGTGTCCGAGACATAGAACTGCGGCACGCCGCAATTGGCGAAGGCACGATAGTCGATAGTCTTAACCGAAGGCGGCAGCGTTGCCACCACATTGTCGTCAAGTTGTTCGCAGCCCTCAAAGGCCTGCTCGGGAATCGTGGTAAAGGCCGCGTTGTTGGGCCAGGTCACCGTCTGAAGTGTCTTGCTTCCGTAAAACGCATTCCAGCCCAGCTCCTCAACCGAATCGGGCAGCGCGATTTCCTTAATGCTGCTTCCGCCCAAGCCGCCCACCTTGCGGACATGCGAATCGCCGGCGAAGGTAACCGACGTGAGCGCGGCACTTCCCATGCCCGCCAGGCTCACGACATTCTTGCCGTCAATGGTCGAGGGCACTTCGAGCGTGGTGATGCCCGAGTCGCCGTACTCGATCGAGATTTCGTTGGTGAGGCTATCGATCGAGAAGTAGTACTGCGCGGGGGTCTGCTCGCCGGCCACGTAGCCATCGTCGCCTTCGGCCTTGACACCCGTGGCGCCCTTCGAGGTTGCCCAGAGTTCAAGCTCCTCGCTCCAAGTTGCCTCGGCACCCTGATTTTCCTCTTGGGCCTGTTGGTCGGCGAGCTCCTTGCCCTCGACCAGATCGGTTGCGAGCGTGCCCACAGGCGTGCTCTCGGTCTGGCCCTCGCCCGCCAGCCCCGCCGCCGATGCAATCTCGGAGACCGGTGGCGTGGGGGCATCGCCGGCATCGAGCGCCACGGGATCAGCGGCGTCGGCAGCGGCCGAGGGCTCGGCGGCAGCGGCATCATCCGCTTGGTCGATGTCTGTTTGCACAAAGGTGCTGTCGGTGGTGAGCGCCTCGGCAAACGCGCCCACGGGCAACGAACCCGTCACCATGGCGAGGGTCACCGTGGCAACGGTCAGGCGGCGGCAAAGCGCTCGAACAGTAGTCCACCTCATGGTCGTTCCTTTCTTGCAAACCAAAAGTCATCCAGCGTAATCGTTGCCCAAAAACAAAGCGAACGGTAGGTTCATATATACGAACCTACCGTTCTACCTGCGCAAACCACCACAAAGGGGACAGGCACCTTTGTGGCGGTTCTGGACTTAGCCGGCCGGTTTGTCTCGATCTGTAACAGGTAGGCCACATAGAGCCCCGTAGATGTTACAGATCGAGACATTGTGTCGGCGCCTTCCGGTTCATCTAAATCTGTAACAGTTAGAGGCCAAATACCCCACTACGTGTTACAGATCGAGACGTTGTTCCGACACTCGCTAGCTTGTCTCAATCTGTAACATCTGGAACCCAAATTCCTCGTTTGGTGTTACAGATCGAGACATTAGGTTGGCAGTCAGGCGGTTCATCTCAATCTGTAACATCTTGGGCCGTTTTGGGTGGCCAGGTGTTACAGATTGAGATTTTGCTGACGCCGAGAACGAGGGCAGCCACCAAAACCTAGCGCTTGCGGCGCTTGGTCGCGGCGACACCGGCTGCGGCAACGGTTGCGCCGGCGATTCCCAGGGCGGTGACCGTCATGGCGGTGTTGTCGCCCGTGGCAGCCAGGACGGCGTCAGGCTTCTTGGTCGGCGTGGTCTTGGTAGCCGTCTTGGTCGTGGTGGTCGTAGTGGTCGGCGCTGCAGCCGGCTTGGTGTCGGGCTTCGTCTCGGGCTGCGGCGCCGGCTTCTCGGGATCGACCGGGGCCGGCGTGGCCTCGGGCGTAAACGTCAGATCGGTGTTGAGCCACAGGGTGTAGATCCAGCCGCTGTCCTCATCGGATACGCTATCCGCGACCTGGTAGCCGCACTCCTGGCCGTTGATCACCAACTTGGTGTCGGACGTGAAGTAGAAGCCGCGCGCTGACTTTAGGTAGATGCCGTAGCGATAGGTCACGCCAGGCTTAAAGGCGTCGATGTGGTTCGTAATGTTCTGATCCCAGAACTCCTGAGAGTTCACTTCGCTGCCGTCGCTGCCCGTCCAGAACTCACACTGAGGAAGGGAGTTGGAACCCATCGGAACATTCGCCGTAAAGACCGGCCTATCGCCCGCCTTAAAGGTGGTTGTGGCGCCGTTGATCTCTATAACGTCGATGGCACGCCATTCGTCGATTGGCTGCTCGCACAGCATATTGGCCGCGTTGGGAGCAAACACACCGTTGACGGTCTTGATGTGGTGCGCCCAACGACCGTTGACGTACATCATGCAGTCATCGGCCACGGTATTGTCGCCCTTGAGCCTCAGCTCAACGGAGTACATGTAGAACTTGCCCTCTTCGAAGTGTTCGATCCTCCTCGCGCCCGTCGGATACTTGGCAGGGTCGGAATACCAGAAGGCAACGGGCGTGAGCTCCGCAGGGTCGCTGCCATCCATCTCCTCCCAGCACTCATACGCGATCTCGTACTTGTCGGCATCGGCGGCGGGGATCGTCGCGGTCGCACGCGGCGCCTCACCGGGTGCATAGTCGGTCTTCACGTCGTTGACGTTCAGGTTCTCAAGGGCTTGGCTTTCTGACGCTACGAGCGTTATGGCACTGTCGATGTTGTAGCGAATATAGTACTCATCCCTGGTTTCGTTAATGACGACCGAACCGCTCGGCCTGTAGGCGTTGAAGATGTCATCAGGGTCGCCCACGATGATATTGTCGCCCTCATAGTCGGTTCCGGTATACGTCAGTAACGCGCCAATATAAAGAGTCTCAGTGCGCGTGAGTCGATACGAGCCGCCCGCCGCGCCACCCGTAAAGGTCAGCGTCAGCCTCATGTGATCGTCAACAGGCTCAAAGCGAGCCGTCACATCGGACATAGATGCGTCCTGGACTTCAGCCAGGGTGCCCGAAGCAGCATCGGCCCGGTAGTACTTGGTTTCGACAAGTTCGCGGAGCGGCTTATCCGGCATACCTCCCTCGACATCGGGAAAATTATAGGTATACGACTGGCCCTTTTCGAGTGTGACATTGCTCGGAAGCACGCAGTCCGTGTAGTGATTGACCACGGTCGTGTTGAACTTAACGCCGCCCCCGCCCGTCACGTCGGTCACACCGCAGGGCATAATGGCGTTGTCTGCCGGCATGGCGGCGTTGTCGCCGGAAGCGTTTTGCTCGGCGGGCATTGCATCGCCAGCCCCTTCGACGGTGTCAGCCAAAGATACCTGCTGAGTATCGGCCTCGTTCTGAGTTGCCGGAGCAGCATCGGTTGTCGGTGTTGTCGCCGCATTCGCATCCACCGTAGCCGCCGGCGCCGCAGCGACCTCACCCGTCGCCACACCGGGGTCCGCGCACTCGGTCGCAAGCGCCACGCTCGGCAGTAGCAGCTGACCGACCATGAGCGCACACGCGCCGACACTGGCGATCTTCACACCCACGCAACGCCAAGTTCCGTGAACCAGCGAGCAGGTGCGCTCGCGCTGCGCCTGCTTGGCAAAATGTTGTCCTTGCATGTCGTCCTCCTTCATCGAGGGTTGTTTCCATGGCACCACGATGCTGCAAACCGGGCGCCGCGCCTAGGTTCGTACATGCGAACCTGCACCTTTACCTGCGCAAATGCAAAAGCCGCCACGCGGGGACGCAAATCCCTGCGTGGCGGCTCAATCAAACACACTGAGGCTTTATGCCCCGCTTGCCCTAGACGAAATTGCTATTCCTCGCGACGGCGCACGGCAGCGATGCCGGCTACCGCAACCGTGGCACCAGCGATGCCCATGGCGGCAACGGTCAACGCGGCACTATCGCCCGTGGCCGCAAGAGCGGAAGTCGTCGTCTTCGAAGCCGTGACGGATGCCTTGGCGGCAGCGAGCTTTACATTCACGGCCGAACCGGTCTGTGCCGAAGCTTGGCTCGGCGCCGGATCGGGAGCAGGCGTAGCACCTCCGTCGAATACGATATGCGCGACCTTGGCGATCTTGTCCGCATCGCGATCGGCCCTCAGGACGCCTTCGCCGGGCTCGCCAATCGTCTGTCCCCAAAAATCAGCATATTCAAATCGGTTGCCCAGCGCCATGGGGCGGGCACCCAGTTTTTGGTAGTCACGCACCACGCCATTGGCAGGAAGCACGACCTTCCCGCCCTCGCCGATAACAATCATACCGGCAGGACCGTTGGCGTTCGTGTAGTTGTCGGCGACGATTGCCCCGTCGCTGCCCTCGGCAACAACGGAGCCGTTTTTAATTTGGATGCTTCCGCCCTCGATCGCACTCCCCGAGCTGGTATGCAGACCATACGTGTCCTTGGAATACCGATCTTTCGAGGCGCTGGCAATCGCAGTCACAAACGTGTTCTTTCCATCGATGATGATATCGGCAGTGGCATCGTCGCCCATTCCGGCCGCCTCGATACCCACGGCACCCCACATACCATTCGAAGCATCGGCAATTGCGGTCACGAGCGAATCGCCTGCAATTTCGACACGCGCAGCACCGTTGTTGACACGGGACACAATCCCCTGAGACTCCAGGGTGGATTCGGCCTTGACCGTCACCGTTGAGCCGGAGCCGATCGATACGCGGCCGCCTTTGTTGCTCTGCCCGTCATGCTCCCATGCAAACTCGCCGTCTTCCCCAGGTGCACCGTTAGTGGCATAGATGCCCGTCACGTAACCGTAATACCCGTCACCGGACCCCGCCGCGCGCCCTGCCTTCACATCGACAGTCGCACCGTTTTTAATGGTCACGTCTCCGCCAAACGCAGTTATGGCCTCGGCGTTCTCGCACTCCTCGCCATTTGCATCCGTACCCGTCGCCGTCACGTTGACCGTGGCCCCGTCGACGGTGACGTCGCCACCGGTAATACCGTTACCCGCGGCCGTGATGACATCGGTCTGGCCCGTCGCATTGAGTGTGCCGTCGCCCGTGATGGAAAGGTTGCCGCCTGAGACCTCGATGGCGCTCTGACCGGCATCGGCCGTAACGGTGTTGGTGTTGGTCACACCGATGTTGAGGTTGCCCTCGGCGCTGATACCGCCGCCGTTATAGCCATTGAGCTGCATGTCGTCGGCGCCGTTCCAGGACCACGTGCCCGCCTCGTCGCCAACAGCAGTACCCCCGTTGTACTGCGTGCCGCCCACGTTGATCCAATCGGCTGCCAAGGCAACACTCGGCAGTAGCAGCTGACCCACCATAAGCGCGCACGCGCCGGCGCACGCCAGCCTGGCACCCGCCCGTTTCCACGAACCGTGAACCAGCGAGCAAGTGCGCTCGCGCTGGGCCTGCTTGTCAAAATGGCTTCCGTTCATAGGGGCCTCCCTCGGTCGATGGACCATACCACCACAAAGGTGCCTGTCCCCTTTGTGGTGGTTTTCCTAGTCTCACCATGTGCCAAGCAATCGCATACGCCTAGGTTCGTAGATGTGAACCCCTATGGCTACCTGCGGTTTCATTCGAATGGATTTCGTTGTCGGTGTCTTCGCCTTAGGGCGCTACAATCGAGGGCATGATTATTCCGTCCACCCAAAGGACCGTTCTTGAACCTGAGCAAGCCTAAAATCAACGCGCTTCTAGCCCTCGCGCTCTTTACCTTTGTCTTCCTTGCCGCCGAGTTTCGCTTCGACATCAATGTCGGGCTGCTCGCCGGTGCCGAGCGCGTTGTGCTCGCGCAAGGCTTTATCCTGGGTGCCAGCGTTATCGGCTTTATCGGATACGCGCCGTTACTGGCCCTCGCTCAGCGCAAAAGCCAGCCCCAGGCAGCCGCCAACGCCGCCGTTCCCATCGCTATCGTTGGCTTGTCCCAGATTCAGGTCCCCACAGGTCCACTTGCGCTCGAGATTCTGGGGTGCGTGGTATTCTTTGGACTCGGTATGCTGGGCGCCGCAGCACATCACGCCTTTGCGTTGGCGTTCCAAGACGATCCCAAGCTCGCCACGGGCGCGGGAGCGGCATATGCCGCGGGCATCTTGATGCAGTTCGCGGTTAACCTGCTCGATTGCGGCGGCGTCGCTGAGCTTATCGTTCTTGGCGTGGCAACGATCATCATCTCCGCCCTCAGTGCCGCGCCCCAAGTGGCAGATGAGAACCCCAGCTCCACCATCAACCCTTTTACCGAGCCCTCACACGTCCTCGCCAAGCAGGCGTGTTGGAGCATCGCACTCGTCATGATTCTCGCCTGCCTGTTCTCCACGCTCGATAACGTGGTCACGTTCTCCAACGCCCACGGCACCATCGCCGTGCAGACTTGGCCACGCCTCTTTTTGGCAGCGAGCGGCCTGGTCGCCGGCATCGTCTTTGACCTTGCCGAGCGTCGTTACATGGGTCCTGTCATGCTCGGTGTCACGGTGCTCTCCACCATCTCAATCTTGGCCGTAGAAGCTGGCGCCGATCCCAACCTGGGCCTCATCGTCTTTTATCTGAGCTCGGGCTTTTTCGTCACATTCTTCACCGCCACGTTTACACAGCTGGCACCGCGTATGCACACTCCGGCTTTGTGGGCCGGCATGGGCCGCGCCGCCAACAATGTATGTGCATTCACCACATCGGGCATCTCGCTGGCACTGGTCACCTCGGGCAATGTCGCCCTCATCATGATCGGCGCGCTCGTGCTGCTTGTGGCGGCGAGCGTGGCATTTGTAGCTGCGGGGCTGTTCCGTCTACCCCAAACCGAACAGGAGCGCGAACATCAACAGCTCGCCGAGGAGGCACTCGCTGCACCCAGCATCGAGGAACAGCGCCAAGCCTTCATCGCCGACCACGGCCTCACCCCGCGCGAAGTCGACGTGCTCATGGCTGTAACCCAAGACGAGCGTCCGCTCAAGCAGATCGCCGAGGAGCTCGGCATCTCGATGCGCATGGTGCAGCGTCACCTGAGCTCCATTTACCAAAAGACCGACACCCAAACGCGCGCCGGCCTCACCAAAGCCTTCCCCTCCGCCTAAAACAAAAACCACCACAAAGGTGCCTGTCCCCTTTGTGGTGGTTTGAACGACACGGCAGCTCTCTCCACCAGTTTGTCTCAATCTGTAACATCTAGACCCCAAATAGCAGGCCAGCTGTTACAGATTTAGATTTCCCCACTCGGCTCCGCGTTTTATCTAAATCTGTAACAGATAGAGACGATTTAACCACCCAGATGTTACAGATCTAGACAGTAAAGGAAACTAAGCGGTGCCCGCCCTTGAGTATTTTGAGCACCCTTGAGTTTTTTGAGCACCTTTGAGTTGCTTGAGCACCTTTGAGTTCTTTGAGCGAACGACCATCAGCAGCGTCGGTTGCCCTCCTCGGCTTAAAACAAAAACCACCACAAAGGTGCCTGTCCCCTTTGTGGTGGTTTTGACCATCTAGCCTTCGAGCTGAGCCACTTTGTAGCGGTAGGCTGCGGCGATAACGTCCTTGCAGCCCTCGCGACCCAGCTTGGCGCGGTTGACGACGATGTCCTTACCGCTCGTCATCTTCCACTTGCCGGCGCTGTAGCGCTTGTAGAATGCCTCGCGCGCCTTCTGCTGCTGCTT
>CAKUFW010000034.1 GCA_934650975.1 uncultured Collinsella sp. | reverse complement strand
TCTTTGAGGTATCGCTCGTGCGCGAAGGCGCGTATCGCAGCGTTTCGGCAGCTCTAGAGGCGGTGGAACGGTGCGTGTCCGATGAGGCCGTGCCGGTGCGTGTGCTGGTGGCGCCAGGCGAGTATCGCGAGCGAGTCGAGATTCGCCGTCCGCACGTGACGATTGAGGGCGAAACGGCCGACAGCGTGCGTATCGTGGGCGGCCTGGGCGCCAAGATGCCCTCGGAAGACGGTAGCGGTCAGGGCGGAAAGCTCGGCACCTTCCGTACGTATACGGTACTGATCGATGCCGACGACGTGACGCTTGTAAACCTCACGATCGAAAACGACGCGGGCGACGGGCGCGAGGTCGGCCAGGCGATTGCCCTGTACGCCGATGGTGACCGCCTGGTTGTCGATGCCTGTCGCATCTTGGGACACCAGGACACGCTGTTTGCGGGTCCGTTGCCGCCGCGCGAGGTAAAGCCGGGCGGGTTTATCGGTCCCAAGCAGTTTGCGCCGCGCCGCGTGGGTCGGCAGTACTATCGTCGCTGCCTTATCGCCGGCGACGTCGACTTTCTCTTTGGTGGGGCGCGTGCCTACTTTGAGGGCTGCGAGATTCGCTCGCTCAACCGCGATATGGATGTTAACGGATACGTGACCGCTGCTTCCACGCCACAGGGCGAGCCGTACGGATTCGTGTTTCATGGCTGCTCCTTTACGGCTGACGCCGACACTGCTCCCGGCTCGGTTTACCTGGGTCGTCCGTGGCGCGAATGGGCCCAGACCGTGCTGATTGATTGCTGGTTGGGAGCCCATATTGCACCCGAAGGCTGGTGGGATTGGAATAAGCCGGCCGCGCACGATACCTCTTTGTATGCTGGGGGAACTCTGTTTGGTCCGGCGGGGGATACGACTGCCTGGGTGCCGTGGGCTCATCGTCTGGGCGAACGGGATACCGAGCGCTACGCGCGCGAGCGTGTGCTTGCCGGCGCGGATGGCTGGGATCCCGAGGGCGGCGCCGGCGCTGCGGTGGAGACGGCCGAGCTGTCTGCCAATGGCCGTACGGTGCATATCGAGACCTACTACGAGGACGAGCCTGCCCTGCGCGCCCGATTGAAGCGTGAGGGGCGCAAAGCCGCCTTTACGGGCAAGACGCCTGCGGACTTTGAGGCGTGGCGTGTTGCGACCAGGGCTCGTCTGTACGACGTCTTGGGCCTTTCGCTTATGGACCGCGCCCCGATTGAGGTCCGTGAGCTCAGCCGCGTGCAGGTCGCCGGCGGCATCGTGCGTACCCATGCACTGCTGCAGGTCGAGCGCGATGTGTGGATGCCGTTCTATCTGTTGGAACCCGCCCGCCCCAAGCTCGACGAGCGGGGACTCAAACGCTGCTATATCTGCCCGCATGGTCACCAAGGGGCAGGCGCCGCCAGCATTGCCGGCGTCGCGGGCGTGCCGGCGGTCGATGATGCAATTCGCAAGTTTAACTACGACTATGGTCTGCGCTTGGCGCGCATGGGCTATGTGACCGTCTGTCCCGATGCCCGCGGCTGGGGATACCGCCGTGACTGGAAGGGTCAGGGCGACGATGAGACGAGTTTCCTGCGCGGCACATGCCTCAACCAAGCTCGTATGGCAGAGCCGCTGGGCCTATCTGTCGCAGGGCTCAACGCCTGGGACAACATGCGTCTGATCGGCTATCTGGAAACACGCGGCGACATTGCGATGGACGATCTGGGCTGCTTTGGCTTTTCGGGTGGCGGCTATATGACGCTGTTTTTGGCCGCACTCGACTCGCGCGTGCGCAAGGCGTTTGTCTCGGGCTATCTGTATGGTGTCGACGACTCGCTGCTCCATCTTAACGGCAACTGCAGCTGCAATTACACGCCCGGACTCTGGCGCTTGCTCGACATGGGCGACATTGCCTCGCTCATCGCGCCGCGTTCGCTGCTGGTGCAGAGCTGCGAGGAGGACCATCTAAACGGCTCACGTGGGCTGGCAAATGTCGATGAGCAGCTCGACATCGTGCGCGAAGCCTACGAGCTGCTGGGTTGTGGGGAGAGCTTGTGCCACGAGGTCTGCCCGGGTGGACACCATCTGGGCATCGCACATCTGGCGGAGGACATCGAGTGGCTCGACGAGCACGCTGCCGGGGTTTGCTCGTAGGCCATGGGCGTAGCGCGAGCAAACGATAATGACTGACAAGAGCAAAGACCGCCGTTTGGGCGGGAAGGAGTATGAACATGAAACCGACGAAGACCTTGAGCGAATCGACCATCTGCTGCTTTGGCGATTCGACCACGTGGGGCGACAACGGATGCGGCGCAGGCGGCAACGACATCTCCTGGACCACGCACCTGGGCGCGCTGCTGGGCGGTGCAACCGTCGAAAACTATGGCATCAAGGGCTCGCGCATTGCCATTAAGGCGGACCGTACCGATTCGTTTGTCGAGCGTCTGGACGGTATCGATGACGCGGCCGATGTCTATGTCGTCTTTGGCGGCGTCAACGACTTTAGCCGCAACGTGCCGCTCGGCGAGCTGGGCAGCACCGACGTGCATGAGTTCTATGGCGCGGTCGGCTATCTGATCCGCACCATCACGGCGCGCTCGCCCCAGGCAAAGCTCGTGTTTATGACGCCGTGCAAGACAAGTGGCAAGCTCGAGAAGGATATTCCGGCGAGCAACGAGCTCAACCATCTGGGTCTGACGCAGAGCGCGTACGTGAAGGCGATGCTCGAGGTTTGCGACCGCTACTCGGTGCCGGTGATCGACCTGTACGCTCAGAGCGGCATCAGCCCGTTTTTGCCGGAGCATCGCGAGCTCTATATGCCCGACGGCCTGCACTACAGCCCGGCTGGCTATGAGCGCCTGGCGCATCGCATTGCCGCGGGCTTAGCTGCCGTTTGCCGCTAAAAGTCTGCCGTTCGCGGGGAATGTAGGGTTAACGTTCACCCTACATTCCCCGTTCGCGTTACACTAAGGTTAACGTTCACCCATCATTAACGTCAGAGGGGACAGCAATGGGTTGCAATCAGATTCTGGACCGCTACATCGAGCAGTTGATCGAGACTTCCACGCCGCAGGCGCCGGCCTGGAACATCGAAAAGCTCCGTGCCGGCAAGGAGAACACCTGGAACTACATCGATGGCTGCATGATCAAGGCGCTCATCGAGCTGTACGAGATCACGGGTGAGCAGCGCTACCTGACCTTCGCCGACGACTATATCGACTTCTTTGTCCAGGAAGACGGCACCATCAAGCATTACAACCCCGAGGAGTACAACCTCGACAACGTCAACGCGGGCAAGACCCTCTATAAGCTGTACGACCTGGTGGGCAAGCCCAAGTACCGTGCCGCCATGGACACGATCTATCGCCAGCTCGAGACCCAGCCGCGCACCAAAGAGGGCGTCTTTTGGCACAAGGCCGTCTACCCCAACCAGATTTGGCTCGACGGCATGTACATGGCGCAGCCGTTCTACATGCAGTACGAGCTGAGCTTCCACAACCGCCGCGCCTGCTCGGACAGCTTCCACATGTTCCAGGTCGTGCACGACCTTATGCGCAACCCGCTCAACGGTCTGTACTATCACGCCTATGACGCGAGCCGCAAGCAGTTCTGGTGCGATCCGGTCACCGGCCTTTCGGCCAACTTCTGGCTGCGTGCCGAGGGCTGGTTTGCCATGGCGCTCATCGATACCTGGGAGCTTATGCCGCCTTCGATGTCGGCCGAGAAGGACGAGATCCGCAAGATGTTCCACGACCTGATCGACGCCATGCTGCCGTATCAGGACGAGAAGACCGGCATGTGGCACCAGGTCATCAACCTGCCCAACATCGCTCCCAACTACCTGGAGGAGAGCGGCAGCGCCATCTTTGCCAACGCCATCATGAAGGGCGTGCGCCTGGGCGTGCTGGGCGAGCGCTACTACCAGCATGGCCGCCGCGCCTTCGACGGCATCTGCGAGACCTGCCTGTCCGAGCATGATGGGCAGCTGGCACTCGACAACATCTGCCTGGTCGCGGGCCTGGGCAACACCACGCACCGCGAGGGCACCTTTGGCTACTACATGAGCGAGCCCATCGTCAAAAACGACGCGAAGGGCGTGGCGCCGCTGGTGCTGGCCTATATCGAGACCATGCACCACGACAAGCTGGCCGGCAAGCGCGACCCGCTGGCCCCCTCGGGCGTGTGCTCCATCGAGGACCCGTTTGGCGGATACACCCCGGGCATCAACGCTTGCAAGGGATGTGAATAGCGTGGGGGCTATTACTCCGGGCGTGCGCCTGCACGACCTTCCGCAGGGAACGGTCGAGGAGCGCATTTGCATGGCAGGCGAGCTGGGCTTTTCGTGCATTCAGCTGCCGAGCAAGGTGCTCTATAAGTCGATGGGCATCAACCGCTTGGGCCTTACGCGCGAGCTTGCCGACCACTTGCGCGCGGTGCTCGACGAGGCAGGCGCCTCGGTCGCCGTGTTCGGCTGTTATAAGAATCTGGCGACCCCCGATCGCCAGCAGCTCATGGACAACTTTGCCGAGTACGAGGCATGCCTGAACTTTGCCAAGATGCTCGGTGGCTGCCCGGTGGGCACCGAGACCGGTCGCCCTAATGTGCAGAACGTCGTGGCGGACGACCGAATGACCGACGAGGCACTCGATACGTTTGTGGAGGGTCTCAAGTATGTCTGTGGTCGCGCCGAGGCAATGGGCGGTCAGATTTTGATCGAGCCTGGCTGGAATGAGACGGTCAACACGCCCCAGCGTTGCCGCGAGGTGCTCGAGCGTGTGCCGAGCTCGGCGCTCGGTGTGATTTACGACCCGGTGTCGCTGCTGCATCCGAGCGTTGTCGGCGAAGCGCAGGAGATCACGTCGGACATGCTTTACCTGTGCGGCAGCAAGATTCGTGTACTGCACGCTAAGGATTTTGAGGTCGTGGATAACGAGGACGAGGCCGGCTGGTGCGATGGCACGGGTTCGCGTCTGGTGTGCCATGGCGTGGGCGAGACGGGCCGTTATGACTTTGAGCCCGTCGTTGCCTGGGCCGCTGCCGCCTGTCCGGGCATTCCGTGTGTGGTCGAGAACAGCGTGCCAGCGACGGCGGCCGGTTGCCTGACGACACTTGAGCGCATGTCTGCCCGTTGCGAAGGTGCACATCGAGAGATGTAGCGTGGCAGACGGTCGCTACGGGCGGCCGGCTTGCCGGTACTGGGCAGCATCTAGAACTGCCCGCTATTGTGTTGATGCGAATCAGAGGGGAATCGCGTGGCTATCCACATTGTCGAGGAAGCAAATCGTTGCCTGGGTTGTAAAAGGGCGTTCTGCCAGATCAAGGGCTGCCCGGTGCAGACGCCTATTCCGCAGGTCATCGATCTGTTTAAGCAGCGTCGTCTGGAGGAAGCGGGCGAGCTGCTGTTCCAGAACAACCCGATGAGCGCGGTCTGCTCCATGGTGTGCAACCATTCCGGCCAGTGTGAGGGTTCATGCATCCAGGGTCGCAAAGGCACGCCGGTGCATTTTTCGAGCATCGAGAACTATATCTCCACGGCGTACCTCGACCGCAAGGAGTGGACGCCTGCGCCGTCGTGCGGCAAGCAGGTCGCTGTGGTCGGCTCGGGTCCTGCCGGTATTACCGTGGCGATTAAGATGGCCCAGCTGGGTTGCGCCGTTACCGTGTTTGAGCAGCGTCCCGAGATCGGCGGTGTGCTGGAGTACGGCATCCCCGAGTTCCGTCTGCCGCGCTCGCTGGTGCAAAAGTACCGCCACGTGATGTGCTCGCTCGGCGTGCGCGTGCGTCCCTCGACCACCATCGGCGGCGCGCTGCATATCGACGATCTGCTGCGTGACGGTTATGACGCGGTCTTTGTGGGCACCGGCACTTGGCGTGCCCGCAAGCTGGGGATTCCCGGCGAGTCGCGCGGTAACGTGCTGTTTGGTATCGACTATCTGGTCGACCCCACAAGTGTGGCGATCGGGCAGAACGTGGCGGTTATCGGCGCCGGTAACGTCGCTATGGATGTTGCCCGTACCGCGCTGCGCTCGGGCGCTCGCAAGGTCACCGTGTATGCCCGCTCGCGCCACATCTCGGCAATTGACGACGAGGTCGAGCTGACCGAGCTCGACGGTGCCGAGATCGTGTGCGGCAAGGCCATCTGCGCTATCGACGATAACGGCCCCGTGTTCGAGACGGCTATCTTCGACGAGGACAACAACGTGGTGGGCTACGAGGAAGAGCTCGACCATGCCGCGGCCGATACCATCGTCATTGCGGCCTCGCAGGTGCCCAAGGACAAGCTCGTGCTTACGACGGGCGGCCTGGAGACCGACCATCGCGGCCTGCTTTCGGTCGATGAGCACGGCATGACCACCGTGCCCGGCGTCTTTGCCGCTGGCGACGTGGTCAACGGTCCGCTTACCGTGGTCCATGCCGTGGCCGGCGCCAAGCTTGCCGTCGAAGGCATGACATCCTACCTGGGCCTCTAACCCATCCCACCCTTATCAGTTGCGGTGAAATACGGACTGTTTGGCTGTCAAACGCCTCAATTGCTCCGTATTCCACCGCAACTTTTTTGTGGGTCGGGCAAAAGGTCGGGGAGTGCGTGCGGCTGTGCGCCGGGCGGTTGCTGGTACGATAGGGGAATCAGCAAGTGCCGCCACGCGGCTCAAACGAAAGGAAGCCTGTATGGAGTCCTCCGCCTATCCGATGCTCTTTAGCCCCATCAAGGTTGGTACGACCGAGGTCAAGAACCGCGTCTTTATGCCGCCGGTATCCACCAACCTGGCCGACCACGGCTATGTGACCGACGACCTGGTCGATCACTACCGCGCTCGTGCCAAGGGCGGCGTGGGCCTCATCATCACTGAGGTCGTGACCGTCGAGCCCACCTATACCTACCTGCCGGGCGATATGTGCTGCTATGACGACACGTTCATTCCCGGTTGGGAAAAGCTCGCCGCCGCCGTGCACGAGTACGGCTGCAAGATCATGCCGCAGCTCTTCCACCCCGCCTACATGGCCTTTAACATCCCGGGCACGCCGCGCCTGATCGCCCCTTCCTTCGTGGGCCCGTCCTATGCTCGCGAGGCACCGCGCCCCATCACGGTTGACGAGATTCACGAGCTCACGCACCAGTTTGGCGACGCTGCTGTGCGTATGCAGAAGGCCGGCGTCGATGGCGTCGAGGTTCATGCTGCCCACGCCCACGGTATGCTCGGTGGCTTCTTGACCCCGCTCTACAACAAGCGTACCGACGAGTACGGCGGCTCGCTTGACGCGCGCATGCGCTTCTTGCTCGAGGTCATCGCCGAGATTCGCGAGCGCTGCGGCAAGGATTTCATCATCGACGTTCGTATTTCGGGCGACGAGTACACCGATGGCGGCCTGACTCTCAACGACATGATCTATGTCTCGCGTCGCCTGGAGAAGGCCGGTGTCGATATGATCCACGTTTCGGGCGGCACCACCATCAAGCGCGGTTCCGCGATTCCCGCCGCCGGCACCCAGCAGGCCTCGCACGCCGCCTGCTCGCGCGAGATCAAAAAGCACGTCAACATTCCCGTCGCCACGGTCGGCCGCATTAACGAGGCGTGGATTGCCGAGGAACTGATCGAGGACGGCGCCGCCGACATCTGCATGATGGGCCGCGCCAACCTGTGCGATGCCGAGTTCTGCAACAAGGCGGCTGCCGGCAACGCCGACGAGATTCGCCCCTGCATCGGCTGCCTGCGCTGCCTGAACGGCATTATGTTCGGCAAGCGCATCTCCTGCACCGTTAACCCCGATGTCGAGCGCGACGAGGCCGGCTACGAGCCTGCCGCCGAGGCCAAGAACGTGCTCGTTGTGGGCGCCGGTCCCGCCGGCATGGAGGCGGCGTTCATTGCCGCCAAGCGTGGCCACCACGTGGTGCTCGTGGACAAGCAGGACGAGCCGGGCGGCGAGATGCGCATCGCGGCTGTTCCGCCGGCAAAGCAGGAGCTCACCCGCGTTATCAAGTACCAGTATCGTCGTCTTGCCGAGGCCGGCGTAAAGTGCATCTTTGGTACCGAGCTTTCGGCCGAGGACATTCAGCGTGACTACGCCGGCTACGAGGTTGTCCTGGCCTATGGTGCCGAGCCCATCGCTCCGGCCTTTATGCAGGGCTTTAAGCAGGTCATGACGGCTGACGACCTGCTGGGCGGCAACGCCTTCCCGGGCAAGAAGATCGTCATCGTGGGCGGCGGCACTGTCGGCTGCGAGACGGCAGACTATCTGGCTCCGCTGGTCAACGACCTGTCGCCGGCCAACCGCGACGTCACCGTCATCGAGATGACCAAGACCCTCGCCGCCAACGAGGGCGGCGCCGGCCGCGCGGTGCTCATCACGCGCATGCTCTCCAAGGGCGTCCATGTGCTGACCGAGGCCAAGGTGACCGAGATCACCGAGGACACTATCAGCTACGAGAAGGACGGCGAGATCCACACCATCACGGGCGCGGATACGCTGGTGCTCGCCATGGGCTACCGTCCCAACACTAAGCTCGCCGACGACCTGGCAGCTGCCGGCGTTACCACCCACGTGCTGGGCGACGCCAACAAGTGCGGCAACATCCGCGACGCCATCGGCGACGGCTACAAAGTGGCCTGCGCCTTCTAGGCAACCCCTTGGTGCATGGGGGTCAGGTTACTTTGCACCAACTTGGCGCATGTAAACCTGACCCCATTGCACCAGTTGATAGCAAAAAGCGGCGGCCGTCCCGTGTTGGGGCGGCCGCCGCTTGCGTTAGATGCGATGGGTCGTGCGATTAGAGGCCCAAGAGCTCCTTGACCTTGGCAATGATGGCCTCGTCGGTGGCGTTGGCGAAGAAGTACTCCTGGAAGTGCTCGCCAGCCAGGGCGCCCTTGACCAGATCCTGGTCGATCTCGCCCAGGACGTCGACGAGCGGACGCATGGTCACAGCGCGGACGCCGTCGAGGATCTTCTTGTTGCGCTGCTCGGGCTCAACGCGCTCGGCAGGATAGCCGTTGCCGGAGCCAAAGCCAAAGAGCTTCTCGAAGGTGTACTCGAGGTTGAGCTCCTGGCCCCAGCCGTTCTTGAGGGCGAAGGGCATGGCGACGGCGTTACCGTCGTTGACCTGAGCGAAGGTGTAGGCATCCAGCGGGTCGGCGACATGGCCGCAGAGCACGCCGGGGAAGGAGTTGCAGGCGAGCATGGCGCCCTCGCCGGTGCCGCAGCCGGTCACGACATAGTCGGCAGCGCCGGAGTTGAGCAGCACGGCGGCCAGGATGCCGTTCTGAACGTAGGTGAGCGGCTTGGAGTCGGCGTCGGCATACATGCCGTAGTTAAAGACGGTGTGACCCATGGGCTCGACAACCTTCTTAAGGGCAGCCTCGATCATGGGGTTCTTGGAGTTCTGGGAGTTCTCATTGATGAGAGCGATCTTCATTGCGAAATACCTTCCTATTTCTAACTTGCGGTGAAATACGGACTGTTTTGCCTGATAGAAGCCAAAATCAATCCCTATTTCACCGCAACTTTTGAATGAACGATTGGGCGAGACCCAATGTGGGCAGTTGCGGCGACGCTTATTGAGGTTGCTTTCCAATGTATGCGAGAATTCCGCCGTCGACGTAGAGGATGTGGCCGTTGACGAAGTTCGAAGCGTCGGAGGCCAGGAACACGGCGGGGCCCTTCAGATCCTCGGGCGTGCCCCAACGGGCGGCCGGGGTCTTGGCGATGATGAACTGGTCAAACGGGTGACGGCTGCCATCGGGCTGCGTCTCGCGCAGCGGCGCGGTCTGCGGCGTGGCGATATAACCAGGCCCAATGCCGTTGCACTGGATGTTGGCCTCGCCAAACTCGGAGCAGATGTTCTTGGTGAGCATCTTCAGGCCACCCTTAGCGGCGGCGTAGCCGGCGATGGTCTCGCGGCCAAGCTCGCTCATCATCGAGCAGATGTTGATGATCTTGCCGTGACCCTTGGCGATCATGCCGGGCAGGCAGGCCTTGGAGACGATGAACGGGGCGTTAAGGTCGATGTCGACGACGCGGCGGAAGTCCTCGGCGCTCATGTCGAGCATGGGGGTGCGCTGGATAACACCAGCGTTGTTGACCAGGATGTCGGGCGTGGTGCCAAAATCGGCCTCGATCTTGGCGACGAGCTCGGCGACGACGGCCTCGTCGGTGACGTCGGCCACGTAGCCGTGAGCCTCAAAGCCCAGCTCGCGGTAGTGCTTCTCGGCCTCGGTGACCTTGTCGGCGTGACGCGCGTTAAAGGCGATCTTGGCGCCGGCCTCGCCGAGCGCCTCGGCAATGGCCATACCAATGCCGTAGGTGGCGCCGGTTACGAGCGCGACCTTGCCATCCAGGCGGAAGCTGTCCATAAGATCAGACATAGCGATCCTTTCAAAAGAAACGTTCATCTATATAAGTCTTGCTTCTAATACAAGCTCAGTATAGGAGAAGCGGAGGAACCAACGCCCCTGTTTCCTTAAAAATAGGTGAACGTTCACTTTTAAAAGGTGAACGGTTGAAATTGGTTGTTGCGATGCCCTCTACTTGCTTTTCGCCTGTGCACCTTCCGCGATCATGTTGCGGTTGTAGACCAGGTGCAGATACATGGCGTCGTGCGCGGCGGTGGGGTTGCGCGCGGCGATGGCGTCGGCCACGCCGCGGTGCGTGCGGATGGTCTCCTCGATCAGCTTTTTGCCCGTAACGTCGATAAAGAGGGGAACGGATGCCTTGAGCACGCCCATCAGGCGGGGGACAATGAGGTTGCCGCCATCCCAGGGTGGCTACATGAAGTAGCGCCCGTGCGCATCGAATTCCTCCTCTCATAGATGCGTGGCACAAAGAGCCCCGAGTTCTTACGAGCTCGGGGCTCTTTTCGTCTGGATTGCGGACGTATTGCCGGACGAAAGTATGTTGCGTCTGGCGAATAATCAGACGTAATCGATATTTGCGTCTCAATTCCGTACGCAAATAAGACGAAAACCGTTTGTGTCTGGTTAAAAACCGTACGCAAACGGTTTTCGTCTTATAATACGATCCAGATGAGTATGAATAGAGAGGTGCGGTGCGTATGGTTGTTAGAGAGAGCCCTACAGTCGAATACAAGGAAAGCGTTACGCCAACGTTTCTTAAAACGGTGAGCGCCTATGCAAACTACGGGACGGGCAAGATTGAGTTTGGCGTTGATGACGAGGGCGTTGCTGTCGGTCTTGCAGATCCGGTTGCCGAATGTCTGCGCATCGAAAATATGATTAATGACAGCTTAGATCCAGCCCCTCGTTACTCGCTTGAGCCCGATGAGAAACACGGGACCGTAATCCTTACGGTCTATGAGGGGCAGGACAAACCCTATCGAAGCAAAGGAAAGGCATATAGGCGTAACGATTCGGCGACGGTGGAGGTCGACCGGTTTGAGTATGGCAGGCTGACGCTTGAGGGCAGTAACCTGACGTTCGATGCGCTCACGTCGGCCCGCCAGGACCTGAGTTTTCATGCGCTAGAGCACAAATGCATTGATCATCTAGGCATTTCGGAGCTCACGCCGGATATTATGCGTACACTTCGTTTGCTCGGCAGGGACGGCTATACCAATGCTGCAGCGCTTTTGGCAGACGAGAACGAGTTCCCGGGTATTGACTGCGTTCGGTTTGGTGAGAGCGAAGATATGATTTTGGATCGCGAGACAACAGTGGGTGTATCGGCGATCGAGCAGGTGGACAGGGCAGTGGCCATATTCGTACGCTACTATCGTTATGAACGCATCGAAGGTTTCGAGCGCGTTCAGACCGACCGCATTCCCCTCGAGGCATTCCGCGAAGCAGTTGCAAACGCCCTCGTGCATCGGACGTGGGATGTGCAAGCGAATGTTCAAATTGCCCTGTACGAAGATCGCGTCGTTGTGACTTCACCCGGACCGCTGCCCGCCGGTTTGACGACGGAACAATACCTGTATGGGCAGATATCCGTGCTCAGAAACCCAATCGTTGCCGAAGTCTTTCTAAAGCTGGATTACATCGAGAAATTTGGAACGGGAATCGCGCGAATCAGACGGGCGTATCGAGACTCTCTGAACCAGCCGATTTTTGATGTTCGCGGCGGCATGGTAACCGTCACGTTGCCCGTTACCGATGCCTTTGAAGGGTCTGAGGAAGAGGTTCAGGTTCTCAAGGCCTTGTCGGGCGGTCGCGTAATGTCGCGAAGCGAGATCGAGAAGCAGACAGGGTTGAGTCGCGCGCGCACGTTGGCGGCGCTTGAATCTCTGCTCAACCGAAACTCGATCGTAAGGCGGGGGACAGGACGCGCCACGAAGTACGAGCGAACGTAGTCCAAAAGGGCCGTGTTACAAGACAGGTCCCAAGTCTTGATTGACTTGGGGGCTTTTGCATGCCGACTATCAACGAATCGATTTATGTCAGGTTATAGCAAGATATAGCAAAGTATAGCGGCCCATGTGGGGCCCTTGCGTCCGCGTTACTCCCCAAATGCCATGTGGATAAAGCGTTTTGCGAACAGCTTATTGGCTACGTTGATGACGTGGCCCAGGAACAGTGCCGAGATAGCGGTGGTTACACCAAAGCCGCCCAGGTTGTGCATGAGCACGAGTGATAGGGCGAGGGATGCCGCGACGTGTGAGCAGTCGAATACGACCTTAACATCGCCAAAGCGACGCTTGAGCTTTTTGGCAATTACCTGCACCAGGCCATCCGGCGCGTTGGGCACGACGCCCATATTGACCACCAGGCTTACGCCAAACGCGGTGACGGCAAGCGAAAGCAGCATAGTCGCGACCTGCGCGGGGAGTGCGGTGGGGTGCAGAGGATTGACTGCCATAAAGAAGTCGGTGAAGCCGCCGATAAGCGTGGAGAAAAAGAGCTCGAGCAGAATGCGCGGCTGGAACTCACGGCGAAGAATAGCCAATTGGGCTGCAATGTAAGCGACGTAGGTCACGGTGATCCAAAAACCGAGTGTCTTGCCAGTGAGCATGGACAGCGTCGTGGCAAAGCAGGTAAGCGCTGCCACGCCCAAGCCCGATGCGGTCTGAATGCTCATGCCGAGGGCGAGCGTCGCAACACCTGCTAAATACATCAGCATTCTGATGACGGTATGGCACCAATCGATCTTCTCGCCATTCATAATGATGAGCGGTCGCATATTGCTGCCCGTCCTTTCGGTTGTGAATAAAAAGGCTGACCTGGGCCGGCAAAAGAGGGTTATCGGAGGCACTGCTGTAAAAGCAGAAAAGCCGGCCCCACGGTCAGTCGTCTAGGAAATGCCTCGCTGTGCCGGAATGGGACTGAAGGGCCAACGAGACGGGAGAAAAGTGAATGACAGGACGTGGGCAATAGGATGCCAAGATGGTAGGGTGCGTCTTAGCATCCTATTGCTCACGCTAAACGAAATCGGTTTCGTTTGAGCCTTAGTATACGCACGGGATTCCTTTTGCAAAGAGAAAAAAATAAAAAGGTGAACGTTCACCTAATCGCAACAACTCGTTGGCGGTATCATGGCAAGGACATACTCGAAACCGATTTCGCAACGGTTGGAGAGCTCATCGTGTGTTCGTCGTGGACTGCCGGGCAGCTTGGTTGCGCCCGTCGGTCGCATTGCGGCGAACGCTTTCACCCGGATCGAAAGGATCACCATGGAACAGCACACCGATTGCTCGTACTGCATGTGCGGGACCGACAACACGCTCGTCGATGCCTTTGGCATCCCCATGCTCGACCTGCCCGCCAGCAAGCTCATCTTGTTTAAGGAGCAGAGCCACAAGGGTCGCGTAATCGTGGCCTCCAAGCAGCACGTCGATGACATCTCCTGCATGTCCGAGGAAGACGCCGCCGCCTTTATGGCAGATGTCCGCCACGTTGCCGCCGCGCTGCACAAGGCGTTCAACCCCGACAAGATCAACTTTGGTGCTTACGGCGACACCATGCATCATCTGCATGTGCATATCGTCCCCAAGTACAAGAACGACACGTTTGAGTTTGGTGACGTGTTTGCCATGAACCCCGGTCGCGTCACGCTCGAGCCGGCTCAGTACGACGAAATCGCCCAGGCAATCATCGCCAACCTGTAAAGTTCCTTCGTCCCCCATAAGTTGCGGTGAAATAGTTCCTGTTGCTGCTGAAGGCCGTGAGCAGGAACTATTTCACCGCAACTTATGAGGGGGCGGGGGATGCGATAGTATTACGGGGTGGTATTCGACTAACCGAGGGTTTATCCGAGGGCTTTATGGAACAGCACCAGCATTATCAGAGTCTGCAAGACCAGGCATACAACGCATTGCGCTCCAAGATCATCTATGCCGAGCTCAAGCCCGGCACGCGCCTTTCGGCGATTGGTCTGGAAAAGGAGACGGGGATCGGTCGCACGCCCATCCGCGAGTCCTTTGTACGCCTGCGCGAGCAGGAGCTGGTGGAAACGCGCCCCAAGAGCGGTACCTATGTTTCAAAGATCAGCATGGAGCGTGCCGAGAACGCCTGCTTTTTGCGCGAAAAGCTCGAGAGAAGCGTGCTGATCAAATGCTGCTCGGCTGCCGCACCCGAGCAAAAGCAGCGGCTTGAGCAGATCCTTGCCGAGTCCGAGTCGCTCGACCATAGCGAGACGCGCCGCTTCTTTGACCTAGACAACCTGTTCCACGAGACGTGCTTTGAGATTGCCGGTCGCCATATGCTGTGGGATTGGATGAAGAGCGTCAACACGCATTTTGAGCGGTATAAATGGCTGCGTGCGGTGTCGCAGGATCTGGACTGGGAGCCGATTCGTCGGCAGCATCGTCGAATCCTCGAGGCTATTAAGGAAGGCGACACTGACTCGGCGAGCTATCTGGCGCAGACGCACCTGCATCTGATGCCCGAAGAGCGGGGTCCGGTCATCGCCCTGCATCCCGATTACTTTGAGCTGCCCAAGGACTCGACAATCTAATCTATCCCCTCCATAAGTTGCGGTGAAATAGGGACTGTTTAGGCTGGTAAACGCCTAAACAGTCCCTATTTCACCGCAACTTATGGGGATGTTCGCGGCTCAGATAAAGATGCGGTGCCGTTTGGAGGAACAGACCGGAAGCAGGGGTCGGTTCCTCCAGACGGCACCGCATCTTTTGGCGCTCTGGGCTATGTTGAAGAGTTTAATCGGTCAAGAAAAAGCGGCTCGGGGGCGTGTCGCTTCCGTCACGTTCTATCAGCATACAAGACGGTTTTGGTTCTTGTCCGTGACGGAAACGGCACGCTTCCGAGCCGCTTCAAAAATGGGGGCGCAGTCTGGGCGCCCCCCACGATAGAGAGCTAGGCCTAGGCGCGGACCTTCTTGACGACGTCCATGGCCTCGCGGGCGATCTGCTCGACCTTGGAGAAGTCGCCGTCGGCGAACAGGGCCGGCTTGACCATCCAAGTGCCACCGCAGGCGATGATGGCGGAGGAGCTCAGGTACTCCTCGACGTTTGCGGTGCTCACGCCGCCGGTGGGCATAAAGCGGTGACCGACAAACGGCGCGGCGAGGGCCTTGATGGTGTTGAGGCCGCCGTACTGGGCTGCCGGGAAGAACTTGGTGACCTTGAGGCCCAGGTTGACGGCAGCGGTGACCTCGGAGGGGGTCACGGTGCCGGGCAGCACGGGCAAGTCGATGTCGATGCAGTGCTTGACGACGTCCTCGTTGTAGCCCGGGGAGACGATGAACTTGGCGCCGGCGGCGCGGGCCTGCTCAACCTGCTCGACGGTCAGGACGGTGCCGGCGCCCACGCACATCTCGGGCTCGGCCTCGGCCATGGCGGCGATGCACTCGGCAGCGCAGGCGGTGCGGAAGGTGACCTCGGCGGACTTCATGCCGGCGGCCATCAGGGCGTGAGCGAGCGGAGCGGCGTCCTCGACCTTGTCGAGCACGACGACCGGCACGATGCCCAGGGACTCAAGCGTGGTGTAGAACTGATCGAACATGATGTTCCTTTCGATGTGCGGCGCGCGGATGCGCGTAATTGCTAAAAGGGCTGGTCATGAGCCGGTTTTGAATTGGTTATCGGAGGCACTGCTTGGGGTCACAAGCAATTCCAAAACCGGCTGCGCGACCAGTCGTGTAGGAAATGCCAGGCAAAACCGGAATGGGACTGGTGGTTTTGCCCGACCGGAGGAATCGGGGAGCGGGCTGCAGGGGTATGGGTATGGGAAACTGCAGCCCGCGGAATGGGGAACGAATTAACGGGCGACGCGGGTGCCACCGTCGGCGGCGTTGGCCACGGCGGCGATCTCGTCGGCGGTCACCAGGTTGGAATCGCCCTTGATGGTGAGCTTGAGAATCGAGGCCGCGATGGCGTAGTTGACGGCGTCCTGCGGATCGAAGTCGTTGATGAGGGCATGGACGAGGCCGGCGTTGAAAGCGTCGCCGGCGGCAACGCCCTCGAGCACGTGCACGTCATGGGCAGGGGAGAACCAGTGCTCGCCGCTCTCGGCGTCATAGAGCATGCCCATCCAGATGGAGCGCTCGACGCAGGAGATGTTGCGGACGACCGAGGCGACCTTCCTGCAGCCGTACTCGGCGCAGATCTGACGGGCCATCTCGACGTAGGTGTCGCGCTCCTCGATGCCGTGGGCAAGGGAGCCGGAGACGCAGGTCATGCCGAGGCCGGCGGGTGCGTCCTCGTCGTTGGCGATGCAGATGTCGACGAGCGGCAGGAGCTCCTTCATGGTTGCCTGCGACTTCTCGGGCGACCACATCTTGCCGCGGTAGTTAACGTCGCACACGGTGGTGATGCCCTTGGCGCGGCAAGCGGTGAGGGCATCCTTGCAAGCGGCGGCCATCTCGTCGGAGACAGCGGGCGTCACGCCAGAGAAATAGAAGACGTCGACACCCTTGAGGATTTCGTTCCAGTCAAAGACGTCGCGCTTGGCCATGTTGATGGCCGAATACTTGCGGTCGTAGACGCAGCCGTTGCCGCGCTGCGAGGCGCCGACCTCAAACACGTAAGAGCCAAGACGGTCGCCTTGACGCACGACGCGCGTGGTGTCGACGTCGTAAACCTTCAGCGAGCGCAGGGCGCACTCGCCCAGGCGGTTAGCCGGAACGACGGAAACGTAAGCGGCCTTGTCGCCCTGGTAGGCCAGGGAAAGCGCGGTGTTGGCCTCGGCGCCGCCGTAGCGGACGTCGAACTCGGTGGCTTGCTCAATACGCAGGTGATCTTTGGGCGAGAGCCTCATCATGATCTCGCCGAAGGTAAGAACCGTTTTACCCATGGTCGCGTAGCTCCTTCTTGTCTGTGCGTACACCTTTGCTATGGCGTTGGCACGGAGGTGCCAAGACGGTAGGGTGCATCTTTGCACCTCCGTGCCAACGCTTACCGAAATCGGTTTACGAAATCGGTTTCGTTTCGAGTTGTAGTATACTCACCTACAACGTTTTGCAAGCGAGATTTTTAAAAATGCCTAAAATGGCTAAGATTGCCGACACGTGGGAAACGGGGTGCGCCATGGCGCAGATGAGAATCAAAGACATTGCCGCCGAGGCGGGCGTGAGCCCGGCCACCGTTTCGCGCTACCTCAACAACCGTCCCGGTCAGATGACCGAGGAGACCCGCGCCCGCATTGCCGAGGTCATCGAGCGCACGGGCTATCGTCCCCGCGCCGCCGCGCGCAACCTACGCAGCTCGCGCACCAACCTTATCGGCGTAATCCTGGCCGACATCGCCAACCCGTTCTCGAGCGCCATGCTCGAGGGTCTTTCCGCCAGCGCCGCCGCGCGCGGCTGCTCGCTTATGACGGCTATTAGCGGCAACGACCCTGCCAAGGAGGCCGAGTCGCTCACCAGACTCATCGATGCGGGCGTGGACGGCTTGGTCGTCAACACCTGCGGCGGCAACGACGAGGCGATCGCCGCGGCTGCAGGGCGCCTGCCGGTCGTGCTGCTCGACCGTGACATCGAGGACGGCGGCATCGACTTGGTGACGTCTAACAATCGCGAGCTGGTCGCCGGCCTGGTCGACGCCCTGGCTGCTGCGGGCAGCGAGCGCCTGTGCCTGCTCACTGAGGCAAGCGACGACAGCCCCGTCCGCCGCGAGCGTGCCGAGGCCTTTACCGATGAGCTCGCTCGTCGCGATCTTGCCGGCGAGGTCGTCACGCTGGCCGACGGTGGCGTCGAGGGCATCAGCCGCCTGGATGAGACCATCCGCGATTACGCAGGTAAAAAGCTCGGCCTTATCGCCGTCAACGGCTTGGTCTTCTTGCGCCTGACCGAGGCGCTGGCCCAGCTTGGCCCCTCGCTGCCGGCGGGTCTTAAGATCGCGACGTTCGACGACTACCCTTGGAACCACGTGCTCTTTGGCGGCGTGACTACAGCCGCGCAGGACACCTTGGCGATTGCCGAGCGCGTTGTCGAGCGTCTGTCCGAGCGCATCGACGTCGTCACCACCACGGTAGGCGAGGCCGCAAGGCTCGCGCCCAAGCACATCGAGATCCCCGGCCACATCGAGTCCCGAGCCTCCACTTCGCGCTAGTCTGTGTGATATTATATAGACAATGTCATACAGGAGGTATCCATGGCTGCGTCTGTACTGAGTGTACGAGTGGACTCGTCAATTAAAGATTCATTTGCCGAGCTATGCGAAGAACTCGGCATGACTTCGTCTGTTGCGGTCAATATGTTTATGAGGCAGATGCTGCGCGAGCGCTCGCTGCCGTTTGTTCCTTCACTTGGTAAAAACACTGCGAGCGAAAACGTTGCCGCAGACATTTTGGATATTGCTCAGATCAAGTCCGCCGTCCGCGAGGCGGCCAGCCCGATTCCCGCCATCAAAACCGTGGTCCTTTTTGGCTCGTATGCCCGTGGTGAGGCGCGTGTCGATAGTGATATCGATTTGCGTCTCGAAGTCGATCGCGAGCATGGCTTTGGTCTTTTCGCGTTGTCGGCGTTTGGTGAGGCGGTGCGCAAAGAAACTGGGAGGCAGGTTGACCTCGTCTCGAGCGACCATCTTGATGGCGATCTTGCCGCGGTAATCGAGCGCGAAGGAGTGATCGTTTATGATCGCGCGTAAGTCAGACAGCCTTCGCGCGCAAGAGGTCTTGGAGGCCATCTTCGAAACGAACGAGCGCATCAAGGCTTTTGATATCACCGAGGACCAGTTTCTGCATGCGAATGATGTGCGGACAAGGGCGTTGGCGGACTCCCTTTTGATGTGTGCGCTTAGGGTGACGGAAGAAGCGGGCAAACTGTCGGAGCGCTCGCAGCGTCTTCATCCCGAAATTGAGTGGCGTGGAATTATCGGCATGAGAAATTATCTTGCGCATGATTACGGCAATGTCGACCGCTCAGTTGTTTGGGACGCAGTGACGATGGAGTTCCCCGCACTGGAACGAGCCTGTAGGCAAATTGTCTCCGAATCCGAGCGTTAGTTGCCTGCCATAGTCACCCGCCCTCGCACGTTTTTTGAGCGCCTGACACGCTTTAACCCTGCGGAAACATTTTTCTGCGATAGTATCTGCGATATAGAACAGTCGAAACCCGCCCG
>CAKUFW010000033.1 GCA_934650975.1 uncultured Collinsella sp. | reverse complement strand
TCCATGGTGTCCCAACCGGTCACGCCGGACTCGTCCTTGACGACGATGACGGCGGCCTCGGTGATGGCATCGGACTTGGCATGCGGGATGGCGAAGCCCTCCATCATGCCCGTGGTGCCCTCGGCCTCGCGGGCCAGGAAGGCGTTCATAACAGCGTCGGCATCGTTGGCGAGACCGGCCTTGACAGCCTGGTTGGAGACAAAGCTCAGGGCCTCGTCACGAGAAGCGAAGTCCTCGGCGACAAAGACGTTCTCGACCTTCACGAAGTCGGCAGCCTCGGCCTTGGGAGCCTCGACCGGCTTGGCAGCGGGGGCAGCAGGAGCAGCCTTCTGGTTCTTCTCGAAGTCATACTTCTTGAAGGCCACGAACAGGATGCCACCGACCACGGCGCCGATGAGGATCGCGAGGACCCACAGCGGACCGTTCTCGACAACGGGCAGGACCAGGAAGCCGCCGTGGGGCGCCGGATCGTGGACGTTAAACATGATGGTCAGGATCGAAGCGATGGAGGAGCCGAGCATCATGATGGGCATGACGGGCCAGATGTTCTTGGTCATGAACGGAATGGCGCCCTCGGTGATGTGGGTGCAACCAAGGATGAGGTTGACGATACCGGCGTCATGGTCCTCCTGGCTGAAGTACTTCTTGCCGACGACGACGGCGAAGGTGGTGATCAGCGGCGGAACGATGCAGGCGGCGGAGACGGCAGCCATAAAGTTAGTGCCGAAGTTGTAGGTCTCAGTGCCGACACCGGCGGCCAGGGCCTCGGTGAGCATAGCGGTACCGGTGACGTAGGCAGCCTTGTTGACCGGGCCACCCATGTCAAAGGCGCACATGCAGCCGATGGCAAGACCCAGGACGATGGCGCCAGAGGCGGACAGACCCTTGAGGAAGTCCATCATGGCGGTGTTGATGGCAGCCATGGGGCCGGAGATGCCGAGCATCACGAGGCCGACGATAGCCGTCGAGAACAGCGGGTACAGGAAGATTGCCTTGAGGCCGTCCAGGTTCTTGGGCAGACCGGCGAAAACCTTCTCGAGCAGCAGGATGACATAGCCAGCGAGGAAGCCGCCGACGATGCCGCCCAGGAAGCCGAAGCCCACGCCGGCGCCGCCGGCGTCGATCATACCGGTCTCGGCATTAACGGGCAGACCCTGGATGGCGATCATACCGGCAACGAAACCGGGGACGAGCGCCGGGCGCTTACCGATGGACTCGGCGATGTAGGCGGAAAGCACGGGAACCATGAGGTTCATGGCAATGCCGCCGATGATCTTGAGCATCGCGGCGAAGGTGTTGTAGTCAGAAGCCGTCGAATCGAAGGACGTGATGCCCCACAGGAACGAGACAGCGGTCAGAACACCACCGGCGACGACGAAGACCAGCATGTGGCTGACGCCGTTCATGAGGTGCTTATAGATGACGTGGCCGATAGACTCCTTCTCCTCGACCTCGTCCTCGACATCAGCTGCGGCAGCAACCGAGTCGTCGCCCTTGGCGGCGAGCGCGCGGTCAATCAGCTTGCCGGCGGCCTCGACGGACAGGGCCTTGGAAACGCCAACGGAAACCATGGGCTTACCGGCGAAACGCTCCGCCTGGACATCCTTGTCGGCTGCGACGACGACGGCCTTGGCACCGGCGATCTCACCCTTCGTGAGCTCGTTCTCGACACCGACCTGGCCATGGGTCTCGACCTTAATGGTCAGACCGCGCTCGGCAGCCGCCTTCTCCAGCGCCTCCTTCGCCATGAAGGTGTGCGCGATACCGGTCGGGCAACCGGTGGCGGCGATGATGTCAAACTTAGCCATGTGTCCCTCCTTCTTGAGTTCTGCGCCCGCGGGCGCTCCCCTACACGCGCCTCGTGGCGCGCTTTTCCACAACTGAAAGATACCAACCCACCGCTTGCGTGAGAAGAGACAAGGCGCAATTCTCCGGTGAAAGGTTCTTTCATAACCGTAAACGGTAGGTGAAAGTTTACCATCAACGCTTGAAACGGCAAGGTGTATCTTGTAATAGAAAATGCCCGTATACTATGGCATTGAAGAACGAGTTCGATTTTCATGCCAACCAGGAGTCATCCATGACCGATAGCAGCAAGAGCGCGCTCTCCCTTATTAGCACCCACAAGGGATACAGCGAATCCGAGCAGCGCATTGTCGACTATATATTGGAGCACCAGTCCGAGGCGCCGCGTCTGACGGCCGCCCAGCTCTCAAGAGCCGCCGCCACGTCCGAGGCGACGGTTTCGCGCTTTTGCCGCAAGCTGGGCTTTGGCAGCTTCCGCAGTTTTCAGTTTTCGCTGGCGCGCGACTTGGAAAGTCAGCGTAACGAGGGCCTGACCGACGAAGTCTCGCTCGACAGCATGGAGCAGAGTCTTAAGAACATCCTCGCCGCCAAGGTGAGCGAGCTCAACGCGACCATCGACGGCATCGACCACGATACGCTGGCAGCAGTTGTACATGCGCTTAAGAATGCCGGCGTTATCGAGTTCGCCGCCGTGGGTAATACGAACGCGGTCGCGCTCGATGCGACGTTTAAGTTTTCGCAGCTGGGCCTGCGCTGCATGGCGAGCACTATCAGCGAGACCGCGATCGGTTTTGCCCTGACCCTGAAGCCCGGCGACGTCATCGTGTTGATCTCGAACTCCGGCAAGTCGCGCCGTCTTAACCGTATGGCCAAGGCCGCACGTGAGGCTGGCGCCACCGTGGTCGTCATCAGCGGCGACAACAAATCCCCGCTCGCGCGTCTGGCCGACTATACCTTTAATACGGTGAACCACGAGGCGCTGCTCACGACGGGCGACTTTGCGTTCTCCAAGATCAGCGCAACGATGATCATCGAGGTTATCTACAACTTCCTGCTGCCCGAGATTGAGGACGCGCGCGAACACATTAGCTACTACGAGGAGCTCATCCAGCCGGATAAGGTCGTGGAGTAGTCAACTTGGGGAGCCGATAGGCGCCGTCCGCCACGAAACGTGCCTATCTACTACGTTTAAACCGCAGGCGCCAACCATACACGCAAAACTAAGAAAACCGCAGGCGTTCTACCTGCGGTTTTCTATTTGCAAATATTGGTATGGTAGCCGGTACCCTATTAAACGTAGGAGATAGCCGCATTTCGTGGCGGGCGGTGCCGGACAAGCACGTGTTGGGACAAAATTACCCCCGCGCTTCATCGAGCATCTGCTTTGCGTGGGCCAGGCTTGCCTCCGATTGATCGCCGCTGAGCATGCGGGCAATCTCGGCGGTTCGGGCCTCGCCGGTTACCTCGTTCAGGTGCGTCTGAGGAACATCTCCGGGCTCCTTGCTGACCACGTAATGTTTGTCGGCCATGACGGCAACCTGAGCGAGATGGGTTACGACAATCACCTGGTGTGTAGCGGCGAGATCTGCCAGCACGCTCGCGAGGGCACGCGCCGTCGAACCGCCGACACCGGCATCGACCTCGTCGAACACCAGTGTATCGACGCCATCCGCGTTACCGAGGACAACCTTGCTCGCCAGCATGACGCGGCTGAGCTCGCCGCCCGACGCAATGCGGCGCAAGGGACGCGGCGTCAATCCGGCACCGCTGCGATACAAAAGCTCGTAGCTTGAAGGGCCCGCCGGCGTCCACTCGGCACGCGGAAGATCACGCGACTCCCAGACCAGCTCAGCGCCGCCCATCTCGAGGCGCGCCATCTGACGACCCACCTCGTGACAAAAACGCGGAGCAGCGGTATTGCGCGCACGCTTGAGTGCCTTGGCGGCAGCAAAGAGCTCGCGTTCAGCCGCACCAAGTGCCTCGCGTGCCTTCCTAATCTGCTCGTCACCATCGTCCACCAGCGACAACAGCTCTTGCGAGCGATCGCGCATGGCAAACACGTCGTCCATGGTGGGACCCCACTGACGCAGCAGACCCTTGAGGTCGGAATACCGCTCGCGCATGCGAGCCAGCTCGCGAGGGTCAAACGCAACGTTATCGCGATAAGCACGCAGCTCGTTGGCGCAATCCTCAAGTGAGATGCAGGCGTCCGAAAGTGCGTCGGCGATGTCACCCAGTTTGCGATCGACGGTCGCCATGCGCGACAGTTCTGCCACGGCGCCGTTCACGGCATCGAGCGCTCCCCCTTCGGCAGTAAGCGATGCATGGGCATCGTTGGCCGTCGCCACCAAGACCTCGGCATGCTCCGAGCGCGGCAGCAGCTCCTCAAGTTCCTCATACTCACCCGGCTTGGGGTCGACCTCGGCGATACGCTCCAGGGCGAAGCGCGCCTCCTCGACGCGACTCCCCTGCGCACGCGACGCCTCCTCTACGCGACGGATCTCCTTGGCAGCCGCACGCGACGCCTTAAAGCAGGCACGGTACTTTTCCAGCGCCTCGAGCGCAGAGCGACCAGCCCAGGCATCGACCATGGCAACATGATGTGCCGGATCGAACAGGCGCTGATGTTCATGCTGGCCGCACAGATCCATCATCACGCCGACGCGCTCGGAAAGCTCGCGCACGCTGGCAATGCGACCATCAATTTTAACGCGGCTGCGGCCCTCGGCAGAAAGGCTGCGCTGCACGATGAAGCCCTCCGTGTCGTGCGGGCCATCGAACAAGCGCGCCTCGACGCTCGCAAGCGCCTCGCCCTCGCGCACGGTCGACGAATCTGCTCGTTCGCCCAAGATGAGCTTAAGCGCCGAGAGCAGCGCAGTCTTGCCGGCGCCAGTCTCGCCAGTCAAAACCGTTAGGCCCGCACTCGGCACCAACGTCGCCTCGCGAATGAGAGCGATGTTAGAAACCTGCAGCTCATCGATCATGACGAACTCCGTAGAATACGCGGCTCACCGAGTTATAGAAGCTCTCGGGGCCATAGTCGAGCAGCAGCACATCGCCGGGACCGCGACGCACGGCCACGCTCTCGACCGTGCCGTCGCAGGTAATAAACTGTCCGTCGATAGCGATGGCAGGCACACTCGGGCGGTCGTCGGACATAAAGATCTCGACGACATCACTTGGCGAAGTCAAGAAAGCGCGAGCTTGAATGGTGTGCGGCGCGATGGGCACGCAAACCATACCCGTGTAATCAGGGCTGACGATGGGGCCGCCGGCGCTCAGCGCATAGCCCGTAGAGCCGGTCGCCGTAGACACAACGACACCGTCGCCGCGCAGGCGATCGATATGGTGGCCCGACACGGTGATGTCGAACTCGACCATATCGGACAAGGGCCCACGTGTGAGCGCCATGTCGTTGAGGGCGAACGAACGCACGACGTCCTTCGTGCCGTCCTCACGCACGGAAACGATGTCTGCGGCGATCGTGGCGCGGCGACTCACGTGGAGCTCACCGGACAGGGCATCGCTCACAACCTGCAAAACGTCGCGTTCCTCGGGACTGGCCGCCGTCAAAAAGCCCAGGTGACCATAGGAAAGACCCAAAATGGGAATCTCACGGTAGTTGAGAATGCGGGCGGCGCGCAGCAGCGTGCCGTCGCCGCCGAGCGTAATGACCAGGTCGGCATCGTCGACATCGGGCGCGCTCTGAATCTTCGAGCGCTGATCGGCCGCCCATGCGACCTCGTAGCCCTGGCGCGTCAGCCAAAGCTCGAGCATCAGGCCGCTCTCGACCGCCTCTTGCTTGTAGTAATTGGGAACCAGAAAGACCTTCATAGCGTTGCAGCTTTCTCGCTCAAACCCGATACCTGGGATTGCAACTCGTCATCGGAGCGCTCGCCGGGGGCAAACCTCGTGCCGTACAGGAAAAACTCTACGTTGCCCTTGGCGCCATGGATGGGCGACACGCACACGTCAAGCGGTAACAAACCCTTTGCGGCAAAGAGCTCAATCGCCGCCACGAGCGTATCGCGGCGGACGGCAGGATCTGTCACGATACCGCCCTCGCCCACCAGCGCTGCCGGAGCCTCAAACTGCGGCTTTACGAGCGTACAGAACGAACCCGAAGACTTCAGGCACACCAGCACGGCGTCGATGATGTTCGCAATGCTCGTAAACGAAACATCGCACACAGCCAAGTCGATGGCGCTGGCATAACCCAGCTCAGGCAACTGCGTCACGTTGGTGCGCTCGTGGAGCGTCACGCGATCGTCCTGGCGCAGCGACCAATCAAACTGGGCGCGGCCCACATCGACCGAGACAACGGTCGCAGCACCACGCTTGAGCAGGCAATCGGTAAAGCCGCCGGTAGAGCACCCCACATCCAGGCAGGCAAGGTCCGTCGGATCGATGCCAAACGCATCGAGTGCGCCCTCGAGCTTAAGACCACCGCGACCAACGTAGGGGATGCGCCCCTTCACATGCAGTGGCAGGCCCGGCGTCACCTTGAGCCCCGGAGAGGTCAAGCGCTCACCACCGCTCGAGACCAAGCCGGCCATAAGAGTGCGAAGGGCATCCGCGCGATCGGCGCAGATGCCCTGTGAAATCAGTTCGTCATCAAGACGCACACGTTTCATGAATGCCATCAACCATTCGTATCCGGAGACGCGGCCTGCCTATCCTGGGATTCGTTTGCCGCGTCCTCATCGTATTCCCGCTCGAGCTTGTCGGCCTCACGCGGCGTCAGCTCAAACTTGTCGACCATATCGACCGCACGGGAGCCTAGCTCGATCGCCTCGTCAAACAAATCGAGCGAACGCTCCAGGGACGTATCCTTGGAGCGAACGGTAGCGATGATCTGGTCCAGGCGATCCGAGATCTCATCGAAGTTACGGACGGAACCCTCTGGCATGGCTACTCCTCGACGGAGTCGGCCTCGACGGCCTCAACAGCGTCCGCATCATCGGCAAGCACACCGGCGGCAGCCTGAGCCGCAGCGACCTTGGCGGCCGCCTCAGCAGCCTGTGCCTCCTCGCGAGCACGATCCTCGGCCAGCAGCTCTTGGTACAGGTCCTCGCCCGGCAGCTCCTCGCTGCGAGCGATCTTGCCCAGCACGCCGTTGACAAACGATGCGGACTGGTCGGTACCATAAGCCTTGGCGATCTCGACGGCCTCATTGATCACGATAGCGTCCGAAACCTCCTCATCGGTGAGGAAGCGCATCTCGTAGACGGCGATGCGCAGCAGGTTACGGTCGGCGCCGGGCATGCGCATAAGATCCCAGTTCTTGGCGACGGCGCGAAGGGCACAGTCGATGCGATCGATATGCTCGTAGGCACCGCGACAAAGCTCCAGCGCATAGGGGTCGAGGGGACCCTTCGAGATCAGGAAATCGCCCTCGAGGACGCGCTCGAGCGGGCTGTCCGTGGCCTCGGCCTGGAACAGCAGCTGCAGCGCCTGACTGCGGGCAAGCGTACGCCCGCGATAAACCTTAAGGCTCAAAGGTTACTCCTTGGGGAAAACGAGGCCGTCGATGCAAACGTCAACGCGCTCGACCTCGACGCCCACCTGGGCATCGATGGCGACGACCACGGCGGCGCGAACGGCCTCGGCGAGTTTCTTGAACGGATAGCCAAAGAACACCACGACACGCACGGTGAGTGCGAGCTTGTCGCCGACGACCTCGGCCTCGACCGCCGGCTCGGAAGCCGGGGCCTTGGACGAGAGCATCATGGAGACAAGGTTGGTGGCAAGGTCCTTGACGCCAACGGAGGCGATGCCCTCGACATCCGACACGGCGCGCGAGACGATGGCGGTCAGAACATCGGGCGAAATGCCGATGCCGTCAATCTTGATTTCCTGGGGCATGAGTCCTCCTAGAAGAGTTGGTTGCTAGACGCGGGAGACGAACTTGCCGTCGCGGGTGTCAACCTTGATGACCTCGCCCTCGTTGAGGTACATGGGGACCTGGATGACAGCGCCGGTGTCGATCGTGGCCGGCTTGGTGGAACCCTGGACGGTATCGCCCTTAAAGCCCGGGTCGGTCTGGACGATGGTGGTCTCGATGAACATCGGCGGGGTCACACCCATGAGCTCATCGTCAGCGAAGAGCAGCTGGCAGATGTCGTTCTCGCGCAGCCACTTGGAGTTCTCGCCCACCATGTCCTCGGGAACGGGAACCTGCTCATAGGACTCGTTGTCCATGAAGATGTAGTCGGTGCCATCGTTGTAGAGGTACTGGAACTCACGGGTGGTGAGCATGACGCTCTCGAACTTGGTGCCGGCGTTGCAGGTGTTCTCGACGACGCGGCCGCTCTTGATGTCGCGGGTCTTGTAGCGCACGAACGCGCCGCCCTTGCCCGGCTTGACATGCTGGAACTCGACGATGGTGTAGACCTTGTCTTTAATGCGGAGACCGAGGCCGTTCTTGAAGTCGGCGGTAGAAATGGTAGGCATAGCGACCTTTCTTGTTATGGGCAGAACGCACGAGCGTCCAAATTACATACGACCGAAATTATACACTTGCAGACGGCGGCTGCAGCGAGCGCATAAAAAGAGAACGCGGGGCGCCCGAATCATTTCGGACGCCCCGCCCCAAAAATCTATCGAAATGGGCTAGCAGTCAATGACGTGAAGGTCATGCGGGGTCTTGGTGAAGGGCTCGTAGCCGTTCTCGGTGACGACACCGTAATCCTCCAGGCGCACGCCGCCCACGCCGGGCAGGTAGACGCCGGGCTCCATGGTGACAACCGAGCCGACCTCGATGATATTCTTGCTGCGGTTGAAGTTGGGCAGCTCGTGAATGTCGATACCGACGCCGTGGCCCAGGCCATGGTTGTAGTAGTCGCCATAGCCGGCATCGCCGATGATCTTCTTGGAAAGCTTGAAAATGTCGTTGCCCTCGACGCCCGGATGGATGGCGGCGACGCACTCCTCGTGCGTGCGGCGCACGAGCGCGTACAGGTCGAGCTGCTCGGGCGTGGGCTCGCCCATTACAACGGTACGGGTCATGTCGGAGCGATAGTCGCAGTAGCCCGCGCCATAATCCATGAGAACGAAGTCGCCCTTCTCGATCACGCGGTCGCTCGGGACGGCATGCGGGTTGGCGGTATTGGGGCCGCTCGCCACGATGGAGCCAAAGGCCAGGCTGTCGGCGCCGTTGGCGAACATAAAGTTCTCGAGCTCGTTGCGAACCTGCTTCTCGGTCATGCCGGGTTTTATAAATCCGAGCATATGCTGGAAGGCGGCATCGGTGATCGACTGCGCATGGCGCATGAGCTCAATCTCCTCGGCGTCCTTGATGGCGCGCATCTTGCGAATGTCGTCATGCATCAGCGGCAGCATGCAGGCGACGGAGCGGTCCTCCAGGCCACGCTGAATACCCTGGTAGAAGTTGATCTGCATGTCGTCCTCGACAGCACAGACGCGGCACTTGTTGGCCGCGATCTTGCCGGCGACCCAACCGGGGATGGTGCCCTCGTCCATGTCGTAGACCCAGGGGCTGCCGGCGGGCGTGTTCTCCTCAAAGCTGTTGAGATAGCGCGAGTCGGTATGGAACAGGCACTGGTCGGCCGTAATAAACGCGGCGTGCGGGAACTCGAAGGTGTAGTCAAAGACGCCCTTCACGCCCGTAAGCCAACGAAGGTTGGCCTCGTCGCGCACCACGATAGCGTCGTAGCCGCGCTCGACCATCAGGGCGCGGACACGCTCGATACGACCGGCAGGACCGGCAGCAAACTCAGACATGCAGATTCCTTTCTTGTTGTCTCAATAAAGACGGGGCGGGCCTCAACCGAGCAACGGAATCACGCGCGATCCGTAACCGATTGGAAAGCCGCCCCTCAACATGATACGAAAGACGATGGATGTCAATAAATCTTAGAGAAGTTCTTTACGAGAGGCCAAGTAGGCCTGGGCATGGCGCTCGAGAACCTCGTCCTCGACGTTCGTCAGACGAATGGCGCCAAGCGCCGCGGGCAGCGGCAACATGCTGCGGTTCGAGCGCGCAAACTGCTGCTTGCGGAACTCTGCAATAAAGGCAGCGGGCTCCAGATTAAAGGCGAGCTCCTCGATACCAAAGTCCTCCAGGCAGTCGTCGACCTCAAAGACGTAATCAATATCGAAGTCGCAAGCATCATGGGCAAGGCGCACCTCAAAACGCATGCCCTCGGACAGCAGCTGGTACGCGGGGACCCGCGCCGCGGCTTCGCCCAGGCAGGCGCGCAGGGTGCGCTCCCCTGTCTTGCCAAAGTCGAGCGCATGGCGGGCGCTCGGGTTCGTAGCCATGAGCACGTCCTTGCGCGCGGTCTGGGACCACTGCACGGCATTGACGAGCGCAACCTCCTCGCCCGCAAGAATCTCGGGGACGGTCTCGGTAAACTGATTCCAGCGCGACTTGCTGCTGGAGAGCATGGTGCCCACGAGCACGGCATATCCGCGCTTGAGGTCCTCGGGGTCGGCCTCGCGCACAAGATCGAGGTCGCACACGACCAAGCCCGGTTCGGGACGGAATGCGATGGCGGGAAGCGCGTTGGCCGCAGAAGCGACGAGCGGCTCCATAGTCGTCGCGACCGTGATCATGGCATCGAATGTCGTCGGCAGCAGGGCACACTCGGTGCGACCGCACCACTGGTTGGCACACCAGCAAACGACCGAACAGGTCGCCGCGTCGCCAACGGCGACAACAAGATCGTCGCAGGTAATGCCGTTAGCAGACAAAGCACCAAAGACGGCATCGGCATCGGCAAGCGCAGCGCCGGCAGGCGAAACCTCGAGGATGAGCTGCGACACGACAAAACCGGCGTCGACCAGCGCATGCTCGACGACCTCGCCAAAACGCTCGGACGTTCCGGCGTTCCAAACCACCATCGCACGCTTGGGCTTGCCCACCGCCGAGGCAAACATGCGCGACAGTTCCTCGAACGCGCCTAGTCCGACGCGGACATCGACGCTGCGGTTTTGGAAATTGATAAGTTGACGGCGAATCATAGCAGTCCACGCTCCAAAAGCATCTCGGCACAAACGTAGGAAACGTCCTCAAAGGACTTGTTGCGAATATCAAGGGTTATATCGGCGGCTTGGCGATACAGCGGGCGGCGGTGCTCAAACAAGCGCGCCGCATGCTCGGGCGAGCGGAAATCGGGCCGGGTATCGGAGCGGCGAATCTGGCGCATCGAGTCCTCAAAGTCTCCTTCGAGGTACACGCACGTGCCCATCTCGTGCATCAACTCAATGTTCACCGGCGTCTCGACGATGCCGCCCCCACACGAAACCAGCAGGCTGCGCTCGCTTTGGAGCGAACGGAGCGCCGAGGTCTCGAGCTCACGGAAACGATCCTCGCCCTCGGTCTCGAAAATCTCGGTCACCGACTTGCCGCACCGGCGCACGACCAGGCGGTCGGTATCGATGAATCGGCGCTTGAACATGGTGCCGACGTTGCGTGCAAGTGTCGACTTGCCCGCGCCCAAAAAGCCGATAAAGAAAATATGGTCGCAGCCGTGTTTGGTGTGCTGGGACATGGCGAGACCTATTCCTCGCAGGGAAGGTCGCGCAGGGCCCGGCGCTCAAAGATGCGGAAGATCTGCGTATACCACAGGTCCTGAGTTGCCTGCGGCTTTACCAGGATAGTGTCAACGCCGGCAAAATTGCCGCTCCACACGTCCGTGTAGAGCTGGTCGCCGATCAGCACAGCCTCGTCGGCCGTGGCACCCAGGCGCTTAAGTCCTGCCTTGAGGGCAAACGGCGCCGGCTTCATGGCGTGGCTGATGGCCTCGAGCCCCAGCTCGCGGGCAGACGCCATGACCTGGTCGCGATGCCAGTTATTGGACACCATACACAGTTTAAAGCCCTTGGCATGGGCGGCTTGGAGCCAAGCGGAAACCGCGGCGGGAACCTGCTCGGTATCACGCGGAACCAGGGTGTTGTCGCGGTCGAGCAGAATGGCTCGCTTGCCGTCGGCCCACAGGGTATCGAGGTCGATGCGATCGACCGAGGCAACATATCGTTTGGGGCTAAAAATCCTCATGATCAATTCCAAGACTGTTGATGCTCTTCGTAAGTCTTCGAGAAATACTCCTCGTCCTGCGTAATGTAGAAATACAGGTCATCGGAGTCGGTCGGCTCAAGCGTGGCCTTGAGCGCCTCGAGCGACGGAGAGCAGATGGGCGTGGGCGGCAGGCCCTCGTGCTTGTATGTGTTATACGGGCTATCGCTTTGCAGGTCATCGGCGGTAACCTCGCCACCGGTGACATACATCATGGTCGCATCGCTGTTGAGATAACGCAGGCCATCGAGCTTACCCGCCAGGCGGTTATAGAAAACCGAGGCAACGTGTGCGCGTTGATCGGCGTTGAGGCCCTCACGCTCGACAATGGAGGCAAGGTTAACGATGTCGTAATCGGACATCTCCACACCGTAGCGCTCCTTGATCTTGGCCTCGCAGCTGGCAAAGTCGAGCGACTTGTACTCGGTGTTGAACTGGTCGAGCATGGCACGAATCACGTCATCGGCAGACGGGTCCTTGCCAAGCGAATACGTCTTGGGAAACAGGAAGCCCTCAAGCGAATCATTTGCAGCGCCTTCGAGGAAGCCATAGTCCTTCACATAGTTGGAGGCCTTTGCCTGATTGAGGAAGTCCTCCTTGGAGATACTGTCGTATGCCGCGGCCACGCGATCGGCAACCTGGTCGACCGTCAGGCCCTCAGGAATCGTCAGGGCATCGGAGCCCGCATTGGGGCCTTCCATGAGCTGCTGGACGACCTTGGTCGCGTCCATGAGCGTGGTAAACGAGTAGGTGCCAGGCTTGAGCGACATGTCGGCGTTGAGCTTTTTGACCGCCGCGTAATAATCCTTGGGATTCTCGACGATATGGTTCTCGGAAAGGATCGAGGCGATGGTATCGCCCGATGCGCCCTCGGGAATCGTGATCGTGACCTGCTGGCCGGCAGCAACCTTCGTATCCTCACCGGCAAGGAAACCCTTGACGGCTGGCACGACAAAGAAGGCAATCACAGCAAGCGCGAGCACGGCTGCCACGGCGCCGATAATCATGGGCACCGGAGAGCTCTTCTTTTGGGCGCCACGGCGAGCATGCGTGTTATAGCTCGAGCGCGAGGCCGGAGCTACACCATGCGTGCCGTGAGAACGATGTGCGTGCGTGTGCGACTGAGGGGCCTGCGCGCGCTGCGTAGGAGCCTGCTGCTTAAAGCGAGCGCCGCCAGCGGGCTGCGCGGGACGAGCGGCAGGCTGTTGAGTAGCACGCAGAGTTGGCTGAGCGGCACGCGAGGAGGACTGCGCCGGACGCGCAACAGGCTGAGCCGCACGTTGCGTCGGCTGCACCGGACGCTGACCGGGCTGTGCGGGGCGCGGTGCGGGCTGACCCTGGCGATTCGGCTGGCGCGGATCGGAAGCGCTAGACATGCTGGACCTCCTCGTTCTTGCGATCGAGCCACGTCTGCAAAAACAGGCTGGCGGCGATCATGTCAATTTTGCCCCTCATCTGCTTTTCGTTGAGCCCCTGCTCGCGCAGAATACGCTTGGCCTCTTGCGAGGACAGACGCTCGTCCTCAAACTCCAGCGGAAGATCGAGCTCGTCGGCAATCTTTTGGGCCACAGCGGCGACGCGCTCGGCCTGGGGACCAGGCTCACCGGCCATGGTCAGGGGACGTCCGCTTACCAGAATGTCGGGCTCATAGTCCTCGACCAGGTAGCGAAACGTCTTAGCCATACCAGTGACCTCGGCAGCCGGGAGCACCTTGACGGGCATCGCCATCTTGCCATCACGGCTCGAGACGGCAATGCCGATCCTGGTCTCCCCTATGTCCAGTGCGAGCGCGACCACAGCGACTACTTAGGTTCTTAGGCGCCGAGCGCGGTCTTGGCGGCCGCGAGGGCATCAGCGATACCGGCGGCGTTCTTGCCACCGGCCTGGGCCATGTTGGGACGACCGCCACCGCGACCGTCGACCAGGCCCGCGATCTGCTTGATCACGTTACCGGCGTGGAAACCGGCCTTGACGGCGTCATCGGAACCGGCGGCGAGCAGGGCCGGGGTGCCCTTCTCGGTCACGCTGGCAACGACGCAGGCGACGGGGCCGGCGACCTTCTGGTGCACGGTATCCCACACGTTGCGCAGGTCAGCGGCCTCGAGACCCTGAAGCTCGGCGACAACGAGCTTGTAGCCGTCGAGCTCGACAGCGGCGTCGATGGCGCCGGAGATGGCATCGGAGGAGCCACCGGTGAGCGCCTTCTTGAGCTTGTTGGAAGTCTCACGCAGCTCGGCCTGCAGGTTCTCCACGCGCGCCGGGACCTCGTCGACGCGGCACTTGAGCGCAGCGGCGGCGGCGTCGACGAGCGCCAGGCGGTCGGCCATGTAGTCGAGCGCGCCCTTGGAGGTCACGGCCTCGATACGGCGGACGTTCGAGCCCGTGGAGGACTCGGAAATGATCTTGAACAGGCCGATCTCGGCGGTGTTGGCGGCGTGCGTACCACCGCAGAGCTCGCGGGAGAACGGCTGGTCCTCGGCGCCCACGGAGACGACGCGCACGACGTCGCCGTACTTCTCGCCAAAGAGGGCGACAGCGCCGGCAGCCTTGGCCTCGTCGATGCCCATGACGCGGGTCACGACCGGCTTGGAAGCGAAGATCTGTTGGTTGACCAGGTCCTCGACAGCCTTGAGCTGCTCGGAAGACAGGGCCTCGAAGTGCGTGAAGTCAAAGCGCAGGTGCTCGGGCGTCACCAGCGAGCCGGCCTGGGAGACATGCTCGCCCAGGACCTGCTTAAGGGCGGCGTCGAGCAGGTGCGTAGCGGTGTGGTTGCGGCGCAGGAAGCCACGGCGCTCGGCGTCGAGCGCGGCGGTCACGGCAGCACCGACGGTCAGCGTGCCCTCGGCAACGTGTGCGACGTGGGCATACAGGCCGTTGTGATTCTTGGTGTCGGCAACGGTCAGCACGACGCCCTCGGCAGAAAGCTCGCCGGCGTCGCCCTGCTGGCCACCCATCTCGGCGTAGAACGGAGTGCGGTCAAGCACGACCTCGACATCCTCGCCAGCGGCAGCGGACTCGACGGACTCGCCGTTGCGCACGATGGCGACAACCTTGGCGCCCTCGATCACATCGTTGTCATAGCCGTCGAACTCGGTCACGGCGACCTTATCGGAAAGCTCGACCCACACGTCGTTGAAGCTGCCCCAGGCATCGCCCTTGGCGTTGGCGCGGGCGCGGGCTTTCTGGTCCTCCATGCAGGCGGTAAAGCCTTCCATGTCGACGTCGTGACCAGCGGTGCCGGCGATCTCGACGGTCAGGTCGATGGGGAAGCCAAAGGTGTCGTGCAGCTTAAAGGCAACATCGCCCGGAAGAACAGCGCCCTCGGAAAGCGCTGCCAGGGCCTCGTCCAGGTAGACGCGGCCGTTGTCGAGCGTCGTGGAGAAGCGCTCCTCCTCGGAGGCGACGATGCCCTTGACGAGCGCGACGTTCTTGAGCAGCTCGGGATAGGCCTCGCCCATCTGAGCGTTGACCTCATCGATGAACTTGGTCAGGAAGGCGCCCTCGATGCCCAGCAGGCGGCCGTGGAACACGGCGCGGCGGAGCAGGCGGCGCAGGACGTACTCGCGACCCTCGTTGCCGGGCAGGATGCCGTCGGAAATCATGAAGTCGACGGCACGGGAGTGGTCGGCGATAATGCGCAGAGAGCGGCTGGCACCGGAGTAGTCGTCGGCGACATAGGTCTTGCCGCTGATCTCCTCGCCCAGTTTAATGAGGTGCTGCATCAGATCGCCATCGTAGTTGGCGGTCTTGTGCTGCATGATAGCGGCCATGCGCTCCAGGCCCATGCCCGTATCGAGGTTGCGGTGCGGCAGCTCCGGCATGGAGCCGTCCTCCTGGCGGTCGTACTGGGTAAACACGAGGTTCCAGAACTCCAGGAAGCGGTCGCAGTCGCAACCGGGCTTGCAGTCGGGCTTGCCGCAGCCGACCTCCTCGCCCATATCAAAGTAAATCTCGGAGCACGGACCGCAGGGGCCGGTGGGGCCAGCAGCCCAGAAGTTGTCGTCCTCGCCCAGACGGGAGATGTGGTCCTCGGCAACGCCCAGGGAACGCCACACGTCGTGGGTCTCATCGTCCTCGGTAAAGACGGTGAAGTACAGGCGGTCGAGCGGCAGCTTGAACTCCTTGGTAATGAGCTCAAAAGCCCAGGCGCATGCCTGCTGCTTGGAGACGCCACCAAAGGAGAAATCGCCGAGCATCTCGAAGAAGGACAGGTGACGGCCATCCTCGCCGATGCAATCGATATCGTTGGTGCGGACGCACTTCTGGCAGGAGATCGCGCCGATCTCCTTCATGGTCTTCTTGCCCTGGTAGTACTCCTTAAACTGGTTCATGCCGGCGTTGGCAAGCAGCAGCGAAGGATCGTCGGGAACGAGGGACGAAGAAGGATAGAGCTTAAGACCGCGCTCCTCAAAGAAGTTGAGGAACTTAGAGCGGATCTCGGCCGTAGTCATTGACGGGTAGTCAGCACTCATAGAGGGAATCTCCTCGGTTTCACATCGAAACAGTTCAAACGTAACGATATTACCATCCCACCGCCCCAGTGCAAAAAAGAGGGCCGCCAAACAGCGACCCTCCAGCGAAAGTGCATGTTATTTTGGACAGTCATATTCTTTGAAAAAAAAAATGGCTGCTGTAGAATTACATATAAGACTTATCCGGGAGGAGCGATCGATGAAAAGCAAACGATTTGTCCTTAATGCACTTCTGGTAGTAGCACTTTTCGTGCTTTTGGGTTTCTCCTGCTGGTACGCAAACCAACCAGCATTTGGCTACGTATTGTATGCAGTAATGTCCGGCGATAAGACTTATTACGCTCTGCACGCAATTGACGTTCTCTTTTTCTATGTAGCTGGCCCCTTATCAATCGCCTTGCTCGCGTTTCTTGTCATTTACAACATCAAGAAACGCTAACAAGATCTATTTGGAATCCGAATCGTCCATGGAGCCGTCGATGCCGGTTTTGGTGTCGTCGTCAGAGCTGGAATCGTCGTCCTTGGCGAAGGGGTTCTTGAAGAAACCCGTGGCGTCGGGCTGCAGACCCGAAAGCTTAATCCAAGGGTTATCGAGCTCGGGCTTGGGCATGGCCTGGGCCTCGGGAGCGGTCTCGTTGCCGATGAGCTCAGACTCATAGATGAAGGTATCGTCACCGAGTGCGTCGTAGGCGGCGACCGGGTTGCCCTCGGCATCGCGATACGGCGTGCCCTTAAACACGGCGCCGTCGTAGGCCACGAGCTGGCGACCGGTCTCGTTCTCGAAGTAATACACAAAGATGCCCTTGAGCGCTGCGCACAGCGGAATGGCAATGACCATGCCGATGGGACCCATGAGCGCCGAACCAATAACGAGCGCCGTCAGACTCATGATGGGATGTACCTGGACCGAGCTCTGCATGACCTTGGGCGAAATCACGTTATCGGTGATATTTTGCGCGACCATCGTCACGATGAGCGTCCACAACGCCAGCATGGGGCTGAACATAAAGCCGAGGACTGTAGCAATTGCAGCGCTTACCCAGGGACCGACGACCGGAACCAAGTGCATGATGCCGGTAAAGATAGCCATGAGTGCCGCATACGGATGCCCGATGATCGTGAAGCCAATAAAGGCTAAAATGCCGCCGCAGATGGACGTCACGACCATGCCACGCATGTAGCCACCAACGGAGCGCGAAAGAATGGCGACCATAAAGCGATACGAGGTCTCCTTTTCCTGGCCGAGGATGGTGCAAACCTCATGGTGCATGCGGGGATAATCGCAGGCAAGCCAGTAGGCAAGCACCAGACCAAGGAAAATGACGAACAGCTGCGAGGCCGTGTTGGTAATGAGCGGGAACACGCCACGGCCAAGTTCAGCGGCAATCTGGGAAACATACTTCGATGCCACGGTAACGAGCGACGACAGATTATCGTCCAAGTACTCCTTGAGCGGCGTGTTGTTGAGCGTCTTCGCACGTGAGACCATCTCGTTGAGGTCGCCACCCGCAGCGCGCAGCTGCTCGGGCAGGCGGCTCAAGACCTCCATAATCTGACCAAACAGAATCGGCGACAGAACGCAAACGACACCGACGAGCACGGCAACGACCACGATGAGCGCGATGAGTGAACCAATGCCGCGATTCACGCCATGGTGCTCGAGCCAGTTGGTAATCGGCGACATCACAAAGGCGATGATGGAGCCGACGGCCAGAAACTCGATAACCGGCGCCAAGATGCCCATGAGGTTAAAGATGACGGCAGCAATCACAATGCAACCGACAACGGCCCAGATGCGCAGAGTCAGAATACGGGTATCACGCAGCGTGCGGTCGGTTTGTTGGGGGTGCTCACTCATGAACGAATCATCACTCCGTCGGGGTCGATCTTGTCCTGAATCTTCTTAAGCGTGCGGCGCAGCAGGCGCGACACCTGCACCTGCGAGATGCCCAGCTTCTTGGCGATTTCGATCTGGGTCATGCCTTTCACAAAGCGCAGCTCGATCACCTCGCGCTCGCGCGGCGAGAAATCGCGGATGGCTTCCTCGATCACCAGACGGTCATCGGTAAAGTCAAGCTCATTGTCCTCGTCGGCATAGCGGTCGAGAATCGAAGGCGCATCGTCCGAATCGGACGCACCCGGAGCCTCGATGGGCACCGAGGTGTAGGCCGAGGACGATTCCATTGCCTCGAGGACCTCGTCAACGGTCACGTCTAGGTATTCGGCGATTTCCTCAACCTTGGGCGAACGCTGCAGCTCGTTGGTGAGCTTATCGGTAGCCTGGTTGACCTTGGCCGAGAGCTCCTGCAAGCGACGAGGCACGCGCACGCTCCAGCCCTTGTCGCGAAAATGGCGCTTGATCTCGCCCAAGATGGTGGGCGTCGCAAACGTCGTAAACTCGAGTCCGCGCTCAGGATCAAAGCGATCGATAGCTTTGAGCAGGCCCAGGTAGCCGACCTGCATAAGGTCGTCGAGAGGCTCGCCGCGGTTTTTAAATTTGTTGGCAAGAAACCTTACCAGGTTCATATGGGACATGACGAGTTGCTCGCGGGCGTCCGGATCACCGGTCTCCTTGTAGCGACGAAACAGCTCGCGGGTTTTCTCCTTGTCCCAAGCGGTCTTACCGCTCCGGGAACGTTCGGTCATATTAGATATCCGCCTTGAGGTCGAGGGAAAGCGTTAGGGGCGCCGATGTCTTTTCGTAGGAATCGCACACACTTGCAAGAATGAGCTCGGCATACACGGCAGCCTGGTCATCCTCATCGACGGTGGCCTGGTCGCCAAAGGTAAAAGTCATACCAACGTGGGTCTCGTCGACGTCAAATTTAATCGTGATGTCGTTGCAGTCGACCGCGGTACAACCAAAGATGAAGGCCTCCTCGGCAGCCATGCGAATGTCCTCGATGCGATCGACGGACATAGAGCACAGAGCGCCGACGTTTGCGGCCGTCATGCGCACCAAGCGCGCAAAACGCGGATCACCGGCAACGGTCAGCGTGATGGGGCAGGTTGCTTCGCTACTCATCGCAGGACTCCTCGGCAGTCTCGGCAGGCGTATAGGTGTAATACTGAGCCGACTTGGCCGCAGGCTTCTGAGCCGCATCCGCACCGTCGGCGGCCTCGTCCTCGGCCTCGCCAATCAGGACGCGCTCGGTAGGCTGCTCGGCCTCGGCGGCGGCAGCGGCGAGTTTGCGCTCAGCGTCGGCTGCAGGAGCCTTCACCTTGTTAAAGAGCTTCTGCACGGCACC
>CAKUFW010000032.1 GCA_934650975.1 uncultured Collinsella sp. | reverse complement strand
ATGTCCGGCACCGTGGGCACCCACAAGGACCACGAGATGACCGAGGGCAACATGACCTTTGGCGGCAAGAACCCCTACTTGGAGTCCACCGACTGGGGTTGGCAAATCGACCCGCTGGGCCTGCGCATCGCCCTCAACGAGATTTACGCCCGCTACGAGATTCCGCTGATGGTGGTCGAGAACGGCATGGGCGCCTACGACGAGGTCGAGGAGGACGGCTCCATCCACGATCCGTACCGCATCGCCTATCTGCAGAGTCACATCAAGGCCATGGGCGAGGCTGTCGCCGACGGTGTCGACCTGATCGCCTACACCTGGTGGGGTCCCATCGACCTGGTGTCCGCCGGCACCGGCGAGATGCGCAAGCGCTACGGCTTCATCCACGTCGATAAGTACGACGACGGCACCGGCACCTACGAGCGTCGCCGCAAGGACAGCTTCTTCGCATACCAGAAGATCATCAAGTCCAACGGCACCGAGGGTCTGGCTTAATCGACAATATGAGTGCCACTGGGGAAAAGGTTTTGGGAAGGGCTTGGAAGGGCTCTCGATTCGAGTCCCCGCCTTAGCAATTTGATCATTTGGCACTATAATCACCATAAGCATGCGCAAAACGTTGCGCTTAATCAAGAGGAGAAAACGTATGGGTCTGTTTGATATGTTCAAGAAGAAGGCTGAGCCCGCGGCTGCTGCTGCCCCTGCCTCCATCTCTGCTTCTGCCGGCGCCGACGTGCTGTGCTCGCCCGTCAAGGGCAAGGTCATCAAGATGGCCGACGTGCCCGACCCCGTCTTTGGTGGCGAGGTTCTGGGCAAGGGCTGCGCCGTGTGGCCCGAGGACGATCTGGTCTACGCTCCCTGCGACGGCAAGGTGACCGTCACCATGGGCCACGCCGTGGGCCTGCAGTCCGATAGCGGCATCGAGGTCCTGGTGCACGTTGGCGTCGATACCGTCAACATGAACGGCGACGGCTTCGAGGGCTTCGTCAAGGCCGATGACGTCGTCAAGGCCGGCCAGCCCATGCTCAAGATCGACCGCGCCAAGATCGCCGCTGCCGGTTATAAGGACTGCGTTGTCGTGGCCGTGTCCAACACCGCCGAGTTCGCCGATGTCGAGCTCGCCGTCGAGGCTGATTCCGCCGTCGCCGCCGGCGACGCCATCGTTAAGGTTGTCCGCAAGTAAGTTGCGACATCCATAGGGTGTTTTGGGGTGGTCGGATTGTCCGGCCACCCTTTTTTGATTGCACGGTCCGGATGCGTTTTAATGCACGTTGGACGGACCGGTAAACCGTTCGGACGTCAAATCGAGCCGACTGCGCTTTTGCTTTGCCGAGGGTGTTCGTTAGCGGCTAGTATGGCCTTATTGTTACGACGTGCACCGTGTTGGGAAGCGCGGTGCCGCTTGTTGGGAGGAATGTCATGAAGAAGAAGCTGCTGCTTGCGCCCCTGATGGCTGCTCTGGTCGCGTGCGTGGTTGTGCTTTCCGGCTGCGGAGGCCCTTCGGTTGAGGAGCTCATCACCGAGGATCTTACGACGCAGTTTGACGAGGTCAAAAACGGTGGCGACGACTTCCTCGCCGGCCTGGAAGAGGCCTCGGGCGATGAGTTCGAGCAGCTGGGCATCGATCCCAAGGAGTACGTCAAGAGCTATCTCGAGGGCTTCGACTACAAGATTGGCGACGTGACGGTCGATGAGGACAAGGGCACCGCAACTGCCGAGGTCACCATTACCTGCAAGTCCATGAACCAGATCGTTGAAGATTTTGCCACCCAGTACCAGGAGAAGGTCACCGCACTCGATTCGATGCCTTCCGATGACGAGCTGTACAAGATGGCCGGCCAGGTTATGGTCGATGTGACCAAGGCTGCTAAGACCAAGGACACCACGGTCACCTTCAAGTACACCTGCAATGACGACGGTGAGTGGTCTGCCGACGATTCCGCAACCAACGAGATGATGAATGCCATGATGAGCTAACTAGTTACGCGGTTCTACGAACCGCGTAACGGCTCGACGCTGCAAACCCGCCAGAGCGGCAATCTGCCTTTCAATCGTCGGGCATGACCAGAAGGTCAATGCCCTCCTCTTTCAAGGCACCTTGCTCACTCTGGCGGGTTTTCGCTGACTTTTTCTCAACCTATGGCGTTGCCGATGTTGGAAGGTGGCACTTGGGGACGTTCCTTTTCTGCCGGCAGTTGGGGACACTCCTTGGGAGGTTGGTGCATCGCGGACGCTCGGGAAAATGCGACCCGGTTTTTGGCCGAATTCCGGGTCGCGGTTTCCGGATGGGGTGGGTTGCGGAAAGTGCGACCCGGAATAACGCCTCGAAACGGGACGCAGTTTCCGCACGGCACAATCGCCGCGACTGCGTAGCGCGTCGGCTTCGTTACTCGCCCAAGATCAGTGCGGCGAGCTCGTCCTGGGTGTCCACCACGTAGTCGGCGCCAGCGGCTTCGAGCTCTGCGCGACCGCGGAAGCCCCAGGTGACGCCGGCGCTCTTAAGGCCGGCATTGTGACCGGTCAGAACATCGACATTGGAATCGCCCACGTAGAGTGTGGTTGCCGGGTCGGCCCCCAGCTCTTCCATCACGTGCAGCGTGACGGGCGCCTCGGGCTTGGGCGGAAATGCGTCCACGCGGCCCTGTACCAGCGCAAAGCGCTCGGGGCCAAAGTACTTCTCGATAAGCGGAGCTGCCGAAATGTGATCCTTGTTGGTGAGCACGGCAAGCTGAACGCCCGCGGCGCGCAGGCGGTCGAGCATTTCGATCGTACCGGCGTAGGGGGCAGTGTGGTCCTCCTTGTGCTCACCGTAATAAGCCCTAAACTCGGCAAGCGTTTGCTCAAACATGCGACCGTCGCCCGCATACTCGGCGGGCATAAAGCGCTCGACTAGTTTGAGCATACCGTTGCCCACCTTGTAGCGGTACTCGTCCACGGCAAACGTGGGCCAGCCGTGCACCTCGCAGGTATGGTTGCCGGCGGCCGCCAGGTCCTCGAGCGTGTTGAGGATGGTGCCGTCCAGATCAAAAATCACATGGGAAAACGCTGCCGCCATGGGTGCTCCTGCCGTTTGAGTTATAAAGCGCATCCCATGATACTGGGCTGGCTTGCCGGGCATGTCTGGAATCTGAACAACTTTGACTGCTGTGTATCGGGCCGCGCCGCCCGACCGCCTTTGCCGCTAGCAAATTCTCGGCAGTTGCTCGCCCACGAGCATGTCGAGGATGCGGGTCGAGCCCCAGCCGGTGCGCACGCGCACGGCGGGTCGAGCGCCTTCGGCAAGCGGCAACACGCGACCGATGATGGCGGCATTCTCGCCGTAGCGTGCGGCGCGCATGGCCGCCAGCGCGGCATCGGCCTGCTCAGCCGGCACCACGGCGACCATCTTGCCCTCGTTGGCAACCTGCAACACGTCGTAGCCGAGCATCTCGCAGGCGGCCCGCACGTCGGGGCGCACGGGCACGGCATCCTCGTCAACTTCCATGGCAACATCGCTGGCCTGGGCAAACTCGTTGAGTGTGGACGCCAGGCCACCGCGCGTGGGGTCGCGGAAGCAGCGGGTGTCGGGGGCGGCGGCGAGCACGTCGGCAATCAGGTGGTTGAGCGGTGCGGCGTCGCTTTCGATGGCGCTCGAAAACGCCAGGCCCTCGCGCTGGCTCATGATGGCGATGCCGTGGTCGCCCAGCGTGCCCGATACCAGGATGACATCGCCGGGCTGGCAGGTTGAGCCGCTGAGCGCCACGCCCGCGGGCACCTCGCCCACGCCCGCGGTATTGATGTAGACGCCGTCGGCCCCGCCACGCTCGACCACTTTGGTGTCGCCGGTGATAATCGCCACGCCTGCCTCGCGCGCCGTCTCGGCCATGGTCTGCACAATCTGGCGCAGCTTGTCCATGGGGTAGCCCTCTTCGAGGATGAAGCCGCACGAAAGATAGCGGACGTTGGCGCCCGAGGTCGCGACGTCGTTGACGGTTCCGCATACGGCGAGCCTGCCGATGTTGCCGCCGGGGAAGAACTGCGGCGTCACCACAAAGCTGTCGGTCGACATGGCGATGCGCCCGCTCGCGGGTAGGGCGGCAACACCGGCATCATTGCCCTCGAGCAGCTCGGGCGACCCAAAGGCATCCAGAAAGACCTCGTCGATAATGCGCTTCATCATCTGGCCGCCGGAGCCGTGGCCCAGCAGGACAGTGCTATCGGTGGCGGTATGGGACATATCGAAAACTCCAATCGAGGATGTTCGGGCTAGCCATGGTAACGGTAGTACGCCGCGCAGCTGCCCTCCGAGCTCACCATGCACGGGCCGACGGGATGCTCGGGCGTGCAGGCGTGGCCGAACAACGGGCAGTCGCTCGGTGCAATGGCCCCGCGGAGCACGTCGCCGCAGCGGCACCCGCGCGGCTCGACCGTCGGCTCAACGGGCACGTCAAAGCGGGCGCGCGCATCAAAGCGCGCGAATTCGGGTCGGATGGAAAGACCCGAGCGGGCGATCGGTCCCAGTCCGCGCCACGTGGTGTCGCACGGCTCAAACACCTGCTCGACCAGCTGGCGCGCCACGGGATTGCCGTCTGCATTGACGCCGCGACGGTAGGCGTTGTCAATCGCGGGCCTGCCCTCAACAACCATCTGGACCAGCATACAAATGCCCTGCAAGATATCGACCGGCTCAAATCCCGTGACCACGCCCGGGGTCTTAAACTCATCGACCAAAAAGCCAAAGGGTGCCAAGCCCGTGATGGTGGCGACGTGGCCTGGCAGGATAAAGCCGTCGATAGTGGTCTCGGGGTCGTTGGCAATCGCGCGCAGTGCCGGCGGCGTGGTCTTGTGGGCGCAATAGACCGAGAAGTTCTGGAGCCCGCGCGCGTCGGCTTCTAGGATGGCGGCGGCGATGGTGGGCGTCGTGGTCTCAAAGCCGACGCCCATAAAGATGACCGGGCGGTCGGGGTTTTGCTCGGCAATGTCGAGCGCGTCGAGCGGCGAGTAGACGATGCGAATGTCGCGCCCCGCCGCCTTTTGCGCGGCAAGCGAGGTGGACGATCCGGGCACGCGCATCATGTCGCCAAAGGTGGTGATGATGGCGCCGTCCATGTTGGAAAGTGCGATTGCATGGTCGATATCGCGGTTGGCGGTGACGCAGACGGGGCAGCCCGGGCCGCTCAGCAACTTGAGCCCCGCCGGCATAATGGAACGAAAGCCATAGCGGCCGATGCTCACGGTATGCGTGCCGCAGACTTCCATAAGGTTGATGCTGCGGTCGCCGACAAGCTCGTGAATGCGGTCGATGAGCTCGCGTGCCAGCTTGGGGTCGCGAAATGCCGAAAAGTCGATACCGGAGCGAACCGGCTGCGCCGCCGCCACTAGTATGCCTCGGCCGGGTTGGTGGCCAGCTGGTCCTCTTCGACCAGCTCGGTCATGGCGTTGACGAGCTCGAGCGTCTCTTGAGCTTCCTGCTCGTCGACAATCTGGATGCCAAAGCCGGCATGCACGAGAATATAGTCGCCTACCTGCGCCGTCGGTACGAGGCGCAGCGAAACGGGGCGCTCGATGCCCATCATGTCGACGGTCGCCTTAAGGTCGTCGTCGCGTTTGACCACTTTACCGGGAACGGCAAGGCACATATTGTTCCCCTTTTATACGCTTTGCGCTGGATAGGCGCGGAGTAATCCATCGTTTGATGGTAGCGCTCGCGGGGGTTGTGGGCAAACGCGTTACACCTGTGAGACGGCGGCGTGCGGGCCGGCGGGACCGCCTAGTGCGGTGCTGCCTGCGCGAGGCAAGCACGAGCGATGGCGGCCTGGCCGTAGGCGATGCAGCCGTCGTTGACGGGTGCGGTATGGGGAACCAAGACAGCAAGACCGGCGTCTTTGAGTTCGCGCGTGAGGAGCTGAAGCAAAAGTCGGTTCATGAACACGCCGCCCGAGAGCGCGACGGTGTCGAGGCTTTCACGGGTGCAGATCTCGCGCGCGATACGGGCGGTAGCGTGCGCAATGGCGATGTGGAAGTCGAGCGCGAGCCTATCGGCCGGCGCGCCGGCCTCAATTCCCTCCAAAAGCGCCTCAAAAAATGGTCTTTGGTCCAAAACGAGGGAGCTATCCGAGGCCGCCTGGACAGTTAGTTCAGATACGTATTTTTGTGATGGGCTCTGGGTGGCAAAAGCCGTCTGCAAACACCCCAAATGGGTCGATTTGGGGTGTTCGGCAGACATATTCGCCGCTAATGGGGTGTCTGGAGAGCTCTTTTTAGTCCAAATGGGGCCAAAAATGTCGGATAGGGGGTCTGTAGTTAATACGTATCTGAACAAACTGTCCAGCGATATTGAAGCGGATGCGGATACACCCGCCTGATTGCCAGTGAAATGGCTGTTTTCGTCGTCAAGAGCGCGCCAAGCGGCGGCCTCGAGTTCGATGGCGGGTTCGCCCTCGTAGGTTGCAGTGCCGCAGATGCCCAAGATCGCCGCCGCGGCGTCAAACAGACGGCCCATACTGCTCGTGCGTGGGCTGTTGATGTTGCGCTCGATCATCGTAGCCGTGATGTTGCGCATCTGCTCGTCGAGACGGCCCAAAAGTCCCACGGCGCCCGGGTGTTCGAGCAGACCGAACTCGCTCAGCAGGGCAAAGGCGTTGCGTCGGGCATCGCGCACGGATGCGGCGCCACCGGGGAGCGCCCAGGTACGCAGGTGTGCGGTGCGCTCAAAATCGGCAAGGCCGGCGACAAGAAACTCGCCGCCCCAAATGGTTCCGTCGGTGCCGGCGCCCGTGCCATCAAAAGCGATGCCAAGCACACGTGCATCGGGCGCAAGCTGGCCCGCAGCGATGGCCTCGGCCAACACACTCGCGATGTGTGCATGATGGTGCTGGACTTCGATAAGTGGCAGATTGCGCTCCCGCGCCTGCTCGCGGGCCCACTGGCTCGATAGGTAGCTGGGGTGCAGGTCGCAGGCCAGCGCGGCAGGCGCCAGGTCAAAAAGGTCTTCCAGACGCGTGCGTGCTGCATTCCAGGCATCGAAGGTCTCGCCGTTTTCGACATCGCCAATATGCTGCGACACAAAACAGGCCGCTTCGCCGTTCGCATCCTCGCGCGTGAGTGCGATCGTTGCCTTTTGCTGCGGGCCGCAGGCGAGCGCACAGGGCACGACGGCATCGAGTGTCGGCAGCGGCAACGGCTGCGGCGCATATCCGCGAGCGCGGCGTACGGGCATAACGGCTCCATCGACTACGCGCACCACGGAGTCGTCATAGCGCGAGAGGATCGCACGGTCATTGCCGAGCAGCGCGTCGGCAATGCCAGCTGCAACGAGGCGCTCCCAAGCAAGAACGTCATCGGTCTCGATGGGCTCTTCGCTCAGGTTTCCGCTGGTCATGACCAGCGCATGCATGCCGCGCGACGTGGCGGCTGCAAGCAGTAAATGCTGAAGCGGGGTATAGGGGAGCATGACGCCGAGTTCGGGCAGATCGTGCGCAACGGACGGTGCGAGTTCGAGAGCATCGGAGAAATCTCCCTCGCCAGCACCACGCCGACGCAGCAGCACGATGGGGCGGATGCTGCCGGCCAGCAAGTCGCGCTCGGCATCATCGACATGGCACAGGCGCTCGGCGCCGCCAAGGTCGCGCACCATAACGGCAAGTGGTTTATTGCTCCGGCGCTTGCGACGACGCAGCTCGGTCACCGCCTGTTCGTTGGCGGCGTCGCATGCCAGATGGAATCCTCCCAGTCCCTTGATGGCGACAACGCCGCCGCTTGCCAGCAGCTTGACACAGCGCTCGATAATGGCATCGCTGGTTTCGCGCGTGCTGCCGATAGCCGGCGTCGCCCCCGAGCCTTCGAGCTCCATACCGTCCGCTGCCTCGTGCCACGTAATATGCGGCCCGCAGTCAAAACAGGCATCAGGCTGCGCGTGAAAGCGCCGGTCAAGTGGGTCGCCATACTCCGCGGCGCACTCGGGGCACATGGGAAAGCGGTCCATCGAGGTGGCCGCTCGGTCATAAGGCAGCGACCGGATGATGGTAAAGCGCGGGCCGCAGTTGGTGCAGTTGATAAAGGGGTAGTGATAGCGTCGGTCGGCGGGGTCGAACAGCTCGCGCAGGCAGTCGTCACAGGTGGCGATATCGGGGGAGATGAGCGTCGTATGCGCGGTCTGATCCTGCGACGCTACGATGCGAAAGCCCTGTTCATCGGCGGCATCCCAAGTACCAGCCGCCAGCTCGGCAACCTCGACGCGCTCCACCCGTGCCGCGTCAGGCGCGTGCTCCGACAGCGCGGCGACAAAGCCGTCGACGGCCGCGCCCGAAGCATGCGCCTCGACATGCACGCCATCGCCCGCGTTGAGCACCCAGCCGCAAATGCCGTACGCCATGGCTTCGCGATACACAAACGGCCGCATGCCAACGCCCTGCACAATGCCCGTCACATGAATATGCACATGCCGCATGCGGCTCTCCCTCGTCAAAACCGACCAAAAAGGGACAGGTTTATTTTGGTAGGTAAAACTTCTAAACCTGCCAAAATAAACCTGTCCCTTTTTGGCAGGTGCGTTGCGGAAAATCCCGCTACAGTCCCAGGCTTTGCCCGGTGGCGGCGCAGGTGAGTTCACCGTGCTTAACGCCGCGCAGGCCTAGCAAGCGGTCTGCCAGCTCGTAGACGCGTTCGCCGCGACCCTTGAGTGCCAGAATCTCCAGACAGTTGTGGTGGTCCAGATGCACGTGCATGGTCGAGACAATCTCGTCGGTATAGTCGTGCTGCACCTCGTCCAGACGGCGCGTCAGGTCGCCGGTATGGTGGTCATAGATCATGGTGAGCGAACCGATGACCTGCTCGTCGGGCGTGCGCATCTGCTCCTTGGCGATCGAGGCGCGAATCAGGTCGCGCACGGCCTCGGAGCGGTTGGCCACGTCACCGCGGCGCGCGATCTGCTCGTCAAAACGGCGCAGCAGGTCGTCGGGGGCGGTAACCGAAAAGCGGACCAGCTCGGAGCTGGAGCCACTGCAGCGACAGCTCGCTTCGGCGTCCGCGCCGTGACTGTGCGCGTGCTCGTGTTCGGCCACGTTACACCAGTTTCACAGAGCCGACGGAGTTGTGATCGGCCTCGATGGCCTCCTCGTAGCCCTCGAGCGCATCGTGTGCTTCGTGCAGCGCGGCCATAGCGGCCTCGAGCTTGGCGCCGATGCGCTCCATGTCAAAATTCTCGGTCGCATGCAGCAGCTGATGGCTCCACTCGTGAGCGAGCTCGATGGTGTCGTCGACCTGCTTGACGCTCATGGCAAGCTGGCTCATGTTCATTCCAACGTCATGCATGGGAAATCTCCTTTTGTACGGGGCAATCCAGTGGTTCAGATTCTACTACGCCCATCTTGGGCGCCGCCGCATAAGAAAACGGGTGCGAGGCCGTCTGACCCGCACCCGTTCACTGGGGGCTGTTTGTGTCTACCATACTATCCGTGGTCGCATGCCTTGCGTTTGGCGCTCCGGCGAGCGGTGCGAAACCGCTCATGGACGGCAGACAATTAACAAACGTATTACAGATGTTTCTCCAGCAGCGTCTGAAGCCTTGCCTTGGGTAATGCGCCGACCGAACGGTCGACCTCCTCGCCGTTCTTAAAGACAACCAGCGTGGGGATGCTCATGACGCCAAACTTCATGGCCAGGTCCTGGTTGTCATCGACGTTGCACTTGGCCACGGCAAGCTTGCCGGCCAGCTCGTTGGCGACCTCGTCGACGATGGGCGAGAGCGAACGGCACGGACCGCACCACGGGGCCCAAAAATCAACCAGTACGGGCAGGCTATCGTTGACGACGGCGTCGAAGTTCTCGGGGGTAATCTGCTTAATGTCAGCCATGGTGACCTCCATAATGTGACGCGGCACGGCCGCGTAAAACTCAGTACGACCGTGCTTATACCCAGCGGCCCGTAAAGCAACCACTCGTGGGCGGCTCTTTTATATAATGGTGGGCACGCAAACGATTGGAGAGCGCATGCCCACGTCACAAAGCCAGAAAAAAGAAGCCATCGCCCAGGCGGCCGAGCAGGAGTTTGCGTCGCTTGCAGGTCGCGGTGTGCGCATCGCGGGCAACGCGTGCTCGCCGATTGTGCTGGTCAAAGGCGATTTGGATGAGGCTGAGCGTGCGGGCGGCGAGCTGGCTGCCGGCCCGGACGGTGCCGCACTGCGCAAGGCACTCGGTGCCATCGGCTACGCGCCCGAGGATTTTTGCGTGTTGGCAAGTGTTGCCGGCGTGGGCGACGGGGCGGTCGCGGTGGGCGAGGCCTTGCCGTGCGAGCTGTTCCGCGAGGCGCTCGAAGCCTTGGATCCCGAGGCCGTGCTGCTGCTCGACGATCGCGCGGCCGATACCATGCGCGAGACCTATGCCGACATGCTCGTGGCAATCGACGACTTCGATACCGCTATGCTCAAACCCGGCTTGGTCGCCCGTGTGCAGGGCCGTCGCGTGCTTGCACTCGACGGTTTTGAGGCGGCGCTCACCGATAAGGCCGCCAAGCAGCGCATGTGGGCCTACATCAAGCAACTGACCCCGGCCGCCGCGCCGCTGTAGCGGACTGGCGCCGGCGAAGCGGCTCTAACGGACCGGTCGTGGCGTCAGCTTGCCGCGCCGCTACATCACGGCGCGCAGCTCAAACCGGTCGCCGTTAATGCGGAACTGGCAGTTGCCGTTCATGCGCTCGACGGCAAGTTTAATGCTCTTGGTGCCAAAGCCGTGTCCAGTGTGCTGAGCCACGGGCATGCCGTCGACCATGTGCGGCGCACGGCCAAACGTGTTGGAAACCAGCAATAGAAGCTGACCGTCTTCGTAGCGAAGGTCCAGGTCGACAAACCGCTTGCCTTCGGGGGCGGCGCTCGCCGCGGCGATGGCATTGTCCAGGGCGTTCGATACCACACTGAATAGATCGACATCGCCCACGTGGACGGTTTCGGGCACGGCGGCGCGCAGGTCGGCGGTGATGCCGTGCGCGTTGATGTCCGCGGAAAGCGACGAGAGCGCAATGTTGACCGTTTCGTTGGCGCAGTAGCGGCGCACGGCGGTGCGGTCGTTGGTCTCGCAGAGCGCGTCGATGCGCTCGAGCGCCTCATCGGTGTGGCCCTCTTCGATCAGGGCCGCTAGACCGCGCAGGTAGTGGCGCATGTCGTGACGGAGAACCGAGAGCTCGCGTCCGGACTGGCGCCAGGCTTCGAGCTCTTTGATGGCCGCGTTGTCGCGGGTCGCGAGCATCCAGCGCTCGCGCTCAGCGATTTCCTTTGCCTCGTATTCGCGCAGGTACACGGCAAGAAACATAAGGTAGAAGGCGCAGAGGGCGAACGCCAAAAACTCAACGGTTACCACCGAGCCCGAGTGGAAGAGCGTGGTATAGACGTTGGTGGCGTAGTCGAAGATGTAGTAGACGAGCGGCAGGATGAGCAGAATCTCCAGCTCGGTGGGGCTTTTGATCGCCAGGTGGGGGCCAATGTCGCTTGCCCAATGCAATAAGACGGCAAAGACGCCGATCGTGGTGATGATGCGCGCCACGTAGTACGCGATTTGCGAGTCGGTGGCGGCGAGCGCGGCGATGCCCATCCAGTTGCTGAACTGGCAGCTCAGGTAGGCACTGGTGACGCCCAGCATGGCTAGTAGCGGGTTCACGCGATAACGCACGCATAGGTAGATAATGAGCGGCAGATGCACGACGAGCGGATATGCCTGGCGGGCGAATAGCTCGCCGCCGACGGCATTGGCGAGGCCAAATGCGGTTCCAGTTATGGCGCCGACCCCCACCAGCTCAAGCGCATGGCGGCGGTTGATCTCGACACCGCACAGCGCCGCCGAGGCAAAGACGCCAAAGAGCAGGGTTGTCGCGTGGTGGATTGCCCAAAGCACCAGTTCTGCCGAGAGAAGCATTAGCGTCTCCCGCCCTCGAACCGCACCGCAAAGTAGGCATCTTGGAACCCCTGCTTGCAGCTGCGCGCGAGCGGTATGCACGCACCCGAGCGCATGACGATTTCCGTGCGATTGAAGTGGTCGATATTGCGCAGATTGACCTGGTAGCTGCGGTGACACTTAAAGAAGATCGCGTTTTGGGCCAGTCGGTCCTCGATGCTGCGGAACGGCTCGAGCGCCTCGATATCGCGGCCATCGCGCAGGTGGAAGACCACGTGCTTGTTGCGGGCCTCGGCATATTCGATATCGGACAGGCGCAGGGCGTGGTAGCCAAAGGATGTCTTGATGACGAGCTCGTCGGTCGCCGCCGGACGCAGGCTCGAAAGTTCGTCGAGCAGTTGCGCCACGCGCTCGTAGGTCACGGGCTTGAGCAGGTAGTCGAAGGCGCGGACCTCGTAGGACTCCAACGCAAACTCGGGCGATGAGGTCAGAAACACCAAGCGCACGGCGGTATCAGATTGGCGTAGCTCGCGGGCGGTGTCCATGCCGTTGACGAGCGGCATGATCATGTCGAGCATGATGATATCGGCGCGCGAGGCGGCATGGCGCGCCAGCAGGTCTTCGCCGCGCGTGACGAGCGCAACGTCGACCGCCGTACCCGTCTCGGCCGACCAGCGGTTGATCATGCGATGCAGGTTATCTAGAAAGGCGACGTCGTCGTCGCAGGCGATGATTTTGAGCATAATTGGGCCCCCTTAGTACCTCGATTTTGCCACATCGGGCACGCGCCGCCCGCGGAGGTGCGTTCCATTTGCGCCCCACGGTACGCAACTCACGCCGAGCGGCAGGGTGTCAGTTTTGGCGGCCGCACAATACTCCATGGATACACATATCGATCGATGCCGGCGGTCGGACGGGGAATCAGACCGACCGCCGGCGCCAAGCGATGGCGGTCATCGCGAAAGCATAGGGGTAAGGGGAGCTGAACGATGAAGGAGAAGAAGATGGGGATGCGCGCTGTGTTGACGCGTCTGCTGGGCATCGCCACCGTGGCATGCGCGCTCGTGGCAACGCCGGCAGTGGCAAACGCCGAGACGCAGGTTATGCCTGACGGAGTGAATGCCGAGGTGCTGTCGCTTAAGCAGGTCAACAACGAGCCCGTCCAAATCACCGAGCCGGGCAGCTATGTACTTAAGACGGCCGAAGGTGAGGTCACGCCTTCTTTGGGCTACACCATCGACGCGCCGAGCGCGACTCGAATTAACCCTGTAAGGATCTACATCGATGGCACGGTTTACGTGAACGGCTATACGCACAATTCGGTTGGTCAAACCCGATGGCTGTTCAACATCAAGCAGGGTAGCAATATCGAGTTCATCGGCGTCAACAATCCGTGCGTCAGCTTTCATGATAAGAATGGAGGGAGTCAGTCCGTAAGCGGCTTTTTGACCGACCGTTATTACGACGGTGGCTACAAAAATGCTTCGGGTGACATCTCGGTTAGTCTGGGGATTGGCGATGATTCGCAAGACCTCACCCTCTGGTACAGCAGCAGTATGGAACAAAAGGTGCCTGCGATTTCGCTTGGCAACACCAAGGGCAATCTGTCTGCAAATTTCAGTAAGCTGATGATTAAGGACTATGCTGGCAAGTCTGGTGCGGTAGCGGGCAATGCTCAAGAGTATGCCGTTCCCGTACACCTCTTTCGCGAAGGCCGGAATACGACTGGCGGCAACATCAACCCCTTCACGGCGACTTTTACCGACTGCGAGTTCTACGATACGTCCGGAGACTTCAATGGTGCTGTTTCCGTTGATGGCAACAGCAGTTTCAAGATGCCCAAAGACGGAAGCGCTGTCGCAAAATTGACGGCGACGTTCAACAATTGCAGCTTCAGTGGCCACAATGGCGGCGGCAATGGAGAGAACTCGGGCGTCAGGCAGACGAACAAGAGCTATAAGTCGGTCGAAGCGTCTCCCTATTATGAGAATTCCTCTATCCTTAATACCTATGCTGTCGCAGGTGTGATGGGCGTCACCAACGCTACGGTCAACCTCAACGGTTGCACGATGAGCAACTTCCACAGCACGCGTTCGAGCTCAGCAGACAATACTTTGACGGTTGATGCTCTCAATGTTGCCCGAAGCGCTCGTTGCAACATAAACGGCGGCAAGATTTCTCGCAACGCTGCAAGAGGCAATACGTGCGTGGTGTACGCTGCTGGAACCCTTACCCTCGGCGGGTCACCGACCATTGCGAGCTTCTGGAAGAACAACCATGCAGGAGACGTGACGGCGGGCGACGGATATACCGAGGCTGATATCGCTACGGGAACCGCCAAGAGCCTGTATATCCCTAAGAAAAAGAGCTCCGATGCTACAGCGCCGGCGCTAAACCTTGCTTCTGACTTCTCCGTGCGCGGAGGCGATTATCATGTTTGGATTTCGATTGAGGAGACTGCGGACAGCAACGGCGTAAAGTCGCGTGTCCTTGGTAGCTGCGAATCCAACGAGATCGAAGGCGTTGTGCCGGACGGTTCGTCCAAGACCGATGATGACTCCGATAAGTACGAGATCGTGAACCTTAACGGCGACCTCACCTTCCGCGAGACCATCCACCAGCACAAGTGGAACGTTGAAGCTGACGGTTTGGGCGTTCGCGCATCGTGCGTGGGTCCGTTCCGCAACAGCGAGTGTGAATATGGCAAGGACGAGAACGGTGAGGTCAAAAAGTACCTGAGGGCCACGTACAAGCTTTCCATGTCTAAGGCGACGAGTTCTCAGAGCACCGAGCTTGTCTATGATGGTTGCCCGGTCAAGATCGCTTTGAATAAGGACGGCGCGTGGAATCTGGAGCAGATGGGCGTGACGGCCAGCGACGCGTTCACGTGGTATCAGTGCGAGTCTCAGGCGGATGCCGAGGCGTATCAAAATGGCACCAAGCTCAAGGATGCTCCGGCGGACGCTGGCTACTACTATGTCGTTACGAGCTTTAAGACTGCCTCTGGTCAGACGCTCGAGGGCAAGAAGGCCTTCGAGATTTCGCAGCGCCGCCTGGTTAGGGGTCAATCCTACAAGTTCATCCTTAAAGACGGCGGCAAGGGCGCGGGCAAGTATGCCTATGACGGCAAGGAGCATCAGCCTGTCGTTGAAAGTGCGCAGTTCAAGAACGGTGCCGGCGAGTGGGTCGATCTCGTTGAGGGCAAGGATTACGAGCTCAGCGCTAGAAGTGAATCCGGACTGAAGCAAACCGAGCCAGGGCAATACGAGTGCATTGTCATCGGTAAGGGCAACTTCACGACCGATGGCGGCACCACAAGTGTTTTGACGCTCAAATGGGAGATCGTTGACGTTTCGCGCTTTGACCTCGAGGTCACCGGCTTTGAGGGTGCCTATGATGGCGAAAAACACGGCATTACGGTCAACGTTAAGAACGACCCTGTTCCGGCGGATCTGAAGATCGAGTACCGCGAAGACGGCGGTGATTGGACGACGGACAAGCCGACCTATCGCAATGCGGCCGAGTACACGACCTATTACCGTGTGACGGCTTCTGACTACCTGACCGTCAAGGGCAGCGCGACTGTGAAGATTGCCAAGGCCGATCAGGACGCGCCGGCTGGGCTCGTGGGTAATAATTGGACCACGTGCAGCAGCAAGGACGGCTCTATCTCGGGCGTGACCAAGGCGATGGAATATCGTCGCGGGTCGAGCGGGAGCTATCAGAAGATAACGTCTGACGGTAAACTGACCGGGCTTACGAAGTCGGGAACGTACTACGTCCGCTATGCCGAGGATAGCAACCACAATGCGTCTGCCGATGCCGAGGTTAAGATCGAACAGGGCCCCCATGCCGTTGCCGACAACGCTGCCTGGAAGCCGAATGGCGAAGGTAGCCACGTTAAGGCCTGCAAGTACTGCAAGAAGGCTCAGGAGAGCCAGCCCTGCAGGTGGGGGTACGAGGTCATTACGTCTGCTACGCCTGAGGCCGATGGCGTTCGTCAAAAGGTCTGCAGGGTCTGCAACGGCAAATGGGATGAAGAGCCCTATACCTATGTGGACACTTACGCCCCCACCATTTATGACCTCTGGGTAGATAAGACCTACTGTGAGAGCGTTTCATTTGACGTGTTCGATGACCGCGACGAGACGGTGACGGTTACCGATAGTGGCAAGGAGCTCAAGGCTGGCAAGGACGGAAAGTACACGGTTAAGGCCGCTGAAGGCGATGCCGGTACTGAGCATGTAATCGTGGCTACGGACACTGCCGGCAATAAAGAGACTGTCACAATTAAGATGTACGCCGAGCATGCGTATAAATGGACGATCGACAAGCAGCCGACGATTACCGAGACCGGCTCCAAACATGGAACGTGCTCCGTGTGCGGCCATGAGTCGGGCACGGTAGAGATCCCGGCCCTGGCTGTTAAGGGTTACTCTGGCAAATATGACGGCAAGGATCACTCTGTCGACGCCTCGGCCCTGCCCGAGGGCGCCGTCGTTGAGTACAAGGCTGCTGATGGCGGCTGGACGAGCGTTGCGCCCAGCATTAAGGACGCCGGCAGTGTGACGGTCGACTATCGCGTCACGATCGACGGCGCGGTGGTTGAGGGTCAGGTGACGCTCAAGGTCACTCCGCTCGCGATCACGGTTTCCGCTCTGGACGCCTCCAAGACCTACGGCGACAGTGATCCCGCTCTGGGCTCAGAGGTCACCGAGGGCAAGCTCGTCGAGGGCGAGAGCCTCCAGGACATCACCGTTTCCCGCGAGGCCGGCGAGACAGTGCGCAAGGGCGGCTACGCCGTGACGGCGACGCAGCCTGAGGGCGCCAACCCCAACTACAAGATTACGTTCAAGCCTGGTGCGTTCACCATCGACAAGCGCGAGCTCACCGTGGAGTGGGATGCCACCACCGAGTTCACCTACGACGGCGAGGAGCACTGTCCCCAAGCGAAGCTCCACAACGTCGTCGGCGACGACGATCTCTCCGCGTGCGTTGACGGCGCCAAGGTCAAGGCCGGCACCTACACGGCGGAAATCACCGAGCTGACGGGTGACGACGCGGGTAACTATAAGCTTCCCGCCAAAGGCCTGACGTGCGAGTTCTCCATCAAGAAGGCACCCCAGGGCGCGCCGAAGGTCCAGGCCACGGCCGAGACTGTGAGTGGCAAGTCCGATGGTAGGATCACGGGCGTCGACGCGAAGATGGAGTGGCGCGCCAGGGACTCTGGCGAGTATCGGGGCGTGTCCGATGGTGTGACTGAGATTACGGATTGCGCTGTCGGCACGTACGAGGTGCGCTACCGCGCCGATAGCGACCATGATGCCTCCTCCGCCACCGAGGTTACCGTTAACGCTGGCGGCAAGTTCGTTGTGACGCTGCCTGCCAAGCAGGTCGGCTATACGATCGCGGCGAACCCGGACGAGCTTGACTGGCACGGATCAACCACCCTCACGGTTAGTGTCGAGAGCGGCTACTTTACTGACAACGACTCTTACGCCGTCAAGGTCAACAATGCCGTTGTGGCACCCGACGCGCGTGGTGAGTTCACCGTTCAGAACGCCGAGAGCGACCTCGTTGTCACGGTCGAGGGCGTGCGCAAGCACGAGGCCGTGAACGGCAAGTGGGTCTCCGATGACAACGCGCATTGGCATGAGTGCACCTGTGGTGACAAGATCGATGAGGCCAAGCACGACTTTAAGTGGGTCGTCGATAAGGCTCCTACGGCAACCGAGGTGGGTTCCAAGCATCAGGAGTGCACGGTCTGTGGCCATGCCCTGCCTGCGGTCGAGATTCCGGCCGCCGCTATCGTTGGCTACTCCGACGAGTACGACGGCGACTACCACACGGTCGATGCGACGAGACTACCCGAGGGCGCAACGGCTCAGTACAGCACCGACGGCAAGAATTGGTCCCCCGAGGCCCCCAAGATTAAGGACGTCGGCAAACTGACCGTGGCCTATGAGGTAACGATCGACGGTGTGAAGGCCGAGGGCGAGGTCGCGCTCGAGGTCAAGCCGCGCGCAATCACGGTCACCGCACAGGACGCCTCCAAGACGTACGGCGAGGCCGATCCCGTGTTTACGTGGGATGTCACCGCTGGCGAGCTTGTCGCGGGCGAGTCTCTTGAGGGCATCGAGATCGAGCGCGAAGCTGGCGAGGACGTGCACGAGGGCGGCTATGCCCTGAACGTGACGCAGGTCAAGGACGCCAACTCTAACTACGACGTCACCTGCAAGCCCGGCGTGTTCACCATCAATCAGCGTCTGCTCACTGTGACGTGGGGCACCACCGTGTTCACCTATGACGGCGAGGAGCACTGCCCCGAGGCAACGCTCAGCGGCGTCATTGGCAAGGATGACCTTGGTGCGACCGTCGAGGGCTCTCAGACCGAGGTCGGCACCTCTTATAAGGCGACCCTCACCATGCTGACGGGCAAGGCCGCGGGCAACTACGCACTGCCGACCGAAGGCCTGACGTGTGAATTCTCCATTAAGAAGGCCGCACAGGACGCACCGGTGGTTCAGGCCACCGCCGAGACCGTGAGCGGCAAGCGTGACGGCAAGATCACGGGCGTCGCCGCGACGATGGAGTGGCGCGCCAAGGATGCTGCCAAGTACCAGGCTGTGGGCGAGGGCGTAACCGAACTCGAGGACCTTGCCGCCGGCGTGTACGAGGTGCGCTACCAGGCCAAGACCAACTACGATGCCTCTTCTGCCACCGAGATCACCGTGGCGGCCGGCCGCAAGCTGGTCGTGTCGCTGCCGAGCAACCAGGTGGGCTACAAGCTCACCTCGACGGCGACCGAGCTCGATTGGCGCGGGGCTGCAACGCTCACCATGAGCATCGACAGCGCGTACTTCGCGGGCAAGGACTACGCCGTCAAGGTCAACGGCAAATCCGTTAAGCTTTCCGACAAGGGCGCCTATGAGCTCAAGGACGTCGAGGGCGACGTGAACGTGACGGTCGAGGGTGTTCTCAAGCACGAGCCCGACGACTCTGGCTGGGCACACGACGCCGAGAACCACTGGCATGTCTGCCGTTGCGGCGAGGTCATCGACAAGGCTGAGCACACCTTTGAGTGGGTCGTCGACAAGCCGGCGACGGTCGAGGCCAAGGGCGAGATGCATCAGGAATGTACGGTCTGCGGTGAGAAGGGCAAGTCCGAGGAGATCCTGGCGCCCGAGATCATCGATGGCAAGGGCCAGACGATGGTGGTCGACGCCGCCAAGGACCTGAGCTTCCGTTCGAGCGCGCCGATTAGGTACTTCCAGAAGGTGCTGGTCGACGACAAGGAGGTCGCTTCCGAGAACTACGTGCTCACCGAGGGCTCCACGATCGTGACGCTCAAGACGAGCTTCCTAAAGACGCTCGGCGTTGGCGAGCATAAGCTGAGCGTGGTTTCGACCACGGGCACGGCCGAGACGAACTTTACCGTTACCGAGGCTGCCAAGCCTACGCCGACGCCTGGTTCGAGCCAGACCACGACTACGACCACCACGACCACGTCTTCCAAGTCCAAGAAGAAGGCTGGCAAGGAGACGTTGCCTCAGTCCGGCGACAGCGCGTACGTCGTGGCTGGTGCCGTATTCGCAGCCGGCGCAGCAGCTCTGCTGCTGGCGTGGGCCATGAAGCGCCGCGCGTAGTCGCGCGTCAGTTCCCAGCGGGCCCGGATCGAGCGATCCGGGCCCGCTTTTGGGGTCTGCCGGAAACCCGGTGGGCAAAAAAGGGCAAATATGAGTACTGTTACCAGTTTAGTGGCAGCCAAATGGCCCCCAAAATCGGCACCAGCGGCCAAAAGTGCGGTCGCGCGCGCAGACGTGGTGTAAGAGCGTCCTGAGGTCCGTCGCTGCAAGTCCCGATGTTACTCCTTCTTGAGG
>CAKUFW010000031.1 GCA_934650975.1 uncultured Collinsella sp. | reverse complement strand
CAGATCGAGGAGACCGAGACCGAGTTTCGCATCGGTGCCATGTGCACCCTGCGCCAGCTCGAGCGCCATGCCGGGCTCAACGCGCTTGTCAACAATGTCTTTGAGTTTGCCGTCCACGACATCGTGGGCGTGCAGCTGCGCAACACCGCCACGGTGGGCGGCAGCATCTACGGCCGCTTTGGTTTCTCGGACGTGCTTTCGGCCTTTTTGGCGCTCGATTCCTACGTTGAGCTGACGGGCGCCGGCCGCGTGCCGCTCGCCGAGTTTGTGGACATGGGCTACGTGCGCGACGTGATCGAGCACGTCGTGGTCGTTAAGCACGACTATCGCGCGAGCTACGAGGCCGTGCGCAAGGCCGCGACCGACTTTCCCTCGCTCAACGTCACCGCCGCCTGGTGGGACAACGCCTGGCACGTCACCGTGGGCGCCCGCCCGCTGCGCGCGACCTTGCTGCAGGGCGAGGCATGCGGCCTTGCCAACGAGCATCCTTCTGAGGACGAGCTGCGCTCCCTCGCCGCGTTCGTGCGTGCGCTGAGCTACGGTACCAACCTGTGGGGCTCGGCCGAGTACCGGCGCCGCATCTCGGCTCCGCTGGCGATCCAGGCCGTGCGCCGCGCCGCCGGCATCGAGCTTTCGGCCTCCCTTGCCCGCGAGCTCGAGACCGTCGAGATCCCTAAGTTTGCCACGGACGAGTATTCCTGCCGCCGCGTGCCCGGCGTCGATTCTAGCGAGGTGCGCTAATGGCTGCCAAACTCATCGATCTTTCCTTTACGCTCAACGGCCGTAAGGTCAAGGTTCAGATTGCCCCCGACACCATGCTGTTTGCGCTGCTGCGCGAACAGGGTTGCGCGTCGGTGCGCTGCGCCTGCGAGACCACCAACTGCGGCCTGTGTACGGTGTGGCTCGACGGCGACCCGGTGCTGAGCTGCTCGGTTCCCGCCGCGCGCGTCGAGGGACGCTCCATCACCACGCTCGAGGGCCTCAAGGCCGAGTCCGAGGCGCTCGCCCGCGCGATGGCTGCCGAAGGCGCCGAGCAGTGCGGTTTTTGCGCCCCCGGCCTCATTATGAACGTGCTGGCACTTGCCCGTGCCGCCAAGGAGGACCCGTCCCTCGTCGCCACGCGCGAGGAGCTCTCGCGCCAGCTTGCCGGCAACCTCTGCCGCTGCAGCGGCTACGAGAGCCAGCTGCGCGCCATCGTCCGCTTCCTCAACGAGTCCGGCGTGCAGGTGGGCTTTGAGATGCCCGAGCTGCCGGTCAATAACACCAGCTCCGACGGCGTTACGTACAAGCAGATCACCCACAAGCAGCCCAAGAAGGACTCGAAGGCCCTGCTCGAGGGCCGTCCCGTCTACACGGGCGACCTGGTGCCCGCGGGTGCCCTGATCGTCAAACTCAAGCGCAGCCCCTATGCCCGCGCCAAGATTCGCTCCATCGACACGTCCCGCGCCCTGAAGGTGCCCGGCGTGGTGGGCGTCTATACCTACGAGGACGTGCCCCAGCGCCGCTTTACCATTGCCGGCCAGAGCTATCCGCAGCCCTCGCCGTATGACCGTCTGATCCTCGAGAACCTGGTGCGCTACCAAAACGAGGAGGTGGCGATTGTCGCCGCCGAGACCGAGGAGGCCGCCGACAAGGCGCTCAAGCTCATCAAGGTCGACTATGAGGTGCTCGAGCCCTTGCTCGACTTTACCCAGGCACTCGATAACGACATCGTAGTCCACCCCGAGGGCGACGTGACCTTTATGTTCCCGCAGGGCGGCGATGTCCCGCGCAACCTGGTGTGCAGCGGTACCAGCGATTATGGCGATCTGGACGAGGCCTTCGCCCAGAGCGACATCGTCTTTGAGCGCACCTATACCAGCCAGGCCACCCAGACCGCGCCCATGGAGACCTTCCGTGCCTTCGCGACGACCGACGCGTTCGGCCGCATTTCGGTGACCACCTCGACGCAGGTGCCCTTCCACGTGCGCCGCATGGTCGCGCAGTCGCTCGACATTCCGCAGTCGCAGGTGCAGGTCATTAAGCCGCGCATCGGCGGCGGCTTTGGCTCCAAGCAGACGGGCTGCTGCGAGATCTTCGTGGCGTTCGTCACCCAGCAGACCGGCCGTCCGAGCTACTGCTGCTACACCCGCGAGGAGACCATCACCGCGGGTAACTCGCGCCACCAGATGCAGATGACCGTTAAGCTGGGCGCCATGAACGACGGCACCATCACGGCCATCGACCTGCATACGCTGTCCAACGCCGGCGCCTATGGTGAGCATGCCACCACGACGATCGGCCTTTCGGGCCACAAGAGCCTGCCCATCTACAACCATGTGAAGGCGAGCCGCTTTAGCTGGGACGCCGTCTACACCAATACCAACCGCGGCGGCGCGTATCGTGGCTACGGTGCCACCCAGGGGCAGTTTGCCGTGGAGAGCGCCGTCAACGAGCTCGCCGACATGCTGCACATGGACCCCGCCGACCTGCGCCTTAAGAACATCGTGCGCGAGGGCGAGATCATGCCGCAGTATTACAACGAGAAGCTCAACGCCTGCGCACTCGACCGCTGCCTGCTGCGCGCGATGGACATGATCGGCTGGCGCGACAAGCCACTGGCCGTTGACCTGGGCGACCGTGTGCGCGCCCTGGGCTGCGCGCTCACCATGCAGGGCTCGGGTATTTCCAACGTGGATATCGCCGGCATCGACATGCGCCTGGAAGAGGATGGCTTCATTACGATTTCGACCGGTGCTACCGATAACGGCATGGGTGTCGACACCATTCTTGCGCAGATTGCCGCCGAGGAGCTGGGTGTGGAGAGCTCGCTGATCGTGGTGCGCGGCGTGGACACCGACGTGTCGCCGTTCGACGCCGGCTCGTATGCGAGCTCGGGCACGTACGTGACGGGCCTTGCCGCCAAGAACGCCGCGACCGAGCTGCGCGAGAAGATCTGCACCAAGGCCGCCCAGATGTGGGATGTGAACGCCGCCGACGTGGTCTTCGATGGCCAATACGTGCGCCTTTCCGACGAGCGTGCCGCGCGTGAGCTCGGTCGCTTCCTGAGCCTGCGCGACTTTGCCAATCTGTGCGTTAAGAACATCGCGGGCGGCGACGCGCTCACCTCGCACGCTTCTGCCTGCCTGCCCGTTTCGCCCCCGCCGTTTATGGCCGGCATTGCCGAGGTCGAGGTCGATAAGGCTACCGGCAAGGTGACTGTGGTGGACTACGCCGCTGCCGTTGACTGCGGCACCGTGATCAACGAGGCGCTCGCACGCGTCCAGGCCGAGGGCGGCATTGCCCAAGGTATCGGCCACGCGCTCTACGAGATTGTCGAGCATGACGATCGCGGCCGCCTGCGCACCGGCAACTTTATGAGCTACAAGCTGCCCACGCGCCTGGATATCGGCAGCATTCGCGTGGCATTTGAGCCGAGCTACGAGCCGACGGGTCCGTTTGGTGCCAAGTCGATCGGCGAGGTCGTCATCAACACGCCGCTCGCCGCCGTGGCCTCGGCCGTGGCACACGCCACCGGCCACCAGGTCCGCTCGCTGCCGATCACGCCCGAGAAAGCGCTGCTGGGGGAGTAGCGGGTCAGCGAACAAGTCGTAATTGGCGGGACGGGGCAACTCGCTCCGCCTTTTGCACTCGTGGTGAGGTCGTGAGCCTGTAAAAGGTGTGCGTGCGCTTGCCGTTCGTATCTGCTATCATTCCTAGTCTGTGCGCTCATGCGGGCGTGGCGGAATTGGTAGACGCGCCAGATTTAGGTTCTGGTGGGATTCCCGTGAAGGTTCGAGTCCTTTCGCCCGCACCAACGCACCCGCGTCGGCTTATGCCCTCGCGACGCTTGTTGCATAAAGGTACCAGCACCTCAGATAAGCTGGGCAGTATGAGGAGGAACGTGTTGAACATCACCGCTTCTGACGTCAAGGACGCCAAGCTCACCGCTACGGTCACCATCCCGGCCGCCGACGTCGACGCCGCGATCAAGAAGGCCTACAAGGAGACCGCCAAGAAGTACCGCTTCCCGGGCTTCCGCGCCGGCAAGGCTCCCCGTCCGGTCATCGACTCCGCCCTGGGCGCCGAGGCTACCCTCGCTCAGGCCACCAACGACCTGATCGCCGCCAATGAGCCCGTCGTCCTCAACGAGCTGGACATCGTCCCCACCAAGAACGGTGACTACAAGGAGCTCGACCTCGCCAAGGATCACGAGGACTACACCTACACCGTTGAGTTCTCCCTGCGTCCCGCTGCTGAGCTCTCCTCCTTCGACGCCGTCGAGATCGAGATGCCTCCCGCGGAGGTCACCGAGTCCGAGATCAACAACCAGGTCGAGATGCTCCTCAACTACCGTGCCACCTTCGAGGACGTCGAGGGTCGCACCGTCGAGGCCGAGGACTATGTGACCGTCGACCTCAAGGCCGTCGAGAACGCCGACAACTTCGCCGCCGAGGGCCGCATGCTCATCGCCGGTAGCGACTCCAACCCCGCCGAGTTCAACGAGGCTCTGATCGGCGCCAACGTTGACGACGTCAAGTCCGTCACCTGGACCGATGAGGCTGAGGAGGGTGAGGAGGCCGAGACCCACACCGTCGAGGTCACCGTCAAGGGCATCAAGGTTCGCAACACCCCCGAGCTCACCGACGAGCTCGTTAAGTCCGACTTTGGCTTCGACAGCATCGAGGCCATGCGCGACGCCATTAAGATCGAGATCGAGCAGGACAAGGCTTCCCGCCTCCCGGCCGAGAAGGAGAACCGTTGCGTCTCCGCTCTCGCCGAGCGCCTGCAGCTCGACGAGATGGACGCCGACTACGAGCAGTCCGTCTTTGAGGAGCTCGGCCAGAACTTCCTGTCCAACCTCGCTGCCCGCGGCATGACCCTGGACACCTGGCTGCCCGCTTCCGGCCTGACCATGGAGCAGTTCATCGGCGACCTGCATAAGCAGGCCAACGACGTTGCCCGTGAGTCCCTGGCCCTGGACGCCCTCGCTCGTGAGCTTAAGATCGAGGTCACCGAGGACGACATCAACGCCGAGTTCGAGAAGGCCGGCGTCAAGGACGTCGAGGCTTCCAAGGCCGAGTTCATCGCCGATGGCCGTATGCCTGCCGTCCGCGAGTCCATCCGTCGCTCCAAGGCCGTCGACCACCTGGTCGAGAACGCCAAGGTGACCGAGGTCGACGAGACCGCCAAGGACGCCGAGTAATTCTCGCCACCTTTCCCGCGAGCGCATGTACGCGCCCGGGATGGGGTAAAGTTATAAGCCGGTTATCCGGTTGCTTCGTACGGTGCCAGCCAATGCATAGCATGCGGGCACCGTACGTTTGTCTAGAACCACTATTGGTCCGTAAGAGAAATGGAGATGCGTATGATCGCTAAGTTCGATTCCGCCCTCGTGCCATACGTTATCGAGCAGACGCCGCGCGGCGAGCGCAGCTACGATATCTATTCGCGCCTGCTCAACGACCGCATCATCTTCTTGGGCGAGGAGATCAACTCCGTCAGCGCCAACCTGGTCGTTGCCCAGCTGCTGCATCTTGAGAGCCAGGATGCCGAGAAGGATATCTCGCTCTACATCAATTCGCCCGGCGGCGAGGTCTACTCCGGTCTGGCGATTCTGGACACCATGAACTTCATCAAGCCGCAGGTCTCCACCATCTGCGTGGGCATGGCCGCGTCCATGGCCGCCGTGCTGCTTTCGGCCGGCGCCAAAGGCAAGCGTTTCTGCCTGCCGCACTCCAAGGTCATGATTCACCAGCCCAGCGGCGGTGCCCAGGGCCAGCAGACCGAGATCGAGATCGTGGCCGAGGAGATTAAGAAGACCCGTCGCGAGCTCAACCAGATTCTGTCTGACGCCTCGGGCCAGCCCATCGAGAAGGTCCAGGCCGATACCGAGCGCGACAACTACCTGACCGCCGCCGAGGCCCTCGACTACGGCCTGATCGACCGTATCGTCACCTCGCGCGATCTTGCCGCGAAGGACGCCTAGGATGGCAGGTAACATGCAGGACAACTTTGACGAGAACGGCAACCCCATCCGCTGCTCCTTCTGCGGAAAAGAGCAGGGCCAGGTCCGTCGCCTCGTAAAGGGCCCGACCAACATCTTTATCTGCGACGAGTGCGTCGCCGCCTGCTCCGAGATTCTGGAGGAGTCGCTGGCTTCGGACTTTATGGACGCCGCCCGCAACGGCAATCTTCCGGGCTTCCTCAACGACCATGGCCAGGCTGCGTCGCAGCCCGCCGTTGACCCCGAGGCCGAAGGCTTTGAGCTCGAGGACGACCGCCAGGTCATCACGCGCGTGCCGACGCCGCACGAGATCTATGATGAGCTTTCGGCCTATGTCATGGGCCAGGAGGACGCCAAGCGCGCCATGTCGGTGGCCGTGTACAATCACTATCGCCGCGTGATCGAGGGCGGTGCCGCGGTGTCCGCCTTTGACGGCGGCATGGGCGCCCAGTTCGATGACGATATGGACGAGGTAGAGCTTGCCAAGTCCAACATCCTGCTGCTCGGTCCCACCGGTACCGGTAAGACGCTGCTGGCACAGACGCTCGCTCGCATCCTCGAGGTACCTTTTGCCATCGCCGACGCCACCGCGCTCACCGAGGCCGGTTACGTGGGCGAGGACGTGGAGAACATCCTGCTCAAGCTCATCAACGCCGCCGATGGCGACATTGAGCGCGCGCAGGTGGGCATCATCTATGTGGACGAGATCGACAAGATCGCCCGTAAGGCCGAGAACCTCTCCATCACCCGCGATGTCTCGGGCGAGGGCGTTCAGCAGGCGCTGCTTAAGATTCTTGAGGGCACGGTGGCAAGCGTTCCGCCCACCGGCGGCCGCAAGCATCCCCAGCAGGAGCTGCTGCAGATCGACACGACCAACATTCTTTTCATCTGCGGCGGTGCCTTTGTGGGCCTGGACAAGATCATCGCCGACCGCGTGGGCAACAAGGGCGTGGGCTTTAACTCCGAGATCGCCGGCCCCACCTCGGTCGACGAGAACGACCTGCTGCGTCAGGTGCTCCCGCAGGACCTCAACGCCTTTGGCATGATCCCCGAGTTCGTGGGCCGTACGCCCGTCGTCACCCAGACGCAGGCGCTCGACGAGGACGACCTGGTGTCGATCCTGACCGAGCCCAAGAACGCCGTGGTGCGTCAGTACCGCAAGATGTTCCAGCTCGAGGACGTCGAGCTTGAGTTTGAGGACGCGGCCCTGCACGAGATCGCCCGCATGGCGCTCGCCCGCAAGACCGGTGCCCGCGGCCTGCGCGCCATCTGCGAGGATGTGCTGCAGCAGACGATGTTCGACCTCCCCAGTGAGGAAGGCGTAGCCAAGGTCGTCGTAACCGAAGCCGCCGTCAAGGGCGAAGAGCAGCCCCAGCGAATCTACGGCTAAACCTGCCTAAAAATGTGTTTGCAAATAGCCTCCGGCCACCCGCGGTCGGAGGCTATTTTATATATACGCAATAACCCCAACTACCTGTGTTATTCTGTGTGTTTGTTTAAGCCACAGCGAAGTCCATTCAGACTGAAGTAATCGATACCTAAGGGGAGGAATGTAGGCCCGATTTTCGTAGATTCCGCACGAGCCGAAGACCACTTAATGTGGTCTTCGTGCGAGCCAGGACCTGACCGAGCGAAAATCGGGCCTACATTCCTCCCCGGCGGGACAGGGAGAGATATATGGAAGAAATGCCCAAGAACTACGATCCGTCGACCAACGAGCCGGCGATCCTGCAGAAGTGGCTCGACGGCGGCTACTACAAGCGCCGCGAGGGCGTGGGCGACTGCACCGTCACCATTCCGCCTCCCAACGTGACCGGCAAGCTCCATATGGGCCACGCCACCGACGACTCCATCCAGGACGCCATCGTCCGCATGGCCCGCATGCGCGGCAAGTCCACGCGCTGGGTCCTGGGTACCGACCACGCCGGTATCGCCACGCAGACCAAGGTCGACAAGAAGCTCAAGAGCGAGGGCATCAGCCGCCTGGAGATTGGCCGCGACAAGTTTGTCGACGCTTGCTGGGACTGGACCCACGAGTACGGTGGCATCATCGTCGAGCAGATCAAACGCATGGGCTGCTCTGTCGACTTCGATAACGAGCGCTTTACCATGGACGAGGATTACGCCCAGGCTGTGCGTAAGGTCTTCTGCGACTGGTACCACGACGGCCTGATCTATCGCGGCAAGCGCATCGTCAACTGGTGCCCCAACTGCACCACCGCCATCTCGGACGACGAGGCCGAGTACAAGGACGAGAAGGGCCACCTGTGGCACCTGCGCTACCCGCTGACCGAGCCGGTCAACGGCCAGGACTACATCGTCGTCGCCACCACGCGCCCCGAGACCATGCTCGGCGACACGGGCGTTGCCGTCTCCCCGAAGGATCCCGAGAAGGCCGCCTTCGTGGGCAAGACCGTCAAGCTCCCCATCGTCGACCGCGAGATCCCCATCTTTGAGGATTGGCACGTCGACGCCAACTTTGGCTCCGGCTTCGTTAAGGTCACCCCGGCCCATGACCCCAACGACTACGCCATGGGTCAGGCCCACGACCTGCCGCAGATCAACATCTTTGACGAGCACGCGGTGGTCGTCGAGGGCTACGGCGAGTTCACCGGCATGACGCGCGACGAGTGCCGCGAGGCCGTCATCAAGTGGTTTGAGGAGCATGACCTGCTCGACCACGTCGAGGACCACGACCACTCCGTCATGCACTGCTACCGTTGCGACTCTGCCCTTGAGCCGTGGCTGTCCGAGCAGTGGTTTGTCGCTGTCGACAAGCTCAAGGGGCCGGCGCTCGACGCCGTCAACTCCGGCAAGGTCACCTTCCACCCCGCGCGCTGGACGCAGACCTACACCACCTGGATGGAGAACCTCAAGGACTGGTGCATCAGCCGCCAGCTGTGGTGGGGCCACCGCATTCCCGTGTTCTACTGCGAGGACTGCGGCTGGGAGGACGCCCTTACCGAGGACACCGACGTGTGCCCCAAGTGCGGCGGTCATCACGTACATCAGGACGAGAACGTGCTGGACACCTGGTTCAGCTCGCAGCTGTGGACCTTCGCCACACAGGGTTGGCCGCAAAAGCCGGAGCTGCTCGAGGGCCATCACCCCACGACGGCGCTCGTCACCGCCCGCGACATCATCGCGCTGTGGGTCGCCCGCATGGTCATGAGCTCGCTGTACTTCTTGGACGAGGTGCCGTTTAAGGACGTCGTCATCTACCCGACGATTCTGGCCAAGGACGGTAGCCGCATGTCCAAGTCCAAGGGCAACGGCGTTGACCCCATGGACCTCATTGGTATGTACGGCGCCGACGCCATGCGCTACAACCTGCTGACGCTGTGCACCAACAACCAGGACGTCAAGTTCGACGCGAACATCGACAAGAAGACCAAGAAGCTCATCGACAGCCCGCGCACCGACCAGGCCAAGAGCTTTGTGACCAAGATCTGGAACGCCAGCCGCTTCCTGCTCATGAACATGGAGGGCTACACGCCCGGCGAGCCCGTCGTCGAGACGCCGGCCGACGCCTGGATGTTCAGCCGCCTGGCCAAGGCCGTGAAGATGGTCACCGAGGGCATCGAGAACTACACCTTTGGCGACATGGCTCGCGGCGTGCAGCAGTTCTTCTGGAACGAGGTCTGCGACTGGTACGTCGAGGTCACCAAGGCCCGTCTGAAGGGCGAGGGCCGTCTGCAGGCTCAGCGCAACCTGATCTTTGTGCTCGACACCTCCATTCGCCTGATGCACCCGCTTATGCCGTTTGTCACCGAGGAGATCTGGGACAACATGCCGGCGAGCGTGCTCGACCTGGACGCCGAGGGCAACGTGGACCGCGCCGAGGCGCTCATGATCGCCAAGTGGCCGGAGCCCGCCGACTACGCCAAGTACGTGGACGAGCCCGCCGAGCGCGCGTTTGAGCTGTGCCGCACAGTTGTTTCGGCCGCCCGCGCCACGCGTTCGCGTTACCGCCTGAGCCCCAAGGCCGAGCTCGACGTGGTCGTGCGCGCCGGTGCCGAGGATATCGAGAAGCTCGAGAGCCTGCGCTCGACCATTGAGCCGCTGGCCAACACCGCCTCGCTGGTCATGGGCGTGGACGTTGAGAAGCCGGCCGCGAGCATCGCCGTGGTCGACAGCGGCGTCGAGGTCTTTGTGGTGCTCGAGGGCAAGGTCGACCTTTCGGCCGAGAAGGCGCGTCTGGAGAAGGAGATCGCCTCGGCGCAGAAGGAGCTCGCCGGCTGCGAGAAGACGCTGTCCAACGAGGGCTTTGTAGCCAAGGCCGCGCCCGCGGTGGTCCAGAAGAAGAGGGACCGTGCAGCTGAGCTCAAGGAGATCCTGGCGGCGCTGACCTCGCAGGTTGCTGACTTCTCGTAAGCGTTACTGGGGGGACGCGGTTTGGGGGGCGTCCGCTGCCTGGTGGGGCTACTTGGTTGTGGCGTTGATCTCACTGCAAAGCGGTGTTTGGCTGATATTTTGAATGGTAGGGGCTCGTTGTTTATTACGGGCCTCTTTTTATGTTGAGGGGACTTTGGGTTATGGCTAAGCGTTCTGGGTCGTATGTCATTCCTTTTTCGTTTGATTTGCTTTCGTTTGATGAGGCTGTGGGGTTGGCTGCTGATACGGGGCGGATTTCTGGGGATGCTGGGCCGTTGTTGGAAACGGTTGTCGATATGCTCGATGAGCTCGGACGGCCGGATGAGTACTTTGATTGCATTCAGGTTGCCGGTACCAATGGCAAGACTTCGACCACGCGTTTTTCGGCTGCTATTCTGCGTGGCGAGGGGCTTAAGACCGCGCTGTATACGTCTCCGCAGCTTGTGCGCTATCCCGAGCGCATGGAGGTCGATGGGCGCGTTGTGAGTGACGAGGCGTTTGCTCGGGGCGTTTCTGCTGCTGTTGAGGCAGGGCATCGCGTGAATGCTCGTCGCAAGTCAGCGGGGGAGCGCGCGTATACCATTACGCCGTTTGACCTGCTGACGGCTGCCGCGCTGGTGGTGTTTGCCGAGGCTGCGGTGGACGTTGCCGTGCTCGAGGTTGGCATGGGCGGTCGCTGGGACGCCACGAGTGCGACCGATCCCGTCGCCGTTGCCATTACGGGCATCGGTCTCGACCACACGCGCATCCTGGGCGATACGCTCGAGGCTATTGCGGGGGAGAAGGCCGCGGTCATTAAACCCGGGCGCCTAGTTGTACTGGGCGAGGGTGCGCATGAGGCGAGCGTTCAGCGCGTGATGGATGCCCGTTGCCGTGAGTGTGGTGTGGTACCGCTGGTGGTGAGCCATGCCACGACCAAGGTGCCGGCGCATGTGGGCGATACGGTGGAGTTTAGCTGCACCACGCCGCGCGCGATTTATACGTCGAGCATGGTCAAACCGGCGTATCAACCGCAGAATGCCGCGTGCGCGATTATGCTGTGCGAGGGGTATTTGGGTCGCGAGCTCGATCACGACAAGCTCGATGCTTCGCTTATGAGCTGCCCTACGCCAGGTCGCTTTGATGTGCTGGGAACCGATCCGCTTAAGCTGATCGATGCCTGCCATAACCCTCAGAGCTGCGAGAACTTTGTAAGTGCGCTGGACGAGATTGATCCGTGCGTGGAGAATCGCCCCACGCTGCTGTGTGCCGCGCTGGCTGACAAGGACGTGGCGGGCATCGTCGATGTGCTGCTTCCGGCCTTCCCGCGCGTGGTCGTAACCCAGACCGATTCCGATCGCGCCCTACCGGCAGAGGAGCTTGCTGCCCTGGTGGACGCCGATAAGCTCGCGGGCGTGTACCCCAGCGTGTCCGAGGCCCTGGCTGCCTTCGATGCCGCAGGCGAGCCCTTCGTAGCAGCCGGCACCATAACCCTAGCCGGCGAAGTAGCCGCCCTGCTCCGTTAACCCATCCCTTCATCATTTGCGGTGGAATAGTTCCTGGATTATGCCTCTGTGGGTCAATCTAGGAACTATTCCCCGAAACTTAGGTGGAGCCCGCTTACGAAATCATTTATGCCGCTTGACCTATCTCATATTGCGTTGCCACGCTGAGGAAGGGTACGCTCAGCCTAACTTGCAATCCGGACCAGTGCTGTGGTCCGTTGAGCTAGTCGGGAGGAACTATGAATAGAAGGCATGTCAACGCGGCGATCACCGCGGGCCTGGCCCTTACCATGACGGTCGGTTCGGTGCCGCCGCAGGCGTTTGCCGAGATGATGCAGGGTGATACCACCCAGGTTGTTGTCGAGCAAAGCGCAGACGCAACATCTGAGGATGCCGGTCAGGCAACATCGGATAGCCAGGCGGATGACAAGATCGCATCGCTTGCCGAGCTGACCGACCTGCACGTCGCCGAGGGCTCCGACGCCACGCTGCCTCAAACGGTGGCTGCGACTTACGAGAGCGGTACCACTAAGCAGGAAAACGTCACCTGGAAGCTGAACGGCGCCGATGCTCCGACAACTCTGGCCCAGCTGTCTGCCGGCTCGTATGAGTTCGAGGGCACTGTCGAAGGTGCCACGCAAACGGTCAAGCAGCGTGTGATCATCGAGGCGGCGGCGGATCCGTCAGCCGTTAGTGCTGCGAGCGTCGCTGCGCCGGTGAGCTCTAACGAGGATTTGAAAATCGCGTCCGTTGATGGCACTCCAATTGCCAAAAAATATGTTGGACAAGCTTATATTAGCGATGAGTATGGCATCTCTGTAAATCTCACGCTGACTAACGGAGCTAAAGCCACCGGCGTGGTCAATTGGGATGAAGCTTCTAGGAAGACTATCCAAACTGCCTCCGACGAATCAGAGGTGCCAATCCAAGGTTCCATTTCATATATCAATATCGACAACATGGGCTATTCGCTGAGTGAGCCCTATTCCGTTACCGCCACGCTCAAGGTGTTTGTTCCCAGGTCTTCGAACTACATGCAAAGCGTGACCACGGCGCCTGGCGTCTTGCCATCTCTTTCTTCGACTGCCTACATGTCCTATTCTGATAACTCAAGCTCGTCCTGTGATGTCGAGTGGGATGAGATTCCTGAGTCGGATTATCAAAAACCCGGCACCTTTGTCGTCGAGGGACATTTGACGTATTCTCCTTCGACTATGGTGAGCTGCACGGTAAATGTTCGTGAAATCAAGTCTGTTCAAACTGAATTTGAATGCTCGACTGCAGTCGGGATGTCGCCGTCTCTTCCGTATCAGTCGCAGGTTACTTTCGATCAAAATGAATCGCAGTCAGTTCAAATCAATTGGGATTATGTCAATCCCGATTCATATGCTCAGCCCGGTACTTTTGTAGTTAAGGGCAAGCTCGCTGGATTTGACCAGCGCGAAGTTACCTGTACGGTTACGGTGAAGGATGCAAAAGACTTTTTTGACTTGGATTCCTTGACGTACGAACGCGTTGTTGGTGACGAATCGCCCCTTGACTCTGGTGTGCACCTTAAGGTGAGTCGACCAGACGGCGAGTACTGGTATAACTACCCTGTGGAATGGGATAATGCTGACGCCTCTCGATTCCAGACGGCTGGCACTTATGAAGTTACCGGCACTATCGGGGACTGTGGCATTTCTTCTCTTGCTGGTCTAAAGGTTAAGGCGAAAGTCGTCGTTAAAGAGGTCGCCTCAATCGCGCAGCTTGCGCCCATTGATACGCCAGTTGGCATCCGTCCTACAACGGGCTCGAATGCCACCTCCCTTCCATATTCCGTAAAGGTGACTTTCACCGATGGGTCTACGGCTGAGGGCGGCGTTACATGGGATACCATCCTGGATTCCATGGTTGCGCAGGAGGGCTCCTTTACCCTCGGAGGTTCTATCAGCTATAGCCGAAGCAATCCTGGCGCCCCGTCTATGCCCGTCTCGCTTGGCAGCGCCCATCGCGCCTCTATTAAGGTCAACGTTCGCGCGCTACAGATGCCATCTACGACTTCGGTAAGTACCCTCGTTGGTGCTCAAATTCACATGCCGTATACCATTGAAGCTACGATGTGGAATGGTTCTCGCGGGAGTTATTCCGTCCAATGGCCCGCTATCAGTCAGAATACTTTGAACAATCTGGGTCAGTCGACCATCACGGGCTATTTCTTGGGCTCGAACATTCCGGTAACAGCGACTATCAATGTCTGCGACCTTGCTGATGATGATCTGGGTAGAATCGCCTTCGTTCCCGGTGTCGGCCTCGTTAATTCTTACGGATCGAACCAGTTTTTGCTGTCAGACGGAAACTATTACAGCCTTTGGGGGGCTGGAGACTCCCGCTATACATGGGATGAGATTCCGCAGGATCTCAAAAACGGTAAGCCGGGCGACTATGAGGTGACCGGAACAATTAGTGGCACGCTTGCGAGGGTTCGTGCGACGGCTGTGTGTGGCGAGGTCAAGGGCATCAACTATTACAGTGAGGCCGGTCCGACCCTCGTGCAGTCTTATGAAGACACGTATGTCATCTACCCTGGAGAGCAAATCAGTCTTGATAATACAACCGTCGATGGCACATTAAAGGATGGGACCAAGTTTTCCGGCCTAAAGATTAATTGGGATGAGTATGATAGTCATCCTTCGGAGAACTGCACCATTACTGGCAAAGTCGCGGGAACGAACATCCCGGCAACGATTCATGTGATCGTGACGGATAAGTGGAAGGCGGAGCTTGAAACTATCAAGGTCCTTAAAGGGCATGATGGTTCAGAACTTCTTCCGACCAGTGTTTTGCTGATGAGTCCCGATGTTAAAGATCAGCCTGGCTATCATTCCAGGCACGCTTTCGTGACATGGAATACAAAGGGGTTCGATTGGAACCAGGGCGGAATCGTTTCGGGTACCGCTGAGCTGTCATACTATACGGATGGCAATAGCCGTGTGGTGGATATTCCTGTAACAGCAAACGTTCAGGTCGTGAATAGGGCGACATCCGTTCAGGGCGGAACGGTGTGGACCGTGCCTGGCACCGAGCCTGCTTTGCCGCGCTCTCTTGAGGTCGTGTACGATAACGACATGTCAACTGGTCCGCAGCGCGAGAATGTAACGTGGGATGAAGTTTCCCCCGATGCATATGCCAAGGATGGTTCGTTTAAGGTCAAAGGTAAGCTTTCGGGTGGTGCGGAAGCAACGGTTACCGTTGATGTCTGCTCTATTACGTCCATGAGTGTTCCCGAGCGCATTGCTACTGCCAGTGGAGTCATGCCTGAGCTGCCGTGGAATGTTAAGGTGACCACGAGCGACAACAATGTGAGAGACGTTTGGATTCAGTGGGACGAGGTCCGTACTCCGAGTTATACCGGAGAGCCGGGTAAAGTTACGACGGTCACCGGTAAGGTATATGCCTACGGCCTTGATCGATACAGCGATAGCGCCTACACCGGTGTCACCGTCCAGACTAAGATTGTGATTGCTGGTGTCGAGAAAGCGTTCGACAACGGCGAGACTGCCGTGACAACCAAGGTCGGCACCGTTCCGGCGATGCCGTCCGTGATGGCGGTTGAGCTGAGCGACGGCTCCGTTTCGAATGCTGCCGTTGAGTGGGACCCGATTGCTCCCGAGAAGTACGAGAAACCTGGTACGTTCTATGTGACTGGCCGCGTTGTCGGCTTTGATGGCGCTGCTGTTATGGCGCTTGCTGACGATGAAGGACAGAAGGTTGGCGTGGATAAGAACGGCGTCGTGACCGCCAAGGTGACGGTTGCTGATGAGAAGGCTCAGAAGGTTGCTTTGCAGCCTCAGGCTGTTGTGATTAACACGACGGTTGGGTCGACACTGACGCTGCCCAAAAACATCAACGTCAATTACTCTGACGGCACCTTCACGTCACATACCCCGTTCGATGGCACCGAAATCACAGAGTGGACCGACACTGACGGCCTCGACATCAAGAAGCCCCTCGCTAAGACCGGTACCTATAAGCTCGTCGGCAAGCTCAAGGGCATCGACAATGTCAACGCCATCGTGTACGTTAACGTTCGCGAGGCGCCGCGGACCATCACCAAGCTCGAGGCCAAGTCGTTTAGCGTTGCCAGTGGTACGTCCAAGCAGGAACTGTACGCCCAGATGCCCAAGCAGGTTGTGGCGACCTATTCCGATGGCTCGACCGATCTGCTCGACATTGACGTGTGGGATCTTTCTAACGTCACGGACGAGCTGCTCAACAGAACCGGCACCGTGGAGATCACGGGTACGGTTAAGCTCAACGGCGCCAAGGTGACCTGCAATGTGACTGTGGTGGACCAGGATGCCGAGACGCCCGACCACGTTGAGTCAATTCCCGTCATCCAGATTGCGGACAACGCCAAGGTCGCGGACCTGATGGCCATGTTGCCGTCCAAGGTTACGGTGGTCATGAAGGACGGCAAGACTAAGAACGAGACGCCCGTTAAGTGGTCTCAGGTCGATAGCCTGGGCCGCGCCGGCAACGAGTTTGAGGTCACGGGCCTGACGGACAACGGCATGACCGTAAAGGTGAAGGTCAAGGTAACCGCGCATATCGTGAGACTGGACGCTGCCGATGACATTGAGGTCGAGCGTGATGTGAAGGCCACGGAAGTCTTGGCCAAGCTGCCTGCGACTGTCACGGCTGTCTATTCTGATGGCTCTGCTGCCGCGGTCGATGTGACATGGGACACCGAGGGCCTTGTCGACAAGGACTTTGCCAAAGAGGGCGAGGTCACGGTCAAGGGCACGGTCGCCGGCACGGACCAGAAGGCGGAGTGCACGATCAAGGTCGTCAAGCCGCTGCGCGAGATTCCCGATCACCTTGCTGGTACCGTTGACGCCGTGACGGTCGACGACGGCGCGAGGCCCGAGGCTGTCGTGGCGGCGCTGCCCACCGCCGTGAAGGTCGCCATGAAGGACGGCTCCGAGGTCGACTCGAAGATTGATTGGACCGCCCCCAAAGAGGCCCTCACCATTAAGAAGGACGGCGCGAGTGTCGTCATTACGGGCAAGACGGCGATTGGCAACTTTGAGGTTAATGCCACGGTTAACCTGGTGCCGGTTGTTGAGAGCATTGCCGACGTTCAGCTTTCGGTTGCCCGCAACACGGCTGCCGCTGATATCGAGCTGCCGGCTCAGGTGACCCTCAACATGTCCGATGGCTCGACGAAGACCGCTGCCGTTACGTGGGATAAGGCCCCGCTGACGGCGGATGTCCTGGGCGAGCTGGGCGACATTTCGCTTGAAGGCACGATCGAGGGCGCGACGCTCAAGGCCAAGTGCACGGTGACGGTCGTCAAGAGTGATGCCGAGATTCCGGCGTCCGTTAAGCCTGTCTCGGGCATTAGCGTGCCCGAGGGCTCGTCGGCCGATGCCGTGCGCGAGGCGCTCAAGGACGTGAAGGCAACGGTCCTCATGAAGGACGGCAAGACCACGGCGGAGTCCGAGGTCACGTGGACCGAGGTTCCCGCTGCTGCCGCCACCTACGGCAACACTGTTGTCGCCAAGGGCGTGACGGTGAACGGCAACCTGCCGGTCGAGGTCGTTGTTACCTCCACGACGACGATCAACAAGGTAGCCGAGGCGCCGCAGATTACGGTCGAGCGCGATGCGAAGGCCGATGCGGTGACGGGCCAGCTGCCCAAGACCGTTAACGTGACCTATACCGACGGCCACACCGATAAGGCTGCCGTTACGTGGAACACGGACGGGCTCGACAAGCAGCTTGCCGCTGTCGGCGAGCACACGATCGAAGGGTCCGTTGAGGGCACAACGCTCAAAGCCACTTGCAAGCTGGTCGTCGAGACGCCCAAGCGCGAGATTCCTCATCACGTGAAGAATGACAGCCTGACGCTTGAGCAGCCGGTACTTGACGGTGCCTCTTCCGAGGAAATTACCAAGGCGCTCGCGGGCCTTAAGGCGACCGTGATTATGGCCGATGGCAAGACTGAGGCTGAGTCCGCCATTACGTGGGCCGATGTCCCCGCCGCCGATATCGCCACGACGGGCAAGACCCTCACGGTGCACGGTGCCACCGAACAGGGCGGCTTTGTGGTGACGGCGACCGTTTCGGTTAAGCCGGTTATCAAGAGCGCATCGCTTGCCGAGGGCGCTGGCTCCATTGCCGCCAAGCGCGACGACAAGGTTGCCGACGTCGTGGCCCATCTGCCTAAGCAGGCGAGCGCGGCGTATTCTGACGGCTCCGATAAGGATCTGGACATTACGTGGGATACGAGCGCGCTGACCCAGAAGGCGCTCGGCGAGCTCGGCGACATTGTCGTTACGGGCACGGTGAAGGACGAGACCGGCTCTGCCACGGTGACGGCTACCGTTACCGTTTCCGAGAAGGACTCGAACATTCCTGTAACGCCCGCGACGCTGGATTCCGTTGAGGTCTTTGAGTTCAGCTCGCCCGATGAGGTACTGAAGGCGCTGCCCAAGAAGGTCGCTGTGACCATGAAGGACGGTAGCCAGAAGGACTACGGCATCGACTGGGAGGACGTGCCCGCGCTTGGCTGGGGCGCCGACGATGAGACCGTGACCGGCAAGGTGCACGGCACGGAGCTGACGGTTAGCTGTGAGGTGCGCGTTAAGCCGCGTCCGGCTGCCGACGGCATGGTGATCGTCGACCAGAACGGTAAGGCCACGACCGCCGAGACCACGCTCAAGGTCGAGCGTGGCAAGGAGATCGACCTGGCCGCCGCGGCGAGCAACGCGAACAAGGGCGCAAAGCTTCGCGGTCCCGTGACGTGGACCTCGTTCGATCCGACGATCGCGACGGTCGAGAACGGTAAGGTCAAGGCCCTCAAGAACGGCACCGTTGTCATTACGGCGACGCTGGATGTTAACGGCGGGGCTGTTGCGATCTCGCTTGCTGACGATGGTCCCGACGCTGAGGCGCCGGCTGCCCAGCAGTTCACCGCTTCGGTGACTGTTGAGGTTGTTGAGCCGGTCGTCGAGCAGAAGCCGACGGACGGCAAGGACAACGGCGGCAAGTCTGATGTCAAGCCGGCTTCGGATGCGAAGAAGAACGGCAAGAAGGCCGCCGCTGGGAACCTGGCCCAGACGGGCGACAGCACGGCCGTTACCGTCGCCGCACTTGGCGGAACTGGCCTGCTGGCGCTGATCGCCGCCGCGATCGAAAAACTGCGTCATCGCGCTGAGTAGCGCAGAGCGCATAGAGCCCTAGGGCACAAGAAGGCCTCCCGTTCCTCGTAAACCACGAGGACCGGGAGGCCTTTCGTTTGGATCGGGGCAGCTAATTTGGCATGCTTGCCATGAAATGGGCCTATCTACTACGTTTAATCGACTGCCCTCGACCACGCCGAGACTTGCGAAATCAAAACCGCAGGTAGAAGGCTTGCCGATTTTCAAAAAATACCCGCATGGTCGACCCATGCGGGTTAAACGTAGTAGATAGGCTGTTTTTGTGGCGCATCTCTAGACTGTCAGATTGGTCGACTTGGTCCCATGGCAGTTGCGGTGAAATAGTTCCTGGATTATGCCTCTGTGGGCCAATCTGGGAACTATTCCACCGCAACTTATTGAGGGGCTATTGGGTAAGGGCTAGTCGAGACGGACTGGGTCGTGGGGGTAGGCGTTGAGGATCTCGACGCCGGACTCGGTGACCAGGGCAAGGTCTTCGATGCGGACGCCGGTACGGCCGGGGAGGTAGATGCCCGGCTCGATGGAGAACGTCATGCCCGGCTCTACGACGTGCTCGTTGACGAGCGAGACGTCACCCGGTTCATGGTCCTGCAGGCCGATCGAGTGGCCCAGGCGGTGCGTAAAGTACTTGCCGTAGCCCGCATTCTCAATAACGTCGCGCGCGGCGCGGTCTAGGTCGCACATGCGCACGCCCGGGGCGATGAGCGCCTCGGCGGCCTCGTTGGCGCGGCGCACGATGTCGTAGATGCGCGCCGTCTCCTCGTCCGGCTTGCCCCAAAAGAATGTGCGTGTCATGTCCGAGCAGTAGTTGCGGCGACGTCCGCCAATGTCGAACAACACCACGTCGCCGCGCTTGAGTACGGTGTCGTCGGGCTCGTGATGCGGGTCTCCGGCGTTGGCGCCAAAGCTCACGATGGGCGGGAAGCTAAAGCCCTCGCAGTCGTGCTTGCGATACAGGCCGAGCATCTGGTCGGCAATTTCGCGCTCCGTCACACCCTCGTGAACGAGCTTGATGGCGTCGGCCATCACGGCGTCGTTGGCCGCCGAGGACACGCGCATGAGCTCCTGCTCGGCGGCATCCTTGTGGGTGCGTGCGGCGGTGACGGCAAAGTCGCCCAGGAAGAACTCGCTCGCGGCGTGGCGCTCCATAAGGGGCAGCAAAAAGCCGGAGCGCATAACGGTATCGATGCCGAGCGGCCTGGTCGGATCGACTTCGCGTGCGATGGCGTCGGTCACGATATCAGTATCGGTGTGGTAGGCAATGCGGGCATTGTCATACTCGGGCAGCTGATGCAACGCGTTGACCAGGA
>CAKUFW010000030.1 GCA_934650975.1 uncultured Collinsella sp. | reverse complement strand
GAACCTCATCACGCCCAAGAAGGACCAGGTCAAAGGCCGCGCATGATTGAGTGTCGGGGCGTTTCCTTTAGCTATGACGGTGCCGTACCGGCACTCGACGGCGTCGATTTGAACATCGAAGACGGGGAGTTTTTCTGCATCCTCGGTGGCAATGGGTCGGGCAAGTCAACGTTTGCCAAGCATCTGAATGCACTGTTGCAGCCCGATGCGGGCACGGTGCGCGTTAACGGGATGGACGCGTCCGACCCCGAGTTGGTCTACGACATCCGCTCGACCGCGGGTATGGTGTTTCAGAATCCCGATGATCAGCTCGTGGCGACGCTTGTCGAGGACGATGTTGCCTTTGGCCCCGAAAACCTTGGGGTCGAATCGGACCAGATTGCGCAGCGTGTACGCGAGGCGCTGAAGGGCGTGGGGCTGGTGGGCTTTGAGCGCCATGAGACCCATGCACTTTCGGGTGGTCAAAAGCAGCGCGTGGCGCTTGCCGGTGTGCTCGCCATGGAACCGCGCGTGCTCATATTGGACGAGGCTTCTTCGATGCTCGATCCGCGTGGACGCAAGGGCCTCATGAAGGCTTGCCGCGCGTTGCACGATCGCGGCATGACCATCGTGATGATTACGCACTTTATGGAAGAGGCCGCCGAGGCTGATCGTGTCGCGGTATTTCGGGCGGGGCGCGTTGCCATGCTCGGTACGCCCGAGGAGATTCTGACGCGGGCAGATGAGCTCGCGGAGCTCAACCTGGATATGCCGGCGTCGTGCTGCTTGGGCACGGCGCTTCGTGCGAAGGGCGTGCCCGTTCATGCGCAGGTGCGCGAGGCGGATATGGTCGCCGAGATTGCGCAGACATATGCCGACCGGAGTGGGGAAGACGCCGCGGGGCGGCCTTCTGCATCCGATTCTCGTGTGCTCGACAACGCCTCCTCTGCAACCGATGGGACAGCCGTGTCGGAGCCCGTCATCGAGATTTCGCACCTCTCGCATAGTTACTCGCTGAGTGCTCGCGAGCGCCGTCGATGGCGCAAGCGCTCGGCCACTGCGGGCAAATCGAATAAACAGGCTCTCTGGGGAAACGACCCCAGCAGCCCGTGGGCGCTGCGCGATGTATCTCTGACGGTGCGTCGCGGCGAGTTCCTGGGCTTAGCAGGTCATACCGGTTCGGGTAAGTCGACGCTGGTCCAGCATCTCAACGGTTTGATTCGCCCCCAGGAGGGATTCGTTCGCGCGCTGGGGCTCGATCTGTCAAACAAGAAAGACGCCGCCGCGGTTAAGGCCAAGGTCGGCGTGGTGTTTCAATATCCCGAGCGTCAGCTGTTTGCCGAAACCGTGACGCAGGACGTGGCGTTTGGCCCGCACAACCTTGGCTTGCCGCAAGATGAAGTCGACCGTCGCGTCGAGTCGTCGCTCTCGCGCGTGGGCCTCGACCTTTCCACGGTCGGCGACAAGAGTCCCTTTGAGCTTTCGGGCGGTCAGCAACGGCGTGTGGCATTCGCCGGTGTGCTCGCCATGGAGCCCGAAGTCCTGGTGCTCGATGAACCCATGGCGGGGCTCGATCCGGCTGCGCGCAGGGATTTCCTTGAGCTTATCGATCGACTTCACCACGATGGCCTGACCGTTGTCATGGTTTCGCATAGTATGGACGACCTGGCCAACTGCTGCGACCGCATCGTCGTGATGAACGAAGGTGCGGTGTTTGCCGAGGGAACCCCCGCGCAGGTGTTTGCGCATGCCGATGAGCTCAAGTCGATCGGCTTGGGCGTACCTGCTGCTCAGCGCATGGCGTTGGCGCTCGCGGAGGCGGGCGTGCCGCTGCGTCGCGGCGGGCTCTATACGGTTGAGTCGCTGGCCGACGAGCTGGCAGATTTGCTGATCGGTCGCTCGGGTGGCGTTTCGGGTGCCGTGGGCATGGCCAAGTCTAAGATGGCCGCGCGAGAGGAGGGCTGCTAATGGAGGCGTTTTCGTTTGGCAGTTACTACCCCGGGGATAGCGCAATTCACCGCTTGGATCCGCGCACCAAGCTACTGCTGGGTTTTGTATTCCTGATTACGACGCTCACGGTCAGCAGCTTCCGCGGCTTGCTTCCGGTGGCTGCCTTCGTTGTACTGATCTATGCCGTGTCTCGGGTGCCGGCTCGTCGCGTTCTGTCGTCGATGGCGCCGCTGCTGGCAATCGTCGTCGTGGTCGCGGTGCTCAACTTGTTTGCCGATCAGAGTGGGCGCATCCTGTGGCAGCTCGGCTTTCTGCAGATAAGCGAGGGCTCGCTGCATTCCGCCGCTTTTATGACCTGCCGTCTGACCTTGATGATGGCCGGTATGAGCGCTATTACGCTCACCACACCGACGCTCGACCTCACCGCGGGTTTTGAGCGCCTGCTCGCACCGTTTGCGCGTGTGGGACTTCCTGCGCACGAGCTCGGCATGATCATGGGTATAGCGCTGCGCTTTATGCCGCAGTTTGCCACCGAGATGAAGCAGACGGCCGATGCACAGGCAAGCCGCGGTGCACGCGTGACGGGCGGTCCGCTCGGCGGCGTGCGTATGCTCGGCAGTGTGGCGATTCCACTGTTCACGGGCGTGTTCCGTCATGCCGAGACGTTGTCTGCCGCCATGGATGCCCGTTGCTATCATGGCGAGCAGGGCCGCACACGTCTGCATACGCTTGCATTTGGCCGCGGCGATGCGTTGGCGGCGGTGATGACGGCGTTGCTGCTCATCTGCGTCATCGTCGTCAACCTTCAACTTGTTTAGGCGCGATTCGAGCGCAAGAAAGGGGTCCCTATGACCGACAACGACCGCACAGCTCAGCTTGAGCGCGCCTGCTCGTATCTCAGGCGCATTCCGGCGTGGTATCTGGCCACGATCGACGTGACGGACGGACATCAGCCGCGCGTGAGGCCGTTCTCGTTTGCCATGGTCGATGAAGGTAAGCTGTGGTTTTGCACGTCGCGCGACAAGGATGTGTGGGCGGAGCTGAGTGCGAATCCCAAGTTTGAGCTCTCGGGCTGGAAGCCGGGGGAATGTTGGATCGTATTGACCGGCGAAGCCGCACTTGAGGACGACGCAGTTGCGAGCGACAAGGTGCGTCAAGCGGGTTTTAAGCACATGGTGGGCATCGGCGAGGAACACGAGAGTGCCAACGACGGCCGCCTTGCTTTCTTTTCGGTCCGCAACATTGCCGCGCGCTTCTGTGATATCGACGGCAGCGAGGAGCGCCTGGAGCTCTAGCTCACACCAACCAGGCTCTCAAACTGGCTAGTACAGGAGGAAACGTGGACGGATTGAATACGGTTTTGGAGTATCTGACGTCGGTGCCGGCGTGGTACTTGGCGACGAGCGTGGACGGGCAGCCACATGTACGTCCATTTTCGTTTGCTCAGATTCAGGACGGCAAGCTGTGGTTTGTGACGGCGCGCACCAAAGACGTGTGGCAAGAGCTGCTGCAAAATCAGCGCTTTGAGGCCACGAGTTGGTGGCCGGGCCATGGCTGGCTCATCTTGCGCGGGCGTGCCGGCTTGGATGACCAGGCCGCTCCCGATATGCGCGAGGCGGGATGGAAACATCTTGAGCGCTTGAGCGAGCACTATGAGGGGCCTAACGACTCCACGCTCGTCTTCTTTAGCGTGGAGGAACCCGAGGCCTTTATCTGCAACCATGACGAATGGGTGCCGGTCGAGCTCTAAACGAGTCTCTCAACAAGCTTCGACAATTCAAATTCTCGCATGTAGCGGGCCCCACATTGCAACGTCACCGTAAGGCGCACTGGGTAATAGGGGGCCCGCATTTATTTGTCAATTCCTTCGAGTGAATGTGTCGGGATTGTTTCAATGCATGAATATGCAAAAGATTTGCGTATATATGCATCTTTTGGTGTTAAAGTTTCAACCCACTTCATAACGACGGCTGCGGAATGCGCATTGGTGCATAACTGCAGACAAGGAGTCTGATATGTCTGTAAAGGTTGGAATCGTCGGTGCGGCTGGATATGCCGGCGCCGAGCTCATTCGCCTCGTCCTCGGTCATCCCGAGTTTGAACTTGTTGCCATTACGTCCAACGCCGATGCCGGCCAGCCGCTGTCTGCGGTCTACCCGAGCTTTGCCGGCGTAAGCGACCTTGTCTTCACGACGCATGATGCTCCCGAGCTCAAATCCTGCGATGCCGTCTTTTTGGCCGTGCCGCACACGGCCGCCATGGCGCAAGTGCCCGCCCTGCTTGCCGCGGGCGTTTCCTGCTTTGACCTTTCGGCCGACTACCGTCTGAGCGACCCGGCTGTGTTTGAGGCTTGGTATGCCGCTGAGCACACGAGCCCCGAGCTGCTCGAGACGCGCGCTTTCGGCCTGCCCGAGCTGTTCTGCAAGGACCTGGAGACCGCTGCATCCAACCATGCCGACGGCAAGCCCGTGCTGGTCGCCTGCGCCGGCTGCTATCCCACCGCAACGAGCCTTGCCGCCGCGCCTGCCGTGCGCGCCGGCTGGGTTGCCCAGAGCGGTCCCGTGATCGTTGACGCTATCAGCGGTGTAACGGGTGCCGGTAAGTCCTGCAACGCCCGTACGCATTTTTGCAGCGCGGACGAAAACCTGGAGGCCTATGGCGTGGGCAAGCATCGTCACACGCCCGAAATCGAGCAGATCTTGGGCCTAACCGATCGTGTCGTCTTTACCCCGCACCTGGCACCGCTCAAGCGCGGTCTGCTCTCTACGGTGACGATGCCGCTTACGCCACAGGCTATCGATACCTTGACCCTTGAGGACGTCGTCGACCATTACAAGCAGTTCTACGCCGGTCGCGCCTTCGTGCGCGTGCTCGATGCCGGCCAGCAGCCCAAGACGGCTTCGGTCGTCGGCACCAACGCCGCCCAGATCGGCCTTGCACTCAACAAGCGCGCGGGCGTGCTGGTGGCGACGGGCGCCATCGACAATCTGTGCAAGGGCGCTGCGGGCCAGGCGGTCCAGTGCGCCAACATCGTCTTTGGTTTTGACGAGCGACGAGGCTTGCCCACAGTGGCGTGCCCGGTGTAGCACATTCGATTGTTAACGATTTGGTAGTCGGGCATCGAGTGGGGCGCCACTTTTAAGCTGGTCTCATGATCATGACTGGCATGGCGCACCAACCGATGCCCGTTTTTTGTTTGACATAAGGAGTCATAAGACGATGAATACCGAGCTGTTTGACATTAAGATTCGCGCCGTAGAGGGCGGCGTTACGGCGGCTGCCGGCTTTAAGGCGGCAGGCATCCATGCCGGATTCCGCAAGAATCCCGAGCGCCTGGATTATGCTCTCGTCGTGCCCGATAAACCCTGCCCCGGCGCCGGCGTGTTTACGACTAACCGCTTTTGCGCGGCGCCTGTGCAGGTGAGCCGTGCCAATCTGGGCGGCGCCGACAAGGGCTACGGCATCATCGCCGGCGTTTCGGTCAACTCTGGCAATGCCAACGCCGCCACGGGTGAGACCGGTCTTGCCTGCGCGCGCGAGACGTGCGACATCGCCTCGCAGGTTATCGGCTGCGAGCCCCAGCAGATTTTGGTTGCCTCCACGGGCGTCATTGGCCAGATTCTGCCGATTGACACGTTCGAGACTGCCGTTCCTGCCGCCTACGAGGCGCTCTCCGCCCACGGTGGCGCCGATGCCGCTCGCGCCATCATGACGACCGACACGCATTCCAAGGAATATGCCGTGTCCTACGTCAGCGATGCCGAGGGCCATGCGGGCAATGTCTATACGGTGGGCGGCATGTGCAAGGGCTCGGGCATGATCATGCCCAACATGGCCACCATGATCGCGATCATCACGACCGATGCCCCCGTCGAGCCGGCGGCGCTCCACGCCCTGCTGCTCTCGACCGTCAAGCAGACCTTCAACAAGGTGACGGTCGACTCCGACACCTCGACCAATGACACCTGCATCATGCTTGCCTCCGGTGCCGCAGCGGATGCCGAGCCCATTGTCGAGGGCACTGACGCCTTCGACGAGCTGGCCTTTGCCGTGCATGAGGTGTGCGAGAGCCTGGCGCGCAACATCGCCGCCGATGGCGAAGGCGCATCCAAGCTCGTAACGGTCAATGTCACCGGCGCTCTCAACGACGAAGAGGCGGATATTGCAGCCCGTGCCGTCGCCAACTCGCCGCTCGTTAAGACCTGCATCGCCGGTCACGACTGCAACTGGGGCCGCGTTGCCATGGCGCTGGGCAAGTGCGGCGTGAAGTTTAATCAGGAAGACGTTTCCATCGACATGATGGGCATGCCCGTCTGCCGCGACGGCCTGACCGTTCCCTTTGATGAGGATGAGGCTCTGCGTCGCTTTGAGGCGCCCGAGATCGTGATTTCGGCCGACCTGGGCGCGGGTGACGCGGCGACCACCGTGTGGACCTGCGACCTTACGCACGAGTACATTTCCATCAACGGCGACTACCGTTCCTAGACTCCAGATGTGCCGCGCGTCCCGCTGCGATTGCGGGCAACGAGGTACGGCGCGATGGCTATACGAAAGACGAGGCAGACTATGAAGTTCGCACGCGATTGTCGCTCGAGCGAATCCAACGAAGTTACCGCGCAGCTGCTGTTCGAGGCGCTGCCGTGGATTAAGAACCTGACCGGCAAGACGGTCGTTATCAAGTACGGCGGCGCTGCCATGGTCGACGAGCAGCTGCGCCGCGACGTGATGAGCGATATCGTCCTGCTCAAGATTATCGGCATGCGCCCTGTTATCGTGCACGGTGGTGGCAAGGCCATCAACGAGGCGCTCAGCCACTACGACATTCCCGTTGAGTTTAAGAATGGCCAGCGCGTGACCACGCCGGCCACCATGGATATCGTGCGCGAAGTGCTGGGCGGTAAGGTCAACCAGGAGCTGGTTGCGGCGCTCAACCACCACGGCAACTTGGCCGTGGGCGTGTCCGGCAGCGACGCCGGTACGCTTATCGCCGAGCCGCTCGACCCCGAGCTCGGCCGCGTGGGCAAAGTGACGCACGTCAACACCGACTATATCGAGCGTCTGCTCGACAGCGAGTACATCCCCGTGATCGCTACGGTTGCGGCGGGGGAGGACGGCGGCTTCTTCAACATCAACGCCGATACCGCCGCCGGCGCCGTCGCCGCGGCGCTCCACGCGCACAAGGCGATCTTCTTGACCGACGTCGACGGCCTGTACAAGGACTTTAGCGATAAGGATTCGCTCATCTCCAACCTGACGCTCGACGAGGTCAACGAGATGCTCTATGGCGGCGAGGTCGATAAGGGCATGATTCCCAAGCTGCGCGCTGCCGTCGATGCCCTTACCGCTGGCGTCTTCCGCGCCCACATCATCAACGGCACGACGCCGCATTCGCTGCTGCTGGAGCTGCTGACCGATGCCGGCGTCGGTACCGTGATCCATTCCACCGAGACGGCCTACGAGTTCGATACGCATCCGCACCCGCTTTCGACGTTTGCGGCGCGCCTGGCCGAGAACCTCGACGAGGTCGAGAAGCTCCAGACCGTTTAGCCTGTCCGCAATCGTCGCATATCTACACCCATAGCCCGCGCCATCTGGCGCCCAACGAAAGGCATCCCATGTCACTTGCAGCTCAACAATCGCTTGAATCCCATTACGTCATGCATACCTTTGGCCGCTCTCCGGTCGAGTTTGTCGAGGGTCACGGCATGAAGCTCACCGGCGACGATGGCCGCGAGTATCTCGACTTTCTTGCCGGTATCGGTGTGTGTAGCCTTGGCCATGGCAATCCTGCAGTGCTCTCGGCGCTCGAAGCACAGACCAAAAAGCTTATGCATGTCTCCAACTACTTCTACATTGAGCAGCGCGGCCAGGTCGCGGCGCTGCTGTCCAAGCTCGCTAACGACGACGTGGATGGTGCGCGCGTGCTTGCCGATGCCATTGCCGCTGGCGATGAGACCACGGCCGCCGCGCTTGGTGCCCCGACTGCGGACGAGCAGGTGTGGGAGACGTTCTTTGCCAACTCCGGCGCCGAAGCTAACGAGGGCTCGATGAAACTCGCGCGTCTGTACGCCAAGCGTGCCGGTAACGGCGGCAACACCATCGTGTGCATGCGCGGAGGTTTCCACGGCCGTACGCTCGAGACCATTGCCGCCACCATGCAGGATTGGCTGCAGGACAGCTTCCGTCCTCTGCCGGGCGGCTTTGTGGCCTGCACGCCCAACGACGTCGACGAGCTGCGCGCGATCTTTAAGCAGCTGGGAAGCGAGATCTGCGCTGTGATGCTCGAGCCGATTCAGGGCGAGAGCGGCGTACATCCCATGACCGAGGAGTTTATGGCGGCGGCGCGCGACCTGGCGCACGAGGTGGGCGCCGTGCTTATCGCCGACGAGGTCCAGTGCGGCATTTTCCGCTCTGGCAAGCCTTTTGCGTTCCAGACCTATGGCGTGGAGCCCGACATCATGAGCCTTGCCAAGGGCATTGCCGATGGCGTGCCCATGGGCGCCGTGGTGGCCAAAAAGGAGATCGCCGATGTCTTTAAGCCCGGCGACCACGGTTCGACGTTTGGCGGCAGCTGCTTGGCCGTCGCGGCGTGCGCCGCGACGCTCTCCGCGCTCGTGCGCGGTGATTATGCCGAGCACGCTGCTAAGGTGGGCGCCTATATGGAGGCAAAGCTTGCCAAGCTGCCGCACGTGGCCGAGGTACGTGGCCGTGGCCTGATGCTCGGCTGCGATTTGGACGAAGCTGCGGGCGATGCGCATGATATTGTTGCCCGCGCACTGGCGGCTGGTGCCGTGATTAACGCTACGGGTGCCCATACGCTGCGCTTCCTGCCGCCGCTTGTCTGCGAGGAAGCCGACGTGGATAGCCTGATTGAGATTCTGTCGGGTGTCCTGGCCTAGCGCGGGCGAATATCGTTGCTTGGAACGGGCTCCGGGTTGCTGACGTGCCATACACGGCACGATCGAGCGATCCGGAGCTCGTTTTTGCTATCGATTCACGCTGACTAGGAAGGTCGGTGTGCAAAAAGTGGCAAATATGAGTACTGTAACCAATCGTATAACATATTAATTGGGTGACTTTAGGTTAGGTAAACCACAGATGTCCAGTATTACAGTCAGAAATACTGCCCATCTGGGCCGTCGGCCGTCGTTTTAATGTCAGATTTGCCCTCTGGTGCCTTGAAAAACCTGCTACTAAAATGGTAGCAGTACTCATATTTGGCATTTTTTGCACAGGGGCATTCGCCAAGGACGCATTTCGCCGCCCGCTCCCGCTTCGTCGCTTCGCTCCTCGCGTGCTTCGCTGGAAAACGCTTACGTGTTTCCTCGGCTCCGCACCCCGGCGGGTTCGAATCCCTCTGCGATGGGCCCAAAAAGAAAGGCCCCCATTGCTGGAGGCCTTGTCATTCAAGTGGTGGGCGATGAGGGATGTCGCGTGCGGCTGGCGCCGCCCGCTTCCGCTTCGGGCCTGCGGCCCTCGCGTGCTGCGCTGGAAAACGCTTCGCGTTTCCTCAGCTCCGCACCCTTGCGGGTTCGAATCCCATGAAATGGGCCCGAAAAAGGAAAGGCCTCCATCGCTGGAGGCCTAACAATTCTGTGGTGGGCGATGAGGGATATCGCGTGCGGCTGGCGCCGCCCGCTTCCGCTGCGGCGCTTCGCGCCTTGCGTGCTGCGCTGGAAAACGCTTCGCGTTTCCTCAGCTCCGCACCCTGACGGGTTCGAATCCCTCTGCGAGGTGCCCAAACAAAAACGGTCCCCTTTCGAGGACCGTTTCCAATTCAGTGGTGGGCGATGAGGGATTCGAACCCCCAGCCTTGTGCGTGTAAAGCACCTGCGCTAACCGTTGCGCCAATCGCCCGTGCGGAGAGAGTATAGCAAAACAATTGGGTTGTTCACCTCATATCCATTAAAGGTAACCGGCGCGTGTCGCAGCGGAGCTGATTCAGTTGAGATTGCCTGAACATTCCGTCCCTCTTTACGCCCTCGGGTATACTCAAAAGCTACTGATTCGATTTGATACCCAGCAAAAGCAGAGGGGATAGTATATGTGCGGTTTTGTCGGTTTTGTCGGTGGGACGGATAACCAATCCGAGGTGCTCACCAAGATGATGGACCGCATCGTCCATCGTGGTCCCGACATGGGCGGCCAGTTTATCGACGGCCGCGTTGCCCTGGGCTTCCGCCGCCTGTCGATCCTCGACCTGACCGAGGCCGGCGCTCAGCCCATGGCCAATGAGGACGGCAGCGTCGTCATCGTCTTCAACGGCGAGATCTACAACTTCCAGGAGCTTCGCTCCGAGCTCGAGGCCAAGGGCTATAAGTTCCACTGCGGCGCCGACACCGAGAGCCTCCTGCACGGCTACGAGGAGTGGGGCGAGGCCGTACTCGATCGCCTGCGCGGCATGTACGCCTTCGTCATCTGGGACAAAAAGAAGAACAAGCTCTTTGGCGCCCGCGATATCTTTGGCATCAAGCCGCTCTACTACTATCCCATGGCCGATGCGGGCGACGGCGCGCCGGGTGTGCTCTTTGGCTCCGAGATCAAGAGCTTCCTGGACTACCCGCACTTCCACAAGGCGGTCAACAAAAGGGCCCTGCGTCCGTACATGACGCTGCAGTATTCGGCAACCGAGGAGACCTTCTTCGAGGGTGTCTACAAGCTGCCGCCGGCGCATTACTTTACCGTCGATATCCCGACCGGCAAGATGAACATCGAGCGCTACTGGGATTGCGACTACTCTGCCGTCGAGAAGCCGTTTGAGGAGTACGTCGACGAGCTGGACGAGGTCGTGCACGAGAGCGTCGAGGCCCATCGCATCGCAGATGTTAAGGTCGCGTCGTTCCTCTCCGGCGGCGTCGACTCCAGCTACATCGCCGCTTGCCTCATGCCCGACAAGACCTTCTCGGTGGGTTTCGATTACAAGAACTTCAACGAGACTAACTACGCCAAGGAGCTTTCCGATAAGCTCGGTGTCGAAAACGTCCGCAAGATGATTACCGCCGACGAGTTCTTTGGCGCACTCGAGGACATTCAGTATCACATGGACGAGCCGCAGTCCAACCTGTCGTCTGTGCCGCTGTGGTTCTTGGCCGAGATGGCGCGCAAGGACGTCACCGTCGTGCTTTCGGGCGAAGGCGCCGACGAACTCTTTGGCGGCTACGCCTACTACGAGGACACGGTTCCGGTGCGCAAGTACAAAAAGATGGTGCCGTTGCCCATCCGTCGCGCGCTCGGTAACCTGGCACTGCATATGCCGTACTTCAAGGGCCATAACTTCCTGGTCAAGGGTGCCGAGATCCCCGAGAAGTCGTTCCTAGGCCAGGCCTTGGTATGGCCTGAGCGCGAGGTCGACGGTGTACTCAAGCCCGAGTACAACACCGGCGACGGCGCCTTCGAGCTCGCTGCACCTATCTACGCGCGCGTGAAGGGCCAGCCCGAGCTGGTCAAGAAGCAGTACCTGGACATGAACATGTGGCTCCCGGGCGACATTCTGCTCAAGGCCGACAAGATGTGCATGGCGCACTCGCTGGAGCTGCGCGTGCCCTTCCTGGATCGCAAGGTCATGGAGTTCGCCGAGCACATTCCCGACCGCTACCGCATCAACGAGAACGGCAACAAGCAGGTGCTTCGCCACGCCGCCAACAAGTCGCTGCCCGATGAGTGGGCCACCCGTCCCAAGGTGGGCTTCCCGGTGCCGATCGTCTACTGGCTGCGCGAGCAAAAGTGGTACGACTACGTCAAGGAGTACTTCACCGCGCCGTGGGCAAGCGAGTTTTTCGACACCGACGAGCTCATGCATCTACTCGACCTGCACTTTGCGGGCAAGGGCGATTTCCAGCGCAAGATCTATACGCCGCTCGTGTTCTTGGTGTGGTACAAGCGCTTCTTTATCGACGAGGGCCAGTCTTCTGTTCAGGCTGCCTAGCCTCGGCTTACGAACGCCTGCGCGTAACGGCTCCTCCGGGAGCCGTTTTTGCGCGGGTGCGTTTCAGTTACTATGAAAACCGTCCCTGCCAAATGGCTGAGAAAGGTGAAAGATGCACCATTCGGATTCCGCGACCGTGACCACGGTCGATACGCTCGCCAAGTTACTCGATGTGTGCGGCGAGCTACGCGCGTCGGAGCAGGTTGACGGGCGTGCCGTGACCGGCTGCTCGTTTGATTCGCGTGCGGTCTCGGCGGGTGACGTGTTCTTTTGCAAGGGCGCTGCCTTTAAGCCTGCGTTTTTGAGCATGGCGCTCGATGCGGGTGCCGTTGCATTTGTGTGCGAAGAGTCGCTGGTCGAGTCTCTGGAACCGCTGGCTAAGGAGAGCGGTGCCGCGATGCTGGTCGTGGACAGCGTGCGCACGGCTATGGCCCTGCTGCCGCCGGAGGTCTACAATCGCCCCGACCACGACGTTAAGATCGTGGGTATCACCGGTACCAAGGGAAAGACCACTGCCGCTTTTATGCTCCAGTCCATCATCAAGGCGGCGGGCGAGTCCTGCGGCATGATCGGTTCGGTGAACACCGACGATGGTATCGAGTGCTACGAGAGCACCAACACCACACCCGAGGCCCCCGAGGTCTGGCGCCACATCGCCAACTGCCGCACGTCCGGTCGTCAGTCCATGGTTATGGAGGTCTCGAGTCAGGCGCTCAAATACCAGCGCGTCGAGAACTTGCCGTTTGACGTGGCGTGCTTTCTCAACATCGGTCGCGACCACATTTCACCCATCGAGCACCCGACCTTCGAGGATTATTTTGAGAGCAAGCTCAGGATCTTTGATCAGGCTAAGACCGCCGTAGTGAATCTGGGCACCGATGAAGTCGAACGCGTGCTGGAGACCGCGTCGACGGCCGAGCGCTTGGTGACAGTTGGCGTCGAGCATCCCGAGGCGAGCCTGTGGGCAAGCGATGTCCGCATGGTCGGCTTTAACATCGAGTTCAACTTGCACGGCCTGAGCGTCAACGAGCCCGAAGCGGGGGAGAAGGTCTTGCTGGGTATCGCGGGCGACTTTAACGTGGAGAACGCGCTGGTCGCTATCGCCGCCGCGCGCGAGATTGGCATCGGAATCGATGCCATCAAGAAGGGCCTCTCCAAGCTGCGTGTGCCGGGCCGTATGGAGGTTGTGGAGTCGAAGGATGGCCGCGTGGTTTGCGTTGTTGACTACGCTCACAACCAACTTTCGTTCCGCTCGCTCTTTTCGTCGGTCAAGCGCGCGTTTCCCGCCAGCCCGGTCATTGCGCTGTTTGGTGCCGCTGGAGGCAAGGCGCAGGAGCGCCGTGAGCAGCTTCCGCGCGAGGCCGCACCATATTCTGATCTGCTGATCTTTGCCAATGAGGATCCGGCTCACGAGGACCCGATGAAGGTCTGTCGCGAGCTTGCCGAGCATGTTCCCGACGATACCCCGAACAAGATCATCCTCGATCGCGAGGCTGCTGTGCACGCGGCATTCAAAGCCGCGCGCGAGGAATACGTCAGCCCCGATGTGCCTACCATCGTCTTGCTGTTGGCAAAGGGCGACGAGGAGCTTATGCACGTGGGTGATGAGTTCGTACCCATCGAGAGCGATCTTTCGCTTGCCAATCGTTTAATCGATGTTACCCAGTTTGACTAATGAACTGCGATGAGGGCGGCGTCCTGAGCGCGCTGCCGCTGCAAGCGCGTTTCCCCTCAAGCGAGGCGCGCCGCCTAAGACCAGAAGCCCCTTCTACGTAATGGAGTGACCATGTCCCACAATACCCTGCCGACCGTCGCTGAGCTTTCGGGCGAGATGCGCGAGCGTCTTGCCAAGGTTAAGTACGTCTTTACCGACCTGGACGCCACCATGCTCGCGCCCGGCTCGTGCGTGCTGCGCGACAACGACGGCAACCCCTCGACCAAGCTCGTCGAGGCTGTCGTGGCACTTGCCCGCGCCGGCATCCAGGTGGTTCCCACCTCGGGCCGCAACCGCACCATGATCCACGAGGATGCGCGCGTGCTCGGCCTCAACTCCTACATCGGCGAGATGGGTGGCCTGGTCATGTACGACCTCAAGGCCAACGATTGGGAGTATCTGACCGGCGATATGCCCTACGACCCCGCCTGCGGCCTCACGCCGCATCAGGTGATCGAGCAGACCGGCGTGTGCGAGAAGATTCTCGCCCGATGGCCGCACAAGATCGAGTATCACAACGACATGTCGACTGGCTACAAGTACCGCGAGGTCACCGTCGGCATGCGCGGTGATGTGCCCGACGACGAGGTCCAGGCCATTCTCGACGAGGCCGGCTGCGGCCTGGTCTGGGCCTGCAACGGTCACCTGACGCATCTGTCCAAGCCGACGACGCTCGAGCTCGAGCGTGTCGAGGATGGCCGCGCGTTTAACATCAATCCCGCCGGCCTCAACAAGGGCGTTGCCATCGCACGTTTCTGCGAGCACCTGGGTATCGAGCGCGAGGAGACGCTGGCGCTCGGCGATTCCGAGTCCGATTTCTACATGGCCAACCACGTGGGCACGTTCTGTTTGGTCGAGAACGGCCTGACCAGCGCCGGCGCGCCCGAGTTCCTGGATGCCTGCGATAACGCCTACGTCACGCGCGGCAAGATTGTCGACGGCTGGGCGGCAACGGCCGAGCTGCTGGTCGCGGCCCGTTCGTAGCGCGGTCCTATCGTTCTGAGCCATATCTTTTCGAGAGAGAATCTGGTGAGGTCATGTCCGATATCGAGAATCTGGCAGGTGACACACGCCCGATCGGTGTGTTCGACTCGGGCCTGGGCGGTCTGACGGTTGCACGCGCCATCGCGACGGCGCTGCCGCACGAGTCCGTCTACTACTTTGGCGACACCAAGCGCTGCCCCTACGGCACCCGCACCGAGGACGAGGTGCGCTCGTTTGCACTGCAGGCGGGCCGTTGGCTGTCGAAGCACGACGTCAAGATCATGGTCATCGCCTGCAACACGGCGACTGCAGCGGCCTTGCGTCTGGCTCAGCAGGTGCTCGACGTCCCCGTCATCGGTGTGATCGCACCGGGCGCACGCGCGGCAATCAACAGCACCCGCACGCGCCGGGTGGGCGTGCTCGCCACCAACCTCACCATTCGCTCGGGCGCCTACACGCGCGCCATTCAGGATCTAGATGCCGGTGTCGACGTATACGGCTGTCCCGCCTCGAGCTTTGTCGAGGTCGTTGAGCACGAGCTGGCCTCGGGCGCGCATCTGCAGGAACAGTGGCTCGAGAACGAGGACATCTTTGATACGCCTGCCGTACGCGCGCTGGTCGGTGCCACGGTTGAACCGCTGCGCGATCACGGCATCGATACCGTGGTGCTCGGCTGCACGCATTTCCCGCTGCTTGTGGGGCCTATTCGCCATGCGTTGGGTCCCGGAGTGCGCGTGGTGAGCTCCGCCGAGGAGACCACGCGCGAGCTGACCGATATTCTCACGCGCCGCGAGCAGCTTGCGGGCGACGCAGCCGAGCCGCAGCATCGTTTTGCAACGACGGCCGATAACATTGCCGAGTTTGCGGTGGCGGGCAGTTTTATCTTTGGCCAGCCGCTCAAGAGCATTGAGCATATCGATATCGACGAGCTGAAATAGATATAAGGTCACCGACCAAAGGCTCACGTTCACCTTTTGCCGAAAGGATTTCTCCATGGAGTATATGCAGGTCAACCGCGCCAACGGCCGCGCCGCCAATGAACTGCGCCCCGTCAAGCTTACTCGCGGCGTCATGAAGCACGCCCACGGTTCGTGCCTGGCCGAGTTTGGCGATACGCGCGTGCTGTGCGCTGCCACCATCGAGGAGGGCGTGCCGGGCTGGCGCAAGGGCGCCAAGGCCGGTTGGGTAACCGCAGAGTATGCCATGCTGCCGGCATCGACCGGTAAGCGTTGCAAGCGCGAGTACGCCAAGCGTAAGGGCCGCTCCATGGAGATTGAGCGTCTGATTGGCCGTAGCCTGCGTACCGTCGTCAACATGAAGGCGCTCGGCGAGTACACCGTTACCGTCGACTGCGATGTGATCCAGGCGGATGGCGGCACGCGAACGGCGAGCATTACCGGCGCCTGGGTGGCACTGCACGACGCCCTTGCCATGTGGGTCGAGGCGGGTAAGCTCGAGCGCATCCCGCTCACAGGCCAGGTCGCCGCGATTTCCATGGGCGTTGTCGACGGCAACACCCTGCTCGACCTGGATTATTCCGAGGACAGTCACGCCGAGGTCGACATGAACCTTGTCGCCACCGATACCGGTGAGATGATCGAGCTCCAGGGCACCGGCGAGCAGGCGCCCTTCGACCGCAAGCGCCTCAATGCCCTGCTCGATTTGGGCGACAAGGGCATTGCCGAGCTCATCGAGCTCCAGCGCCAAGCCCTCGCCTAACCTGCCAAAAAGGGACAGGTTTATTTTGGCAGGTTTTATCTGGGAAAACGTCGAAGTATAAGATTGCCGCTGATTAAGAGGGGGAGAGGCCGAGGCCTCGTCGTCCTCAACACGGCATTGCTATAGAGACAAGGAGGCCATTCATGGCACTTGAGAAGATTGATATCGACACCCTCGACCCGGCGGCGACCATCGTCGTGGCAACGGGCAACGCCCATAAGCTCACCGAGATCGAGGCCATTCTGGGCAAGGTCATGCCCGAGGTTCGCTTTGTGGCGCTCGGCCAGCTGGGCGATTTTGAGGACCCCGAGGAAAACGGCACGACGTTTTTGGAGAACGCCATCATCAAGGCGCAGGCTGCCGTCGAAGAGACGGGGCTCATGGCCATTGCCGACGATTCGGGCCTGGTCGTCGACGCACTGGACGGTGAGCCCGGTGTGTATAGCGCGCGCTACGCGGGCGTTCACGGCGACGATGCCGCCAACAACGCCAAGCTGCTCGTGAATCTGGAGGGCGTGGCCGACGAGGACCGCACTGCGCGCTTTATGAGCGTCGTCGCGCTCATCGACACAGACGGGTTGGTCACCTATGGTGAGGGCGCCTGCGAGGGCGTTATCGCGCACGAGGGCCGCGGCGATCACGGCTTTGGCTACGACCCGCTGTTCCTGCCGGTCGACACACCGGGCAAGACCATGGCCGAGCTGACGGCGGACGAGAAGAACGCCATCAGCCATCGCTTCCATGCGCTCGAGCACCTATCCGCCAAACTGACGGGCGAGGAGTAGGCCGTGCGTGCGGTGGTGCAGCGCGTGCTCAACGCCGGCGTGACGGTCGACGGCGAGTGCGTGGGCAAAATTGGGCGCGGCTATCTGGTGCTGCTGGGCGTGGGCCACGGCGACACGCGCGCCGAGGCCGATAAGCTGTGGAGCAAGCTCCGGGGCTTGCGCATTAACGAGGACGAGAACGGCAAGACCAACCTGGCACTTGCCGATGTCGACGGCGAGGTTCTCGTGGTGTCGCAGTTCACGCTGTTCGCCGATTGCCGTCACGGCCGCCGCCCATCGTTTACGGATGCCGGTGCCCCCGATGTCGCCAACGAGCTCTACGAGTACTTCCTGACGCTTGTGCGCGAGGACGTCGAGCACGTAGCGCATGGCATCTTCGGCGCCGACATGAAGGTCGACCTCGTCAACGACGGTCCATTCACCATCGTCTTGGACACAGACAATCTGTAAGTAGCTACTTGCGCGGGGCTGCAGCAGGGTGCTATAGTATTAGAGTTTTTGTCTATCTTAGGGGTATTATCCCCTTTTTGAATTGCACCTTCTGGAGGCCCTGTTCATGGAAGAGATGGAAGTCAATCACGTCGACGACATCCACGAGAAGCTGACCGATATGGTGGGCGATCGCGTTAAGGTGAAGGCCAACATGGGCCGCACCCGCGTCGTCGAGCGCATGGGCACCATCAAGAGCGTCCATCCGGCAGTCTTTATCGTCGAGGTCGACGAGCGCCGTGGCCGCAAGTCGCGTCAGTCCTACCAGTATATTGATGTTCTCACCGGCCAGGTCGAGCTGTTCGACCCCGAGAGCGGCGAGCACATTTTTACCCCGCTCGGCAATCAGCTCGAGGAGCACTAGCGGTGACCGATTGGTCCCTGACCCTTTCCGCGCCGGCAAAGATCAACCTCTATCTGGGGGTTCATACCGAGCGTGACGACCGCGGCTACCATAAGGTCGATTCCCTGATGGCAGCCGTCGGTCTTGTCGATACCGTGACGGTTACGCCGGCACAGGCGCTGACCGTCCAGACGATTCCGGCATCCGACTTTCCCATGCAAAAGAATACGGCGTATCGTGCGGCCGCTGCTATGGCCGAGCATTATGGTCGCGAAGCCAATGTCTGCATCACGATCGAGAAGCGCATCCCGTTGTGTGCCGGCCTGGGTGGTCCTTCGACGGATGCCGCGGCGGTCATTGTTGCCTTGGCAGAGAGTTGGGGTATCGACCGTGCCGATCCCGCACTGGACAACATCGCGCGCGGCATTGGCGCCGACGTTCCCTTCTTTTTGCATGCCAGCCCTGCATTTTACGTGGGTGGGGGAGACGTGCTGGCAACCGAGTACCCCGCACTGCCCGCGACACCCGTCGTGCTGGTCAAGCCGCGCGAGGCAAGCGTTTCGACAATTGAAGCCTATCGACGTTTTGACGAGGCCCCGGTGCCTGCAGACAAGCCCGGCGCGATAGCTTCTGCCTTGCGTGCTGGTGATGCCGAGACGGCATATGCGCTCATCCATAACAACCTGGGTGTCATTTCCGCACAGATGGAGCCGCGGATTCAAACGGTGCTCGACTGGCTTCGTTCACAGGACGGTACCATTGCCGCGAACGTGTGCGGTTCGGGCGCCTGCTCGTTTGCCATTTGCGACACCGCCGCCACGGCCGAAAGGCTTGCCGACGCTGCCCAACAAAACGGCTGGTGGTCCTGCGCGACGGAGCTCATTCCCAACACGGTTCGCATCGAAGCGCCAAAGAAATAAAAATTTCTCTAGCACGCGGCGAAAATCTTTGTTACTATAGTCGAGCTAACGGGTTGTGGCTCAGTTTGGTAGAGCACTGCGTTCGGGACGCAGGGGTCGCTGGTTCAAATCCAGTCAACCCGACCAGAGCATGAGGAGGGACCGCTTCTTGCGGTCCCTTTTTTTAGCTATTGTTGTGATACCGCGATACCCGCGGTATACTCATTCGAGCTTGTCTCGCTGTATTGTGGAGGTCTACATGTTTGGACTGAGGGCTCCTGAGCTCATCATTATTCTCGTTGTTGTCCTGATTATCTTCGGGCCCAAGAACCTGCCGAAGCTCGGCAAGTCCCTCGGCTCTACCGTCAAGAATATCCGCGAGGGTATGGAGGGCGACGATAAGGGCGAAACCAAGCAGGCCGAGGACGTTGTGGTCGAGGAGTCCAAGGAGGACAAGGAGATCGCAGAGCTCGAGGCCAAGCTCGCTGCTGCTAAGAAAAAGAAGGCAGAGGACAGCGACGCGGACGCAGAGTAGTCCCATCCCTTTGGGGTGAGCACCTGACCGGCTTGCCCGCAGGCTAGCCGGTCTTTTTCGTTTTGTTGACAGTTGATTGTTTGATCAGAGTTGGGGAGATATCCGTATGGACGCAAGCCAGATCGTACTGACCGCTGAGGGCCGCCAGAAGCTCGTCGAGGAGCTCGCCTGGCGTGAGGGCGATTACGCCAAGGAGATCGTCGAGGACATCAAGGAAGCCCGCGCGTTCGGCGACCTTTCGGAGAACTCCGAGTACGACGCCGCCAAGGACAAGCAGGCCCAGAACGCCGCTCGCATCGCCGAGATCCAGGCCATCCTCGCCAACGCTCAGATCGCTGCCAGCACGGGCGACCTGACCGTCTCCATTGGCTCGACCGTTACCCTGGTCGACCCCAACGGCGAGCTCATCGAGGTCACGCTCGTCGGTACCACCGAGACCAACTCGCTCGAGCACAAGATCTCCAACGAGTCTCCGGTCGGCCACGCCATCATCGGTCACGGCGAGGGCGACTCCGTCGAGGTCGTTACGCCTTCCGGCAAGACCCGCATCTACACCATCGCCAAGATCGCACGCTAGACCACGGTCCCGCGTAAAGGTATGTTTTCGCTCCCTGGGACCGAATCCTGGGGAGCGTTTTAGTTTGAGGAGCTAACTATGGCAGAAAACCAGAACGCAGCCGATCAGGCATCGACGCTCAACGACGAGCGCGCCACCCGCCTGGCCAAGCGTGCCTCTCTGTTCGAGGCGGGCCAGAACCCGTACCCCGAGCACTCCGAGATTGAGGACTACGTCGTCGACATCGAGACTAAGTACGCCGAGCTCGCCGATGGCGAGGACACCGAGGACGTCGTGAAGATCGGCGGCCGTGTGGTCGCCAAGCGCGGTCAGGGTAAGATCATGTTCATCGTCGTGCGCGACGCGACCGGCGAGATCCAGCTGTTCTGCCGCATCAACGATATGGACGAGGCCGCCTGGAATACGCTCAAGGCCCTCGACCTTGGCGATATCCTGGGCGTGACCGGCGTAGTCGTGCGCACCAAGCGTGGCCAGCTTTCCGTTGCCCCCAAGAGCGCGACGCTGCTCTCCAAGGCCGTTCGCCCGCTGCCCGAGAAGTTCCACGGTCTCTCCGACAAGGAGACCCGCTATCGTCAGCGCTATGTCGACCTGATCGCCAACGACGACGTTCGCGAGACCTTCCGCAAGCGCTCGCAGATCCTCTCCACCTTCCGTCGCTTTATGGAGTCCGACGGCTACATGGAGGTCGAGACCCCCATTCTGCAGACCATCCAGGGCGGCGCCACGGCTAAGCCGTTCATCACGCACTTCAACGCGCTCGATCAGGAGTGCTACCTGCGTATTGCCACCGAGCTGCACCTCAAGCGCTGCATCGTCGGCGGCTTTGAGCGCGTGTTCGAGATCGGCCGTATCTTCCGTAACGAGGGCATGGACCTTACCCACAACCCCGAGTTCACCACGATGGAGGCCTATCGCGCCTTCTCCGACCTCGAGGGCATGAAGGCGCTTGCCCAGGGCGTCATCAAGGCGGCCAACAAGGCTATCGGCAACCCCGAGGTCATTGAGTACCAGGGCCAGACCATCGATCTGTCTGGTGAGTGGGCAAGCCGTCCCATGACCGACATCGTATCCGACGTGCTCGGTAAGCAGGTCACCATTGACACGCCGGTTGAGGAGCTTGCTGCCGCCGCCCGCGAGAAGGGCCTGGAGATCAAGCCCGAGTGGACCGCCGGCAAGATCATCGCCGAGATCTATGACGAGCTGGGCGAGGACACCATCGT
>CAKUFW010000029.1 GCA_934650975.1 uncultured Collinsella sp. | reverse complement strand
GCCTTCGCCGCGCTCGATGATCTGGATGCCGTCGATCTCGTCCTTCTCGTCCTTCTTTTGAATCAGACCCATAGTCAGTTACTCCTTGTTGGGAAACATAGTCTTCAATAGAATACGCCCGACGGAGCGCCGGGCGTATTGTTTCTTAGGTTATACGCAAACACTTAAGTACTATTTAGGCGTTTGCGGGCTATTTGCTTTAGGCCAGGTGTGCGATAACGGCATCGGCGAAGGCCTGGGTGCCCACGGCGCCCTCAACGGAGCCGGTCTGGGCGCGGCGCACATCGCCGGTGACCTGCTTGCCCTCGTCGAGCGTGGCGGAAACGGCGGCGCGGATACGGTTGGCCGCGTCGTTCTCACCCAGATGGTCGAGCATCATGGCAGCGGACAGAATCTCGGCCGTGGGGTTGGCAATGTCCTGACCCGCGATATCGGGCGCGGAGCCATGCGTTGCCTCAAAGATGGCGCAGTCGGCACCGATGTTGGAGCCGGGGGCCATGCCAAGGCCGCCCACCAGACCGGCGCACAGGTCGCTGACGATGTCACCGTACAGGTTGGGCAGCACCAGGACGTCGAAGTCGTTGGGGTTCTGGACCAGACCCATGCAGGTGGCGTCGACGATCTTGTCGTTGAACTCGATATCGGGATAGTTGGCGGCCACCTCGCGCGCGACGCGCAGGAACAGGCCGTCGGTCGCCTTCATGATGTTGGCCTTGTGCACGGCCGTCACCTTTTTGCGGCCACAGCGGCGGGCGTACTCAAAGGCATACTCCACAATCCGGCGGCTCTTGGCGACGGAGATCGGCTTGATCGAGATAGCGGAATCGGCGGCAAAGGTCTTCTGACCCGAGCGCTCGACGAGCTGCGAGAGCTCCTCGACCTCGGCAGCGCCCTCATCGAACTCGATGCCGGCGTAAAGATCTTCGGTGTTCTCGCGCACGATAACCAGGTCGACGTCGCGGAAGCGAGAGCCGTCGCCCGGCTGCGACAGGCAGGGGCGCACGCAGGCGTACAGGTCAAAGTGCTTGCGCAGGGCCACGTTGACGCTGCGGAAGCCCGTGCCGACCGGCGTGGTGATGGGGCCCTTGATGGCAACCTTGGTCTCGGCGACCGCGTCGAGCACGTGCTGGGGCAGCGGCGTGCCAAACTCGTCCATGACGCCGGCACCGGCCTCCTGGACGTTCCAGTTGATCTGGACACCGGTGGCCTCGACCACGCGGCGCATGGCCTGCGTAATCTCGGGACCGATACCGTCACCGGGAATCAGGACTACATCGTGCGCCATAATCTGTTACTCCTCGTCTTCGGCGTCGTCAGATTTTTTAACGCTAGCACGCTTCTTCTTTTTGGAGAGATCCAGGCCAAAACGTTTAACAAGCATTTCGCAAATCTCGCTCGAGCGGGCCTTGAGATAGCTGCCCTTGCCGTTCTCGGCGTCGAACTTCAGGCGCAGCGCGAGCTTCTCGGCGACCTCGGCGTCGATCTCGCCCTGACCAAACTCGTACAGGCAACCGAGCATGTCGCGATACTCGAGGTCACCGTGGTAGCACTGGATGGCCTCGTCCAGGATGGGCCAAGCCTCGCGCGAACGCTCGACGCTCGTGGCGCCCCACACGCACAGCAAGCGGAAGGCGGCGTAGCGCAGCGTGGAGGAAATCTCGTCGAACAGCGCGGTCTCGGCGCCCTCAAAGGCGTCGCCCATCTGCTCGGGGCAGGTGGTGGCGAGCGCCGCCAGGGCATCGAGGGCCTCCCAGCGGGTCTGAGCCTCGGGGCGGTCGAGTGCCTCGATCAGCGCGGGCACGCAGGGCACGACGCGCTGCGGGTCGCGCTCGGCCAGCAGGTGCAGCACGCGGGCGGCAAACTGGCGAATGCGGCGCGTGGGGCAGCCGAGCTCCTGGACCAGGCGGTCGACGGCGTTCTCGTTCTCCTCTGCCAGCTGAAGCTGTGCCAGCTCCTCATCGGTGAGCTGTTCGTCTTTGTTTTCTGCCATAGTTACCTCTTCTTATTTCTTAGCGTGCTTGCCAGCACCCTTGCTGTCATCGGTGACCGAGATGAGCTGTCGGTCGGCAGCGCCATTGCGACGCGCGCGGCGGCGGTCCTCGGCGTCGCCCGCATCGGCGGCGGCGCGATGGGCCTTGTTGACGTTAAAGACCTCGTCATGCTTGCGCCACGGGCCAACGGACTCGCCAAAACTCATCTTAAGGCCGGCGATAAAGCCGCCGAGCCAGCCGATCGGCGCAAACTGCACCAACGGGAACAGCGAGAACACCCAGGTCAGCAGGATGACTGCCACCGCACCCGCAAAGTTGGCGATCCAGTAGTCGCGCTTGGTGATCACGCGCTTTTCGCAGGCCCACTGGCCGCACAAAAAGCCAATGTAGATCGCAAAGATAAAGAGCACCAGCGCGAGCACCACGAACGTCCAGCTCATGGGCGCTACTCCTCGTGATGGTGGCCGCAGCAGCACTCGTGGCCGTCATCGTGGCCGTGACCGCCGCAGCACTCGTGATCCTCGCCATGGTGGTGGCCGCAGCCGCACTCATGGTCGTCGCCGTGCTCACCGCAACCGCAGCCATCCTCGTGAGCGCCGTGCTCCTCGGGGCGATACTGCGACCAGTCCAGACCGGCGGCGATGGCGTCGGCCTCCTCCTTGTAGAGCACCGTGATGGCCTGGGTGCCCAGCTTGGCGCCACCGATGGCGTCGAGCATGTCGTAGAGCGTAAAGGCCACGTCGGCGCCGGGCAGCGCGAGCTCGCGGTCGTCGGCGTAAGCGAGCGCCAGACGCAGGTCCTTAATGAAGTGCTCGACCATAAAGCCGGGCTTGTAGTCGCCATCGAGCGCCTTGGGCGCAAGGCTCTCCATGGCGCCGGACTTGCCGGTGCCGCCCAGGATCATCTCGCGGGTCTTCTCCAGATCCAGGCCGTTGAGCTCGGCAAATGCCATGGCATCGGCCATGCCGACCATACAGGCACCCAGCGACACCTGGTTGGCAAGCTTGGCGGCCTGGCCCTTGCCGGCGGCATCGAAGCAGCAGATGTTAGCCGCAAAGGTGGCAAGGATGTCACGGACCGGGGCGATATCGTTCTCGGTGGCACCCACGATAGCCGTGAGCGTGCCGGCGATCGCGCCCGACTCGCCACCGGTGACGGGGCAGTCAAACGCCATGCGGCCGGAGACCTGGGCGGCCTCGGCAATGTCACGCGCGAGCTCGGGCGAGCTCGTGGTGAGGTCGATCAGCACCGCACCCGGCTTGGTGCAGGCCAGCAGGCCGTCGCCCGCCAGATAGAGCTCCTCGACCTCCGAGGGATAACCCACCATGGTAAAGACGACATCAGCGTTCGCCACGGCGTCGGCCGGCGTATCGGCCCAGACGGCGCCGCGCTCGACGAGTGCGGCGGCCTTGGACTTGGTGCGGTTGTTGACCGTGACGGGATAGCCGGCGTCCAGGATGTGGCCGGCGATGGGGGCACCCATGATTCCGGTGCCGATGAATGCGACGGAGAGCTTGTTTGCCATGAAACCTTTCCTTTTGGGTTGGGTGTTGTTACCAGGTTGAATACTCGGCGCCAGTGCTTGAACTGTGGGGCGCCTGTGGTCGTAGCGCCTCCCTACTCGCCACGTACGCGACGCGCGATGCGATCGGAAAGCGAGGCTTTCTCGGCGCGGTTCTTACCCCAAAACGCGCAGGCCACCATGCCGGGACCCACGTGCGAGCCGATGGTGGGGCCCACAGAGCTGCGGATGATGGTGACGTCGGCGCAGCCTTCCTCCTTGCGGATGGCGGCCTCGAGCCAATCCCCGTCCTTCTCGGCGTCGGCCGTCATGATGGCGATGGGCATGGTGCGATCGGGCACGTAGTTCTCGCGGAACGACTTGAGGATGGACTTGAGTGCCTTCTTGCGGCCGCGGTTGACGCCGATCAGCGACAGCGAGCCGGCCAGGTCGTAGGAGAGCTCGGGCTTGACGTCGAGCTTTGCCGTGAGCTGCGCTGCCGCGGGCGGAATGCGGCCGCCGGCCGCCAGCGCGTCAAAGCTCTCGAGCGTAAAGTAGCCGTGGACGTAGGTCTTGGCCTCGTTTGCCCAGTCGACCAGCTGCTTGGCGGTCAGACCCGCCGAGCGCTGACGGACGGACTCAAGCGCCAGGAGCTCGCCGGTCGCGCAGGGCAGGGCGTTGTCCACCACGTACAGCTCAAAATCGGGATACTCGGCGCGCACGGCATCTGCCGCCTGGCACGCGGAGTTGTAGCTCGACGACAGCGCCGAGGTAAAGCACAGGTAGACCGTGGGCGTGCCCTCTTTGGCGCACTCGGTAAAGAACTCGATATAGCGACCGAGCGACACAGCCGAGGTGGACACGCGGGCGCCGGCGCGCATACGGTCGTAGAATTCCTTGGGTGTAATGCTCGACCAGATGTCGTCCGTGCGCTCCTCGCCATCGATGATGAAGGGGAAGCCCAGGATATCGACATCGAGGTTCGCGGCGACCTCGGGGCTAAAGTCGCAGCAGGTATCGACGACGATGCGGCAGCGGTCAGAATGGCCGGCGGATGCAGCCTTGTCCATCAAAGCGACTCCTTACGTAAAAAGGCGGCCACCCGCATGGGATGGCCGCCAGCCGTTAACTCATGCAAGTTAACGTATTTTACTCGTCAAGTGTTTCGATACGGGGCTTGATGATGCCATATCCACCATTCTTACGGTGATACACCACATTGATGAGGCCAGTCGTCGCGTTCTCGAACACGTAGAAGTCGTGGCCCAGCAGATCGGTCTGCACCAGCGCCTGCTCCTCAGTCATTGGGGTGACGTCGATGACCTTCTCGCGGACGAGCAGGTCGTCCTCCTCCTCGGGCAGCAGCAGATCGGCCAGATCCTCAACGCGCTCAACCGGCGCGACGTCCGCGGCGCTGGCACCACCCTGACGGTTGTCCACGACCTTAGTCTTGAACTTGCGCAGCTGACGGGTGACCTTATCGGCGGAAAGGTCGATGGCGGCGTACATATCGGCACCGTGCTCGGCAACGCGAATCACGGAACCGCGAGCGCGAACCGTGACCTCGACGATTGCCGGGTTGGGGTTCGAGGGGTTCTTCTCATAGCGAAGTACGACGTCGACCGTCATGGGCTCGATATCGAAAACCTTGAGCGCCTCGCCGATCTTCTCATCCACATGCGCACGCAGAGCATCGGTTACCGTCGTCTTGCGTCCAGAAACCTTGATATCCATACGTGGCTCCAATCTGCCTCGGGGACTTACTGTACTGGCTATGTACCCATTGCCGTGCATTTAATCACGCGGATTCTCAAAGACCCGAATAACGATTGCTTTGTACCGCATACCGAAGTCTCGCGCTTTTCCGTGGCAAAGTGCGCTATAGGAGGGCGTCGGCGGCGTTGGATTTTTTCCTGGAAATTAGCTTTGACCTGCTTGTTTTATCAAAATAGAAAAGCCGGGCTCCCCTATTTGGGGGACCCGGCAATGCGTGTTGAAACCGTGAAGAGGCGCCCTGCTCAATGCATGGAAGACGCCACCCCTACCAATAACTAGCTATTGAGCTTGTTGATGTCATCGTCGGTGATAGTGCCTTCTTGGCTAGATGACGAGCTGTCGCCGCTGTCATCGGAGGCCTCGTCGTCGGAAGACTCGGCCTCGTCGGATGAGGAGTCAGATGCCTGCATGTTGACGCCCGAAACGGTCTTGGCGGTGAGGTCGTAGGGCATCGTGCCATACCAGACGGAGTGGACGGCCTCGAGGGTACCGTCGACCGTGATGCCGTCGAGGGCATCGCTGACGGCGCGGCACAGCTCATCGTTGGAGGCAAGGCCCGCGACACCGAGCGTCGAGGGCGTCTCGAGCGCGCCGACGTAGGAGATCTGGCTCATCAGGCGCGCGAGGTAGCCGCCGGCCGTGGAGTCGCAGATCACGTAATCGACCTCTCCTGACTCGAGCGCCTCAAAGCACTCGTTGATGTTGGAGAAGGTCTTTTGGTTGGCGGTGATGCTCTGCTTGGCGAGCGCCTCCTGCGAGGCCGAGGACATCTGGACGCCCAGGGTGGCAGTATTGAGCGTGTCGGTGGAGACGCTCAGGGACTCTCCGTCGCTGGTCTTGCCAAACACGGCGGCGGCGTCGTACAGGCAGGTGCCAAGCGAGCTGATGCCATCGTCCGTGGACTTGATGTCGCCAATGAAGATGTCGGCCTTCTTGTCGCTGAGCGCAGAATCGGCCGAGGACACATCGACAAAGGCAACCTTAAGACCCATACGGCATGCGAGGGCGCGGGCGGCATCGACCGCATAGCCCGTGAGGTTTCCGTCGGCGTCCTGCATAGCCTGCGGGGCGTCAGACGTATCGAGGGCGACCGTCAGAGTTCCCGGCGTGACTAGGGCATCGTCCGACACCGTGGGGGTGACGGTCTCGCGCTCGATCTGGTCAATCGTGGGCGTCGTGAACGTGGAAAGTGGATTGAACGCGCATCCACTCAGGCCCAAAACGGCAATGACCGCCGCGGTACCAGCACCTAACCGAGCCGCGTGCATCAAGCTGCCCCTCACCATGTCCACTACCCTGCCTTCTGTGTCGTATACGATCCGTGCCTTGCGCGGAATATCGGGTTGTTCCCACCAGCTGACCTGGTATTTGACCCCACACTTGCGCACCGGGGTGTTTGCTCGGGAGGCCGCAGCCACCTTCACGACTGACCCGCTCGCCCGCGAGGCGGTATTGCCCCAAAGAAAGTAGAACGGACGGTGCGGCTTACATCTAGGACGCGCCATGATCGCGCCGCGCGCACGCGGTCGCTTACGTGGATCCCTTTGACCGCGTCTGTCTTGGACTAGGATGGACATTTCGTCCGTCCGCAACCACAGCCTGGCAGGAACGTAGCGCATTATAGCTAAGTTCAAGCTAAAGTTTAAGGTTAGGGGCGTCATTCGCACCGTGAGCACAGATTTCGCAGGTCGGAGCGGACCATTCATACCCTCTTGAAGCCCGGAGCTCCCCTGCGGGGAGCTCCGGGGCACCCGTCCCCGGGTGCCGTGTGCAAAAAACATCAAATATGAGTACTGCTACCAATTTAGTAGCAGCGTTTTTCCGCCTTGCAAGCCTTTTTTGAGCTCCACACAGTCTATTTGGCGCCAAGATACTCCACATTTGTTTATTATCTATTCAATGAATGCACGTTTTCAGTCCGCAACTATTAAATTTCGCTGCTACCAACCTAGTAACAGTACTCATATTTGCCATTTTTTGCACAGAGCCCCTGAACGAACCCCCCCCTTTGAAGCCATACAACTAAGCTGGTTTAAGCCCAAAGCACGCTCGGAGCGTGTTCAGCAGAACATCTTGCTTCTTTCGACGAGCCTCCACGCGGTTTTGGTACCGCTTACCCATGCGTTGATGGATGCGCCATGCTAGCGCCTCCATCGCTTCCATGTCGCAAAGCATCTCATTGTTGACGGTCGCGACCTCGATCCCCATGGCCAAAAAGCCCGTGTTACGTTTTTCGTCGTGGATGCGTCCGCTTCGAGAGCCATGACCCGACTCACCGTTGTATTCCAGGTCAAACCGGGCTGCTTCCTGGTACGCATCGCAAATCGCATGGGGCATTCCCGAGATTGCCTGCGCACGGTCATTGAACTCGATTTTGTAGTCGGTCTTAAAGGGGCCGCAGGCAAATCCCCCATAGGAAAACGGAAGTGAAAACATGGCAAGCATGATGCATTCCATGGGTGAACGCAGGTTTTCCGACAGATAGGGGCACAGGCGCCGCAGCTGTTTGGCTGCACTCCCTTTGCAAGCTGCGAGGTATTCTGCCAGGCGATCGGGTGTCAGCACCGGTTCGACCTCAAAGTAGCCCACATCCGCAGGCTGGTCCTTGTCCTTTGCCAATTTGTTCACGACAGGCGACGTATAGGGAGGCAGATACTCACCTCGGTCGCTCAGTGAAATCTTGGAGCACAGCTCCTGGGCCAGGGCAAATGCCTGGATACAGCCGATTTCGCGCGCGACGGCAACGCAGAGGGCTTCGGGAGACAAGCTGTACACCCCCGGCTCCACCTCCAGAATCGAGCCGGCCGGCAACCCCGCGGAACAGACAGACCAACTCACACCAGGCATGCGACGGCGCCGTGCCGCGGACCCCACTAGCAGGCACAAGTCTTCTTGCACCTCGCCGCTTTTGGCTCCGATTCGCACCAGGTCGGGAAGGTAGATATCCTCCGCCGAAGGCGATGACACACATAGTACGCGGCGTTCCTCCTCGGGCTCGAGGTCCTTCCAGCCGATGTAGCCCATCTGCCGGCGCTCGGCGCGCATCATACGCAGCGCCGAGGCACCCGTCAGAATTACGGAAGCCGCGAGCTGCTCTTCTGTCGGCTTGTTGCATTGCTTGATTGTTATCGCCACATGAACCACCCCTACCAAACGCGTGCGACAGCGAGGCCATCAACGGCCGCGGCACCGGCGCGCTTGAGTTCCGCCGAAGCCGCTGCCATCGTCGCACCCGTGGTGATAACGTCGTCGATAAGCAGCAGGTGCTTGCCCCGCACGTCCTCAACGGTCTCGTACATGCCCCGGGCACGCTCGCGGCGTTCCTCACGACCGAGTTCACGCTGGTCGCCATGGCCGTACTTAACGAGGGCATCGAGCAGCGGGACACCCGACAGCTCGCAAAATGGACGCGCAATGGTCTCCATGTGATCAAAGCCGCGCCGCCGAAACGCCGCCGCTGTCGCAGGCACAAAAACCACCGCGTCCGCACCGGACAGCACGCCGCCATAGCGATCGGGAGCTGCGACCTGCGCATGCAGGGCGGTGTCGTATAGCAGCTCTGCCAGATACGGAGCCAAGCGTCGCTCGCCCGCGTCTTTGTACGCTTTAATGATCCGCGGCAGCGGATGCACATAGACGGCGCACGCCAAGCAGCGATCGAGCGCTTCGGCCATCGCCGAGGACGCGCCCTCGACCGAGCATTCGGTGCACAGCAGGTCCCCAAACGGGGCGCCGCATCGGGTGCAGCTATGGCGTGGGTCGATGAGGGCAAGCGAGGTCAGGCAATCCTGGCAGATCAGCGCACCGGCGCGCTCGCAGCCGGCGCATCGCGTGGGCGACAACGCTTCGAGCGCCTCGTACGTCGCGCGCTCGGCAAGCGGTAGCAATTCATCCGCAAACGGTAGGGCGCCAACCCCTTGCAGGCAACCCAACACATTCAAATGCCTCTTCAAGACACAACCCTCCCTACGTTCGGTCGCAGGGAGGGTTGTTGATTCAGCGCTATGGTACCCCGACGCGTTTGGAGCCAGGCTGGTTAAATCCGCTCGCGGGCGCTATTCGCCGGTGGGCGGTTGCGGTGCGGACGAGTTTTGGGTCGAGCCCTCGCCACCATCTTGACGCGACTTGCGGGAGCGACGACGGCGACGGCGCTTCTGGCCCTGGTCGGCCGAGCCCTCGCCAGCACGATCCTCGCGCGGCTCACGCTCATCGCGAGAAGCGCCGCGCGCGGCCTTGGCAGCCGCTCCTCCGCCGTCTCCAGGGCGACGACGCGTGACCTTGACCTCGCCATCCGAAACCTGATCGGCCACAGAAGGCACCGAGGGCTTTTGCTGCGTGCCCGAGGAATGGCGACGGCGCGGACGCGGAGCGCGCTCCTCCTCGCCACGCGGCTTGCCACCCTTGTCGGCAGGTGCGTCGGAACCAGAACCACCCTTAGGGGCGGCACCGGCCTCGCGAGCGGCTGCTGCGCGGAAGGCGTCCTCGCGCTCCTCGCTCGACAGATGACGGCGACGACGGCGCGTGGGGTTCATGCCACCGCCGCGGTTTTGCTGCTGGGGCTGTTGAGCCTCGCGCTCGCGGGAGGCATTCTTGCCTGCAGACGCGGCCTCGCCGGCATCGCCCGAGCCCGAACGCTTGCGACGGCGACGGCCACCGGCGGCTTCCTCGGCCTCGGGCGCCTCGGCCTTACCGCGACCCTTACCGCGGCCACGACCCTCGCCCTGGCTCTGACCGGCACGGGCATCGGCGTCCGCATCGCGACGACGGCGCTTGGGCATCGACGTGCCCGCCAGACGATCGGCGCTCGACAGGCCATCGCCCACGTCGACGCCGTTCTCGCGGTCGAGCTCCATAAGCGCCAAGCGCATCTCGGGCGACTCGATGCGCTCGAGCACATCGCGCGTCACGCAGTCGGGACGGCAGTTGCAACCCTGCTCGGCGGCCTTCTTTTTGCAACCCTCGGAGCAGGTCATATCGGCCAGGTTGACCTTAAAGACCTTGCCGTTCTCCAGGCGCAGCACCAGCTGCTCGCGCGGGGTGTCGTATTCCTGGATACGCGCCTTGCCGAGCGGCGTATCGATAAGCGTCTTCTTTTTGGGCGCGCGGCTCTTAAAGTCCTTGTACGCCTCGAACTCGTAGCGCAGGCAGCACATCAGGCGGCCGCAGACGCCGCTGATCTTGGACGAATTGAGCGGCAGGTCCTGCTCTTTTGCCATGCGGATCGAGACGGGCTCAAACTGTCCGCCAAAGCGCGTGCAGCAGAGCTCCTGGCCGCACTGGGCATAGCCGCCCACCAGGCGGGTCTCGTCGCGCACGCCGATCTGGCGCATGTCGACGCGAATGTGCAGCGTCGAGGACAGGTCCTTAACAAGCTGGCGAAAATCGACGCGCTCCTCGGCCGCAAAGTAGAACACGGCCTTCTCGCCGCCAAACAGGTACTCGACGCCGACCGGCTTCATCTCGAGGTCGAGCTCCTTGACCAGGCGGCGGAAATCGACCATGGCCTCGTCGCCCTGGATGGCCAGGTCGTCGGCAAGCTGCAGGTCGATGTCACTCGCCACACGCAGCACGGGCTTGAGCGGCTGGCCGATCTCGTCCTGCGGTACCTCGAAGGGGTCAGCCGTGACCAGGCCGATCTCGGTTCCGCGCTCGGTAGAGCAAATTGCGTAATCGGCCTCAAGGATATCCAGATCCTGCGGGTCGAACCACAGGTCGCGCGAGGCGTAGGTAAACTTAACGGGTACGACTAACGGCATTTCAGTGCCTTCCTGATATCGAACAGCATGACCTCGATGGCCAGCTGGGGAGTAACGTTTCTGGCGATGTTGCGCTCAGCGGTCGCGACCGCCTCGAGCGCCTGGGTGGCACCCGCAACATTCGTCGCGGCGGCAAGCCGCCCGATCGTGTCGCGCACATCCTCGTTCACCACGTCTGCTGCCTCGTCCTGAAGCGTCAGCAGCACATCGCGCATGAGCGTCCGCGCGCTCGCCAGCGCTTCCATGATACCCGAACGCTCGCGCGCGTTGAGTTCGCGCTTGTTGCGGTCCTCAAGCTGCTTCAATGCTCCACGCGACAGGTAGTCGGCATTTTGCTCGAGCACCTTTTCCTGCGTGGACTTGACCTCGGCGAGCGGCGCCTTGACGGCGACGATGAGCGACTTGGCGCGACTGAGCACATCGGCCTCGTCGGCAGCGATGAGCGAATCGATGGCGCGGACCATCTGGCGGCGGGCGTCCTGACGCTCGGCGCTCTTAAGGAACTCGATACCACGCGTGGGGCTTCCCGCCACGGCGACGGCCATGCGGCAGCGCGCGGGGTCCTGGCCGGTGGCGCGGCTCACGGCCTGCGCGGCGACGGCGGGCGATACCAGCCGAAACGGCACGCACTGGCAGCGGCTCACAATGGTGGGCAGCATTACGTCGGCCGAGGTGCCCAGCAGGATGAACATGACGCCCTCGGGCGGTTCTTCGAGTGTTTTGAGCAGTGCGTTGGCGGTGTTGGCGCGCAGTTGCTCGGCACGGTCGATGATGTAGACCTTAGCCTTGGCGCGGATGGGTGCGAGGGGCACGTCGTCGAGGAGCTCGCGGGTCTGGGCGATGAGGTAGCCTGTGGCGCTCTCGGGCGTGTAATAGTGCACGTCGGGATGCGTATGGCGGGCAACGCGCACGCAGCTGTCGCACGAACCACAGCCGTCCCGCTCGCACAGGAATGCCTGGGCAAGCGCCCATGCGGCGTCGAGCTTACCGGCGCCGGGCGCGCCCAAGAACAGGTAGGCGTGCGATGCGCGGCCGTTTGCGATGGCGTTGGTCAAAAAGTCGCGCACGCGTTCCTGGGTGTCGAGCTTGGCGAGCAGGCTTGCCTGAGCGGGGGCCATGTTACTCAGCCTCCTGGGCGAGCGCGGCGGCGACAGCATCTTGGGGAATGTCAAGGCCGTGCGCACGAACCAGCTCGACCGTCTGCGCGAAGACGTCTGCGATCGACGCAGCGGCGTCGATGAGCTTTACGCGGTCTGGCTCCTCGGCAGCAATGGCACAAAATCCCTGATAGACACGCTCCTGGAAGGCCATGCCCTTGGCCTCCATGCGATCGGCCGCACCGCGGGCCGCCATGCGCAGCGCCGCCTGCTCGGGCGTGATGTGATAGACGAGCGTGAGCGCCGGATGCGTACCGGCGACAGCCAGGTTGTTGGCGTCGCGTACCATCTGGCGATCGAGGCCATCGGCAAACGCCTGGTAGCAGGTCGTGGAATCGTAGAAGCGGTCGCACAGGACCACCTTGCCGGCCGCAAGGGCGGGCGCGATGACCTCGTGCACCAGCTGGGCACGCGCGGCCTCGTAGAGCAGCAGCTCGCAGGTATCGCCCATCGCCGTGTTGGCGGGGTCGAGCAGCAGGGCGCGGATCTTTTCGCTGATGGCAGTGCCGCCCGGCTCGCGCAGGCTCACAACCTGGTAGCCGGCAAGGTCGAGCGTGCGGGCCAGCAGACGCGCCTGCGTAGACTTGCCGGCGCCGTCGACGCCCTCGAGCGTGATAAAGCTATGTTGAACGGGCTCAAAAGCCATGGGCGCAGCCCCTTCCTACAAGGCGCGAAAATGCGAGTTATAGCAACCAAGCCATGATACCCCAGGGGCAGGCGCACCCCAAACCCAACCTAGTCGTTGGGGACGTTCTTGAATGACTAGTCGTTTAAGAACGTCCAATGACTACCCGGCCGAAAAGGAACGTCCCTAACTGCCGGCTTTTTGGGGCGCTGGGTATAATCGACGTATTGCATTGAAATGTGGCGAAAGGAGTGGCAATGTCTCGGTATTGTGCCTCGTGCGGCAAGCTTCTTGCAGATGATGCCAAGTTCTGCACCTCGTGCGGTGCACCCGTTGAGCAAGCAGCCGCGAGCGATAGCCAGCCCGCTTTTGAGCAGACCGGCGCCCTCGATGCGTCGCAAACCAAATCAAACGACCCTCTCGCCTATCGCCCCGACCCCGCCGCCGGCCCCGCGGCGGTCGAAACGACGCAGCGCATCCCTGTCGCGGGCGGCTCGCCCCAGCAGCAGCCGGCTTCCGCGTATACGCCCGCCTCGCTACAGGCCCCCGCTCCCAAAAAGAGCGGCACCGGGCCGCTCATCGCCGTTATCGTTGTGCTGGTGGCGATCATCATCGCCCTGGTCATCTTCTTTGTGATCAAGCCGTTCGACAACGCCGCCACGCAGACGACTGCCGAGGTAACCAAGCTGCACCACGATGACGATGCCGATGACCTAAAGCCCTTCGGCGATCCCAACAGCCTGCACGACGATGATGACGATGACGACGAGGATGGCGGCGAAACAACGCTTTCCGAGCAGAACCTCTACCGTCGATTGAGCGAATACTACGACCTGCTCGAAGACCTCGACAGCCAGGTTCGCGCCTGCGCGCAGGCCTTTAACGGCAGCTATCTGGAAGAAGATCGCACCACCCGTCAAAATCTCGCCGACGTCGCCGAGCGCACGGAGGACACCATCGAGCAGTATTACGATATCGTCGAGGACCTGGACGTCCCCACGAGCTCCAAGAACTACAGCTCCTGGAAGGACATCATCGCCCTGTACGACGACCTAGACCACCGCATTGACGCAATCTGCGATGCCTGGGAAATCAGCCTGAAGTACTCCAAGCCCGAGGACCACAAGGACGAGATCGTGGTGCCGTTGGCGCGCGACAACGAGCCGGGAACCAGCAGAAACGAGTACCGCCTGGACTTTGAGGACCGCCACCCCGGTGCCAAGCCCGTCGAAGTGAACTAAACTCCCCTACCAACAAGAAGTTGCGGTGGAATAGTTCCGGTTTTTGAGCCCTGCAAGCTCAAATAAGAACTATTTCACCGCAACTCATGAGCGGGGCCGGGTGCGCGTTTGGATTCGCGCACCCGGCCCCTGTTGCTGTGTTGCGTCGCTGTTCGGCTATTTGTCGGCGGCGGCCTTCTTAGTCGCGGCCTTTTTTGCCGTCGTCTTCTTAGCGGCCGTCTTTTTGGCCGTCGTCTTCTTCGCAGCCGCGGTCTTCTTTGCAGCCGTGGTCTTCTTCGCCGTACTCGCCTTGGTCGCAGTCTTGCGGCCGCGGGCGGGCTTCTTTTCCTTGGTCGGGCAGTCCATGTTGACGCAGATGCGCCACGGGCCGCGCGCCGTGTTGACCACCACGATGGGGGCGCCGCACTCGGGACAGGTCTCGCCCGTCGCCTCGAGCTTGCCACGCGCCGGCAGCGGATAGCTCACGCCGCAGTCATCGTAGTTGGTGCAGCGGATAAAACGCTTGCCGCTCTTCTCGCTCTTGTGCGCGATCAGGTCGCCATGGCGTCCGGCCTCGGCGCACACCTTGCACTCGCCCACTTTAAGGTCGGGCTCGTAGTTGGTGGGGCACGTCGGGTTCACGCAAATCTCGAAAGCCTTCTGGCGGAACGGCTGGCACTTGATGCGCGGCGCGCCGCACTCGGGGCACACGGCCGCCTCGCCCTCGAGCGGGCTCACCTTGACGCCGCTCGGCACCGGATAGGTCACGTCGCAGTCGGGCCAGCCCATGCAGCCAATGAAGCTGCCGCGGGTCTTGGCGCTCGTCTTCATAACCAGGTCCTTGCCGCACTTGGGGCAGGCGCCCACGCGCGCATCGGCCGTGACGGCGTCGCTGATGGCGTCGCCCAGCTCCTGCGTATGCTTGAGCAGCTCGTCGAGCACGCCGGCCAGCAGCGCGCGCGAGTGCGTCACGACATGCTCCTCGGTATCCTCGCCGCGCTCCACACGGGTCATGTCGCCGTCGAGCTCGCTGGTCATATCGGGACTCGTGATGCGCGGGGCAAACTGCGTCAGCGCGTCGATGATGGCGATACCCAGCTGGCTCGGCTCCACGGGATCGTTTTTGAGGTAGCGCACGGCATACAGGCGCTCGATGATGCTCGCGCGCGTGGACTTGGTGCCCAGGCCGCGCTTTTCCATCTCCTGCACGAGCTTGCCCTGGCTGTAGCGCGCAGGCGGCTCGGTCTGCTTGGCTTCGAGCTTAATGTCGAACACGTCGACCGTATCGCCCTGCTCCAGCGGCGGCATCTGCTCGTCGCGCTTAAGACCGTACGGATAGGCCTCGCGGAAGCCCGGGGTCACGAGCACGTCGCCCGAGGCCACGAACGGCTCGCCGTTCACATCGAGCTCGAGCTTGGTGTTTTCGATAGTCGCGGGACCCATGAGCGTCGCCAGGAAGCGGCGGGCGATGAGGTCGTAGAGCTTGCGCTGACCACCATCGAGCGTGGACGGATCGCCCTCGCCCGTGGGGTAGATGGGCGGGTGGTCGGTGGTCTCGACCTTGCCGCGCGTGGGCTTCATGGGACCGGCGAGCACCTTTTTGCACACGGGCGCCAGCGCCGGGTTGATCTTTGCCAGGTCGCTCACCACGGCGCCCAGGTCGAGCGTCGCGGGGTACACGGTGTTGTCGACACGCGGGTAGCTGATGAGGCCCGCCATGTAGAGGGACTCGGCGATGCGCATGGTACGCGCAGGCGAGATACCCTCGGCTGCGGCGGCAGCCTGCAGCGAGGTCGTCGCGAACGGCGTGGGCGGCTGCTGCTTGCGCGAGCGCTTGGTCACCGCGGCGACGGTTGCCGTCGTGGCGCCGTCAACATGGCCGTACGCTGTCTCGGCAGCGTCTTTGTCGGTAAAGCGCGCCGTCTTGTGCGCGATCTTAAAGCGATCGTCCTCGGCGGCACCCTGCGCGGCGCCCATGCCGCGAATCTGCCAATAGTCCTCGGGCACAAACGCCATGCGCTCGCGCTCGCGCTCGACCACCAGGGCGAGCGTCGGCGTCTGCACGCGGCCGGCAGAGCGCACGTTGCCAAAACCGCCGAACTTGGCGAGCGTCAGGTAGCGCGTGAGCACCGCGCCCCAGATGAGGTCGATATGCTGGCGGCTCTCGCCGGCGTCGGCCAGGTTCTGGTCGAGCGAGACGAGGTTATCGAAGGCCTGCGTGATCTCGGCCTTGGTAAACGAAGAATACTGGGCGCGGGCAACCGGCAGGTCCGGCGCCACCTCGCGCACCTTGTTGAGGGCGTCCGAGCCAATGAGCTCGCCCTCGCGGTCAAAGTCCGTGGCGATAATGACGCTGTCGGACTTCTTGGCCAGGTTTTTGAGCGAACGAATGAGCTCCTTCTCAGCCGGCAGCTTAATGACGGGTGCCCAGGTGAGGTAAGGCAGGCTCTCGAGCTTCCAGCCCTTGATGGAGATACCATCGGCAAGGAACGGCTTGCGCTTGGTATCGTACGGCGGGCGGGCCAGGCCATCGGGCATATCGGCCGGCAGCATCTCGCCGTCCTCGGTCACCGAATACCAGCCCAGCTTTTTATCGAACAGCACGCTGTCGCAAAAATCGGGCGCCAGGATGTGACCGGCAAGGCCGATGGTCACGCACTCCTCGCCCTTCCACTCAAAACGGTAGATGGCGGTGTTGTACACCTTGTCCTTTTTGGGTTTGCCCGTGGACAGACGCTCGGCAATCTGACGCGCGGCGTCGTTTTTCTCGGCGATGATGAGCTTCAAAAGAGGCTCCTATCTCGTATCTCTGCGGCTACGCCCGCCCGTATGGCGGCCGACTTACGCCCTTGCTTGCTCAATCTGCCCGATGAGCCAATCGCACCAGGCATCCATGCCCTCGCCCTTGCGCGCGCTCACGGCAAACCGCGGCGCCTGCGGATTGAGGTCATCGAGTGTCTTAGTATACCTATCCATGTCAAAATCGAAAGCCGGGGCCACATCGACCTTGTTGAGCAGCTGTGCGCCGGCGTGCTGGAAGATACCCGGGTACTTAATGGGTTTGTCGTCACCCTCGGGCACCGAGAGGATCATGATGGACAGGTTCTCGCCCAGGTCAAAGTCGACCGGGCAGACCAGGTTACCCACGTTTTCGATAAAGATGACGTCGATGTTCTCCAGACCGACGGCCTGGTCGAACGCATCGACAGCCTCCGTGATCATGTTGCCCTCGAGGTGGCACAGGCCGCCCGTGTTGATCTGGATGGCGGGCATGCCGGCTTCCTTCATGGTAATGGCGTCGACATCCGAGGCGATATCGCCCTCGATGACGGCGCAACGCAGGCCAGCCTTGTCACGCAGGCGCTCGTTGGTGCCCAGAATCGTGGTGGTCTTACCCGAGCCAGGACTCGACAGCACATTGATCACATAGGTGTTTGTCTCATTAAATCGCTGACGCAGCTGATCTGCCAGGCGCTCATTGCGCGACAGAATCGGCGATGCGATATCAATCGTTTTCTCAGCCATACTCGGCGCTCCTTACTTTGGCCCCTTTATACCCCATCACTAGATGGCTAGTGGGCTAATCGTCGGGGGTTTCGATTTCGATGCTTGCGATGTCGAGCTCGCGGCCGTGCAGTAGGCGCACGTTGGCACCGCCACATTGGGGGCAGCGGCAATGAAAGCGGTCGTGCTCAAAGACCTCGCCGCAGTCCAGACACTCGCTTTGTGGATGGACTTCCTCCACGGCAAGCTCGCAGCAGCGCGTGAGCGGGTCCTCATCGCGAAACGTCTCCCACGCAAAGTCGAGTGCCTCGCGCACGACCTCGGTCATATCCCCGATACGAAGCGTTACCAAAACGGCGCGCGAGGCCCCCGCCCCACGCGCCGCGCGAATCACTGTATCGAGTATGCCGTTGACAATGCCAACCTCGTGCATACCGTTTTACTCCTCGTCGTCCTCGTCGTCCTCGTCGTCCGAGAACAGGTCCAGACGGCTCACGAACAGGCCTTCCTTGCCCTCGCGCGCGGTAATGACCACGCGGGCGATAGCGAGCGAGATCTCGTAGAGCGAAAGCAGGGCGCCATACATGAGACCCAGCGTAACGGGCGAGCCGTCGGGCGTGATCACAGCCGAACCCACGAGCAGGCCTACGTACACGTAGCGCCAGGCGCTGCGGAAAGCAGCGTAGGACACGATGTGGAAAACGGACAGGTAGAAGATGATGAGCGGCAGCTCAAACGCCACACCAAAGCCGATCATAAAGAGCAGCTCCATGTTGACGTAGTTCTCCAGATCGGGCAGCGCCGTAGCGACGGCCGAGGTCTCGCCGATGAGCCACTCAAAGCCTGCCGGGATAATGATGAAGTAGCAGAAGATAGCGCCCAGGAAGAACAGCACCGTCGAGGCGAGCACCGTGGGCACGACCCACTTGCGCTCGTTGGGGCGCAGCGCCGGCAGGAAAAATGCCAGGATCTGCCAGATAATCATGGGCGTGCACATGACCACGGCCATCTTGATGGCCAGCGAGAAGCGCAGGCCAAAGCCGCCGAGCGTGGTGGTGATGTAGAACTTACCGTCCGGCACAAAGGAGCGGATAGGGTCTTCCAGGATATCGAGCACCACGGGCGTGGCGAAATACAGCACGATAGCGGCGGCAAACACCGACACGACCACGATGGTCAGACGGCGACGGAGCTCTCCCAGGTGATCGAAGAGCGGCATACGCGCAGGTCCGATTGGCATTACTCGTCGCCTCCCTTCGGGGCGTCGGCGGCAGCGGCCTCGTCTTCGGCCTCGAGCTCGCGGGCGAGCTGGTCGACGACGGCCTTGCGCTTGCGGGGACGACGGGCGTAGAGGTCAGCCGTCGTGGGCTCTGCCGGCTCGGGCTCCGGCTCTGCAGCAGGCTCGGGCTCGACAGCGGCTGTGGCCTCGGACTCGGCAGTGGCGGGCTCGACGCCCTCGGTCGCAGGATCCTCGGCAGCGCCCTCGCCCTCAGCAGCACCCTCGCTCGCAGCCTTCTCGGCGGCAAGGCGGGCGCGACGCTCGGCAAAGGTCTCCTTCTTGGCGGGCGCAGCCGTCTCGGCGGCGTTCTCGTCCGCATCGGAATCATCGTCGACAGCAGCTGCCTTCTTGGGCTTGACCGGGGCCGACGCGGCCTCGCTTACCGGATCGATAATCTCGGACTGAACAACGGCCGTCATCTTTTCCTGCGTCTCACGGAACTGACGGATGGCACGGCCGATCGTACGGCCCATCTGCGGGAGCTTATCCGGGCCAAACAGCAAAAAGCCGAAGACCACGATGATCGCGAGCTCACCCTCTCCAATACCAAACACACATACCTCCAAGGCTCGATGTGAGTCGAGCCCGCACCGCGCCATTCGGCCGGAACTCGTCTATTCATTCGGTCAAGTATAGCGCCCGGACGCCAAAACGTCCGAGCGCATCACAAACATATGCCAAACGGCACGCCCTTTTGGGGGCCAAGATTATGCAGCGGTGATCAAAATCTCCTGGTCGACACCCAACAGCTGAACCACGCGCATCACCGGAGGCTGCACATTGGTGCAGCTAAAGCGCTTACCGTGGTCGACCGCGTGGTGCGCGGCGCCCACGAGCACGCCAATGCCCGTCGAATCGATGTAGCTCACCTGGGCAAAATCGAGCTCAACGGCCTCAGTGGGCTGCTCGAGCGCCAGGTCGATGGCATTGCGCAGGCTATCGGCGTTAGAGATATCGATCTCGCCGGTGACCTTAATGGTGTAGAGCTCTGGCGTGGGGTTGGTGGAAATACCCAAATCCATGTATACGCTCCTTTACGTATCGAAAGTGCGGATGGTACGGGAAGCCGCGCGTTAGGCGCGCTCGGCACGCGCAAGCTCGGCAGCGACAAGCTTAACGGCCAGCACCAGCACATCGAGCGCGGCCTCCAGGTCCTCGACCGTGGGATAGCTCGGCGCGATGCGGATGTTGGTGTCGCGCGGGTCCTTGCCATAGGGCCAGGTAGCACCTGCCGGCGTGAGCTTGACGCCCAAGTCGGCGCAAAGCGCGGCGACCTTCTGGGCCGAGCCCTCGGGACCATCGAAGCTCACAAAGTAGCCGCCGCGGGGATGCGTCCAGGTGGCGCAACCCGTGTCGCCCAGGCCCTCGGTGAGCTTGCGCTCGACGGCCTCAAAGCGCGGGCGCAGGAACTCGGCATGCTTCTTCATGTGCTCCTTGACCGCCTCGATGGTGGGAAGGAAGCGCACGTGACGCAGCTGGTTGAGCTTGTCGGCGCTGATGAGGCCGGCCTTCAGGCGCTTGGAGAACTCGGCGATGACCGCAGGGCTCGCACCGATAAAGCCGATGCCGGCGCCCGGGAAGGTGATCTTTGACGTCGAGGCGAATGCCACCACACGGTCCTCGGTGCCCGCCGCGCGAGCGAGGTCAAAGATGTTGGCGAGCTCGTCGGTCTCGTCGTACAGGTCGTGCACGCAGTAGGCGTTGTCCCAGAAGATGCGGAAATCGGGCGCGGCCGTGGGCATCTCGACCAGGCGACGCACGGTGTCCTCGCTAAAGGTGATGCCCGTGGGGTTGGAATACTTGGGCACGCACCAGATACCCTTGATGGAATCGTCGGCGGCAACGAGGCGCTCGACCTCGTCCATGTCGGGGCCGTTGTCGGTCATCGCGACGGGGACGTTCTCGATGCCCAAGTCGGCGGTGATGCCAAAGTGGCGATCGTAGCCGGGAACGGGGCACAGGAACTTGACCTTCTTGCCGTCGTGCGCGGCCTCGTAGGCGTCCCAGGGCTCGCTGCCGCACGAGCCACAACGCCAGAACATGCCGGCGATGTCATGCTCGATCAAAAGGCTCGACGAACCCAGCACGAGCGTCTGCTCGGCGGGGCAGCCCAGGAACTCCCCTGCCAGCTTGCGTGCCGAGGGAATGCCCTCAAAGCAGCCGTAGTTGGAGCAGTCGACGTTGCCGTCGTGCAGATCGGCGTCGGCATTGAGGATATCGAGCATGGGGCGAGAAATGTCCACCTGGGAGGGCGACGGCTTGCCGCGGGCCATATCGAGCGCCAGGCCCTTGGCCTTGACCTCGGCGACCTCGGCTTTGAGCGCCT
>CAKUFW010000028.1 GCA_934650975.1 uncultured Collinsella sp. | reverse complement strand
GGCATTGACCCCCTAATCTAAGCAACGGCGCTGCCCAGCTTACCCAACTTGGGCTGCCGTCGACACCATTCTACCCACGGGCGCCGGGTTTAACAAATGGTTTTTCGGTTACGAGGCCTTGGCACCCCGCGCGCCCCACACCGCAAAGCCACTACGCCCTAAGCGCCGCCATGGGGATCACTGCCACGCCGTCGTCGCGTGCGTAGGCGATGCTCCCCTTTCCAACCACGACCGCCAAAAACGCCGGCGCAGCATTCTGTGCGGCAGGGTTGGAGAGCACTTTCTTCTCCAGCGCCTTGAGGTTTCTCGCTCCGTCGTCTGCCTTCGACTCGCTCAGCTTGACCTCGATGGCTCCCCAGCGCCCGTCGTGCTCAGCGATCAGATCGACCTCAAGGCCCTTCTCATCTCGGAAATAATGGACGCTGTTGTCGACGCCACCGTAGGTGGAAAGGAACACGCGCACGTCGCGCAGGACAAGGTTCTCAAAGAGCATCCCCAGTGTCTGCATGTCGCCAAGCAGCCGCTCAGGGATAGCCCCCAGTAACGCCGACGCAAGCGACGGGTCACAGAAGTAGCGCTTGGGGCGCACGCGAACGCGGCCTTCGAGCGTACGTACTGGCTTGCCGTCTCTCGCGCAAGCTCGTCCGAAAGCCCAAGGTTTGCAGGTCAACCGCCCTGTAGCGCCAGCGGGCGACGTCATCCTGCGAAATTACGCCATTCTCAATGCAGTTTTTACGCCACTTTCAATGTAGTTTTTACGCCGTTCTCGATGTAGTTTTTACGCTTGGCATCCTTGGCATGACGCTCGCTCGCACATCTCAGCAAACGAAATCAACTTGGCGTCTCCCCTGCTCGCTGCAGTCTCCTGACACCCCCGCGTAAAGCCGCGCTTCGAGAAGATCGCGTAGCTTTTATGCTGCCGTCTAAAGAGCTCGCTTCGGTACACGAGCTTTTCAAGAACATCCTCGCCCACCGGCTCGTTGCGCCATTTGCATTCTGCAAAGAGCGCTGTACCCTCCCCGTCATCGACAATCAAATCGATCTCTTCCTGCGTGCGCGTTCGGTTGTCCGTTCCCCACCAGCGGCCAACGGTTGCCGGCACCACATCGAGCTCGCCTGCGCGCGCAAGCTCATACACGTACTGCCGGCAGATAAGCTCAAATACCGCACCCATATAATCAGACAGGTGCGGCTCGATGCGACCATACGCCATCTCGGCCATGCCGTTTTGAATCAGCCCTATGTTCTGCGGCACAAACCGATACCAGAACCTGAACATCTGATCGCACAGCTGGTACACAGCCCGCTTGTTGCTCGTCTCGTTGAGCGGCAACTCGCGCTCGACGATGCCAAGCGATATCAGCTTATCGACATACATTTTTACGTTGCTTGCCGGGATTCCCGCGGCGCCAGAGATCTCCGAGAGCTTCGAGCGGCCTTGAGCGATTGCCTGCACAATGGCATCGTATTGCTCGGGGTTGCGGCACTCTTGCAACAACAAGTTGCTTGGCTCTTCAAAGAGATAGCCCGAGGGGTTAAGGAACAAGCGCGTAATGTTGACTTTAAGAGATGCCGACGGGTCGACCTTCTCGACATATGCGGGAATGCCGCCCGTCATGCCATAGCAAACTGCCGCGTCCTCGCGATCCATGCTGTGCCACAAGTCGAGTGTCGTCAGAAAGTCGAGCGGCATGATTTTGAACTGCGCTGTTCGTCTGCCATAGAGCGGGCTCTCGTAACCCAGCACCTGCTCTTCCATAAACGAGAGGGACGACCCGCACAGGATAAGCATGAGCCTGGTCTCTTTGTACAAGTGGTCGATTTTTTCTTGCAGCAACGAGCTGACCTCGGGGCACGACTGAGCCAGATAGGGGTACTCATCGATTACAACGACCAGACGGTTCTCGCGCGACATGGCGGCAAGCGCATCGAATGCCTCGTCGAAAGATCGGAACGACAGGGCCGCTGCCCCCGTCTGGCCGGCAAGTATCGCTTGGCTGAAGTACTGCAGATTCGCCTCCGCATTGGTGCGACGAGCCTGAAAGTAAATGGCGCGCTTACCCTGAATGAACTCCGTGATAAGGCGCGTCTTGCCCACGCGACGGCGGCCGTAAATCACAGGCATCTCAAAGGAATCTGAGTTGCAGAGCCGATTGAGCTCGGACATCTCCATTGTTCTGCCGATAAACATGGGCGCACCTTCTATCCTCTACATTATAGCTAGCTATATTATAGCTGCTTATAATATAGCTAGCTATAACGTGATAAGTGCTTGTTTCCTGAGAAGCCTTGTTGGCTCGTTGCCAAAAGCGGGACGTACTTTCCGCTTGGAGCCTCGCCGGGAACGCGCAACCCAGTTTGAAGATTGATTCTGGGACGCATTTTCCGCCTGGAGCCGATCCGGAAAGTGCGTCCCACTTTGGGGCCGAAAACTGGGACACACTTTCCGCTGGAAGCTCAACGGGAAAGCGTGTCCCACTCTGGGGTCGAAAAATGGGACGAAATTTCCCCGAGCAGCCCCTTTGGGAAACGGCATCCCACTTTGGAGCCCAATTCCGGGATGCATTTTCCACTTGGGGCCCTACGGGAAAGCGCGTCCCGCTTTGGAGCCAAATTCTGGGACGCATTTTCCGCCGGCGGCCCACACGGCACTGGCTACCCACCCGACAAAAGAAGGGCCCCGCTCCAGCCATTCGGAACGGGGCCCAATCTTTCAACCCATCGCGGCGACGCTATCGCCCGCCAACCTTAGATGTTAAGGCCAGCCTCGTAGCCCTCGCGGCTCGCAACCACGGCGTTGCCGGCCTTGACGGCGCAGCCGACCACCTGCACGTTGTCACAGTACTTGTGCGCGGCCTCCTCGAGCGGGTTGTACGCCTTGTAGCCAAAGGCCGAAATCACGGTCGACGCCGGCAGGCTGTGCTCAACGCCCTCGGCATCCTTGTACACCACGGCAAAGCCCGTGCCTGCACCCTCGTCCTTGCCGGCCTCGCCCGACCAGCTGGCGATGGAGCTATCGACCTCAACGCCGCTCTCGACACGCTGAACGGTAGCGTTGACGTGGGACTTAACCCCGGCCGCCGCCATCATGCCCATGAAGGCGCCCTTGGTGATAGGCATCATGTCGAGGCACAGCTCGCCGCGCATCTCGACCACCGTGACGTCATCGCGATAGGCAGCCACGAACTCGGCGGTCTCGGCGCCGACCTCGCCGCCACCGCAGACCACAACAGGACCGGGCTTGACGACGACATGGCCCAGCAGCACGTCCTCTGCCGACACGGCGTTCTCGATACCCGGGATAGGCGGCGTAAGCGGCTTGGCACCCGTGGCGACAACTACGGCATCGGGCGCGAAATCGGCGATGAGCTGCTCGTCGACCTCGGTGTTAAGGTACATGGGCACCTGGAGTGCCTCAAGCTCGGCGCGCAGAGCGCTCACATAGGTCGAAAGCTCGCCTTTGCCCGTCGGGTAGGCAGCCGAGCGGAACTGGCCGCCGAGCGATTCCTGCGCCTCGAAGACCTCAACAGAATGACCGCGCTCGGCAGCCGTCTTGGCGGCCTGCAGGCCGGCAGGACCGGCGCCGATAACCATGACACGCTTGCAATCGGACTCGGCAACGGGCGCCATATCGTTCTCGTACTCACGACCGACACGCGGGTTGACCAGACAGGTGACTTCGCCGTCGATATAGAGCGGGAACTCGCAGCCCTGCAGGCAGCCGATGCACTGATGAACCTCGCACATGCGGCCGGCGCGCGCCTTGGCGGGCATATGCGGATCGGCAAGAGAGCCGCGGCCCATGGCAACAAAGTCGCAGGTACCCATCTTAAGAAGCGTATCGGCCATACCGGGGTCGTTCACGCGGTTGGACAGAATCACGGGGATGTCCACGACCTCGCGGATCTTGGCGCAGCGGTCGGCGTTGACGGCGTGCGGGGTAAACATGGGGGCAATAACCTGGTCGGTCGGCTTGCTCGCGTACATGCCGTTGGAGCAGTTGATGGCGTCGAAGCCAATCTCCTCAAGATGACGGCACAGCTGCAGCGTCTCGGCAATGGTGCGGCCGCCGGGAACCATGTCGTCGCTCGAGACGCGCACGATCATCGCGAAGTCCTCGCCCACCTTGGCGCGCACGGCCGCGATAATCTCGTCGACGATGCGCACTCGATTGCAGAAGCTACCGCCATACTGGTCGACGCGACGGTTGACCGCCGGCGAGAGAAACTCGGAAAGCAGGTAGCCGTGAGCGCAGTGGAGTTCCATGCCGTCAAAACCAGCCTGCTGGGCACGCGCTGCGGCGGAGGCAAAATCGGCTACAAGCTGATGGATCTCATCCACGGTCATCTCGCGCGCAAGGCTCTGGCAAGCGGGGCAGGTAGTGGCGCTAGGCGCGACCACGTCAAGCCCGCCAGCCGCCTGCGGCATAACCTGGCGACCGGGGTGGTACATCTGGCAGACGATCTTCGCACCAGCCTCGTGCACGGCGTCGACCAGGCGCTTGTTGCCCTCAATCTGATCATCGTTGTACAGGCCCGGAATGCGCGTGTAACCCTTGCGACCCTTCTGAACGGCGTAGTCCTCGGTGATGAGCAGGCCCCAGCCACCGCGCGCCTTCTCGACCATGTACTTGATGTAGCGCTCCGTGATGATGCCATCGTGGGTGCAGTAGTTGGTGACCATGGCGGGCACCACCAGGCGATTTGGCACCTCCACGGTACCAATCTTCATGGGCGAAAACAGAGTGTCGTAGTTCATACTTGCCTCCTAAATTTCTGCCGACAACCCCGCAAGCGCGCAGCCGTCGGCGCCGTGGGGCCCCTCACCCCGCGTACAATAGCCCTATGTTCAAGTAGGGGGTTACCCCCAGGTCAAGGCCCAAAGGATCTTTAGGAGGCTCAAAGATGCGCTGCACGCAAAAGGAGATCCGAGAAAAGCTCGGCATCACACGCGACACTCTGCGCTTCTATGAGCAAAAGGGCATCATCCAACCCGAAGTCGACCCCGCAAACGGGTATCGCTATTACGATGATTGGCAGGTCAACCTGCTGTGGGATTGCAAGCTCTACCAGTCGATGGGTTTTTCTCTCACCGAGATTCAGCAGATCTTGGCAAGCGACGAGCTGCCGACAATCCAGCGGCGCATTCAGCGCCGGGTAGACGAGGTGGAACGCGAGCTCGAGCGCAAGAAAATGGAACTCGCGCTCATGCGCCAGCATGTCGAGGATATGGAGCGTGCGCCCAGGGAGCTTGGGTGCATTAAGCTCTCGCATTTTGACGGCTACGCCTATGTCCCCGTGCGCGAGAACCACGGCTTTCGCCAAGATGTCGACCCGGGCGCCGTGGCTTTCATGAACGCCAACATGTCCATTATGCAGCCGGTATTCTGGTTTCCTCAGCATGACCGCGATCATTATTACTGGGGCTATGCCATGGATCCGGCGATGTTTGAAGCAGTTGCTGGGATGGAGCATTCCAAAGACAGCCGCGAAGAGGACAGCAGCCCAGATGGGTTCACCATTATCGAAGCTGCTCCGGCACTTGAGACCTGGTTGGACGCCGGCAACCGCTGGAGTTTTGGACTCGACCTCTTTGCCGGCCTTGTCGCCGAGGCACACGCGCGCGGCCTCGAGCCACGCGGGGAAATTTGCGGAGACTTGGTCGCCCGCGCCCACAGCGAACATGGCTACCACCGCTACCTGCATGTGTTTTTGCCCTTGCAGTAAGGCGGAAGGCATTGCCCACGCGGCGACCGAAATGGGGCACCGCTTCCGCTTGAAGACGAGTCGGAAAGCGTGTCCCACTTTGAGCTCCGATTCCGGGATGCATTTTCCGCTGGAGCCGGTTTAGGAAAGCGCATCCCACTCTGGAGCCGAATTCTGGGACGCGTTTCCCCGAGCGGACTCTTTGGGAAAATGCATCCCACTCTGGCCGCCGGCCCAACGCTCATATCACACGTCCTTGAGCATGTGCTCAGCAGTTTCAATACAGCAGGAAAACTGCCGTTTTTCGGAAAAGTACACGTCCCTAAACTTACCTGGTTTTCATAACTTTCGACCGTTCACGGGTGCCGATTACCACTCGCCGATTCAGTTTCAAAATACGACGTCAAAACAGGCCATCTACCTGCATGGTTAGATTTTGGTCAGCTTTTGGTCAGCTGAGCGGCAAGTTCCAGCTGATACGTTTTCGCTACCCCAAAAATAGGAGGCGGTAGCCCATGGCGCATTGCAACGACCAACTCATCGATCAGCTACTAACTCAAGCCGAGCAGGAAGGACGATGCCTGATTCCCCCAAGCACGGCGATTCGGAAGGCACTGCTGCGACGCATCGGCAATGCGATCGTCTCGCCCATGCCGGGACTGTTCGCACGCAAGACACGTTGGGAAGAGCTCAACCGAGCGCAGCGCCATGTCGAGATTGTCCGCGCCCTTGCGATACAGCATCCCGAGTGGACCTTTTGCTCCTACTCAGCAGCTTGTCTGCTAGGTCTCGAAGTCTCGTGGCGGCACCTGAACGTCGTGCATGCCTGCAGTGAGACAAAGCCGTCAGCTCGCCCGGGCGCACGGATCCAGCGGCACCGGACCGAGCCAGCCGGCGCGATAGACCAAGGCGGCATATCGATAACGCCGCCCATCCAAACGGTAACGGATTGTCTGCTGCAGACCGGTTTTGCCGATGGCATGCCCATTGCCGATTCGGCGATCTCAAAGCTCGGCCTTACGCGCGAGCAGCTGATGGAAGCAGTCGAAAAACGGGCAGGCGCTCGCAACGGTCGCGCGGCGCGTACTGCGCTCACCACGCTGCAATATGCCGACGCGCGCGCCGAAAGCGGCGGGGAATCAGTCGCTCGAGCCGTCATGATCGAGACGGGCTTTGCGCCCGACCGGCTCCAGTATGAGCTGACGGATCCCTTCGATTCGACCGAGAGCATGCGAACGGATTTTGCCTGGGAGCGTCAAGCCAGGGAGCTCACGCTGGGCGAACTCGACGGCTTCGTCAAATACACCGACCAGGCCATGCTCGCGGGGCGCACTACGGCCGAGACGCTCGTTGCCGAACGTCAGCGCGAGGCACACCTATCGCTCTACGGCCATCCGCTCATCCGCTTTACCATGAACGAAGTCCGCTCGGCAGGGGTCTTGGCGAAGAAGCTGCAAACGGCAGGGGTCAGGCAGACCGCACTACCGACATGGCTCAACGACGTGGACTTGTAGAGGTTGATGAGCAGCGCATTGACGCATCGCATCTCCCCCATCTGGGACACGCTTTCCCATTGACCGCTACAACGGAAACCGTGTCCCAGTCTGAGCACTCAAAACGGGACGCACTTTCCAGATGAAGCCCTCAGCGGAAACCACGTCACGGAACAGACGCTCGAACTGGGATGCAGTTTCCCAAAGTGCACCCAGAGGGAAAGCGCATCCCACTCCAAGCTCAAATTCTGGGACGCAATTTCCCGATGGGGGCCATTTGGGAAAGTGCATCCCATTCTGAAGCTTGATTCCGGGACGTAGTTTCCCAAAGCGTACCCAAAGGGAAAGCGCGTCCCGCTTTGAGGCTCAGAAATGGGATGCACTTTCCGCTAGAAGCCTCAACGGGAAAGCGCGTCCCATTCTGAAGCTTGATTCCGGGACGCATTTTCCGCTTGAGGCCCTACGGGAAAGCGCGTCCCATTTTGAGGCTTGATTCCGGGATGTATTTTCCGCTTGGGGCCCTACGGGAAAGTGTGTCCCACTCTGGAGTCGAATTCCGGGACGCGGTTTCCGAAGCGAGCCCAAAGGGAAACTGCGTCCCATTCCGAGTGCCAATTCCGGGACGCGGTTTCCGCTTCAAACAAAAAGCCCCGGCTCGCGATGGAGTCGGGGCCAAAGGCGCAGCTTATGCAGTTGATGGTGAGCGCGGACGGCCCGTCAGCAATGCCGCCCGCGCTCTACCCTATCCGCGGTTACGAACGCGACTGTACGGCGTATCCACCATGGGCAGATCCGGACGCAGCTTGCCGTCGAATGCGCGATAGGCATTCTGCACGGCGGGCGCCGTGGGGATCGTGGCGATCTCGCCAATCCCCTTGCCGCCGTATGCCACGGGCAGCAGCTCGTCCTTCTCGACGTAGATGGCGTGGATATCCGGAATCTCGGGCGCACGGAACAGTCCGAGCGTGCCGTATCTGGCCTGGGGCACGCAGTCCTTAAGTGGCCAGTCCTCGGTAAGCGCATAACCCATACCCATGAGCACGCCGCCTTCGATCTGACCTTGGATGGAGATGGGGTTGACCACCTTGCCGGAATCGTGCGCGGCATAGACCTCGCTCACGCGACCGTCATCATCCAAAATGACCACATGCGTGGCAAAGCCGTAGCAGATGTGACTCTTGGGATTGGGGACGTCGGCGCCCAGTTTGTCGGTCGGCTCCAGATACACGTAGCCAAACTCGCATCCCTCGAGCGCCTTGATGGCGGCCGCGGGATCTTGAGGATGCATGCCCTGGCCGGCGACGAGTTCCTGCGTGCGCAGCTGATAGGCGCGACCGTCGTCGTACTCGATCTTGACGCCGTCACCATGGGCGCTCACCGGGGCGGTAGGCGCAGGCTTGCCAGCCTCGATGCCAAGCATGGCATCGCGCAGCAGGAAGGCGGCACCGCGCACGGCCTCGCCGGTCACAACCGTCTGACGCGAGCCAGACGTGGTGCCGGAGTCGGGAGCGTTCTCGGTGGAGCACTCGCCGTTGGCGATGCAGCTCAGCGGCAGACCACAGGCCTCGGCAACGTCCTGCAAAAAGACCGTGTTGCAGCCCTGGCCGATGTCGGACGTGGCGGCATAGACCACGGCGCGGCCATCCTCGACGCGAATCTTGCAGCGGCCAGCATCGGGCAGACCCACGCCCACGCCAGCGTTCTTCATGGCGCAGGCGATACCAGCGTGGCCGGGATGCGCATAGTAGGCATCCTTGACCTCGAGCAGCGTCTCCTTCAGCGCCGTGGAGCAGTCGGCAATCTGGCCGTTGGGCAGCACCTCGCCTGGCTCAATCGCGTTCTTGTAGCGGATCTCCCACGGATCCAGACCAACCTTCTCGGCCAGCAGGTCGATCAGGCTCTCGAGCGCAAACTCGGACTGGCAAACGCCAAAGCCGCGGAATGCACCGGCGGGCGGGTTGTTGGTGTAGTAGCCAAAACCGCGGATGTCGGTGTTCTGGTACTTGTAGGGACCGACGGCATGCGTGCAGGCGCGCTCGAGCACCGGGCCGCACAGCGACGCGTAGGCGCCGGTGTCAAAGTTGATCTCGCAGTCCAGACCGGTAAAGTTGCCCTCGGCGTCGCAACCCAGCGTAAAGGTGCCGTCCATGGCGTGGCGCTTGGGATGGAACGCGAGCGACTCGGCGCGGGTGAGCTTGCACTTCACAGGACGCTGGAGCTTATAGGCAGCAAGCGCCGCCAGGTGCTGGACGGACACGTCCTCCTTGCCGCCAAAGCCGCCGCCCACGAGCATGGTCTCGACGACCACGCGCTCAGGCTCGTTGTCCCAGCCAAACATGTGGGCGCACTCTTTGCGTGTGTCGTAGGCACCCTGGTCGGTCGACTGCACCTTGACGCCATTCTTATACGGGAAGGCCACGGCGCACTCGGGCTCCAAGAAGGCATGCTCGGTAAAGGGCGTGGTAAAGCGCTGCGTCACGGTAAACGCGCTCTCGGCCAGCGCCTTGGCGGCGTCGCCGCGCGTCACGTGGCGGCTCTGGCACACGTTGTCCTTGAGCTCTACGGTATTGCCAAAGGCAAAGAAGCTGTCGTGCAGGCGCGGGGCGTCTTCGGCCCTGGCCTCGACAATGTTGCGCACGGGCTCCAGCGGCTCGTAATCGATCTTTACGAGCTTCTTGGCCTTCTCGAGTGTCGCCTCGTCCTCGGCAACCACCAGCACGATGGCGTCGCCCACGCAGCGGGTGATATCGCCCTGGGCGATCATGACGTCCCAGTCCTGGATAAGGTGGCCGACCTGGTTGACCGGCACGTCCTCGGCGCGCAGGATGCCCACCACGCCGGGCAGGGCCTCGGCCTTGGAGGTGTCGATGGAGAGCACGCGGGCGCGCGGATACTTGGAGCGCACGGCGCCGGCGTAGGTCAGACCCGGCTGATCGAGCTCGTCGATGTCATCGGGATACTTGCCCTCGCCGAGCACCTTCTTGCGCACGTCAATACGGAAGGCGCGCTTGCCCACGCCGTAGTCGTCGCCGCGCTCCAGGTCCTCGTCGATCTGCTTTTCGCCGCGGAGCACCGCAGCGGCCAGCGAAATGCCCTCGATGATCTTCTTGTAGCCGGTGCAGCGACAGACGTTACCGCGGATGGCGTACTTGATCTGCTCCTCGGTGGGCTCGGGGTCCTCGGCGATGAGCGCCGCACCTGCCATGACCATGCCGGGGATGCAAAAACCGCACTGCACGGCGCCCACAGCGCCAAAGGCATACACAAAGGCCTCGCGCACGTCCTCGGGCAGGCCCTCGACGGTCACGATGTTGCGGCCGGCGGCAAGGGCGGTGGTCAGCACGCAGGCCTTGACGGCCGCACCGTCCACATGGATGGTGCAGGTACCGCAGGCGCCCTCGGAGCAGCCGTCCTTGGCGGAGTGAATGTGCAGGTCGTCGCGCAGGTAGCGCAGCAACGGTTTGTTTTGGGTCGTCGTGCGCTCGACGCCGTTAACGGTAAAAGTGAATTCCTGTGCCATGGTGATTCCCTTCTACACGCCGGCGGCGATGCCGGTGCGGTCGTGAATGGCGCCATGCGGGCACACGACGGCGCACATACCGCACGACAGGCAGTCCGCGCCGTCGATATGGGCGCAGTTGTCCTCGATGCGGATAGCGCCGGCGGGGCACTTTTTGGCGCACATGCCGCAACCGATGCAGCTTGTGTCGCAGATCTTGCGGGCGATGGCGCCCTTATCGGTGTTGTTGCAGCGCACCAGGATGTTCTGGTAGCCGGGAACGAAGGCAATCACGCGCTGCGGGCACGCCATGCCGCACAGGCCACAGCCCGTGCACTTGGAGCGATCCACGCGGGCGATACCATCGACCAGTGCGATGGCACCGTGGGGGCAGGCCGTGACACAGGCGCCACAGCCAATGCAGCCTTCGCTGCAGCGGGCGTCGCCGCCTGCGGAGGCACAACCGCTTCCGCAGGCAACGTAGGCCACGTTATGTTGAATGGATTTGGCCATAAGAGACTCGCCTATTTCTTAAGAAGGTACGAATAGTTGTCGCGCACAGCCCTGATGGTCAGGCGGACGGCCTCGGGCAGACCGGTGTTGACGGCATCGATCGAGACGGTGCGGACCGTGCCGGCGACGCGGACCTTAAAGTGATCCTCGTCCACGGCCAGGAAGCCCTCGTTCTCGGAGTTCTCCATGTCCTGCTCGCTCCAGAACAGGGTGAGCTTGTCCTTGTAGGGACGGCCCTCCTGGTAGGGGCAGAACACGGCGCAGTTGCCGCACTCGTTGCACATGCCGTCGACATGTACCACCTGATGCTTGGCCAGGCCCGGCACCTTAATGGCAACGTTGGCGCGGTTGGGGCACACGTCGCAGCAGACCTCGCACACCGAGCCGCAGCCCAGGCAGCGAGTCTTGGTGCAGTTGCGCTTGTCGCGGCACAGCGACCCCTTGCGCTCGTAGCAGGTGTCCTCGCGACCGGCCTGCTCGTTGCAGTCGGCGTACTTGTTAAAGTCCACGCCAGCGATGGCACGGGCGACCTCGGCGGCATCGGCGATAGCCTCGACCACGGTGGCCGGACCGCGACGGCAGTCACCTGCAGCCCAGACGCCCTCGACGCCGGTGGAGGTGGCGGCAAGGCGGCCGCGACGGTCGTGCTCGACGCCCGCGGCGTCGTACAGGCTGGCATCGATGCCCTCGCCCACGGCGCAGATCACCGTGGTGGCGGGCAGCTCGACGGTCTCGCCCGTGGCGACGGGGCTGCGACGGCCGCTTGCATCCGGCTCGCCAAGCTCCATAACGTCGCAGGTCAGCACGGCGCCGTTGAGCGCCTTGGGCGCCAGCAGCTCGCAGAACTCAACGCCATCGGCAAGAGCAAGATCGAGCTCTTCCTCGTCGGCGGGCATCTGTTTCTTGGTGCGGCGATACACCAGGCGCACGTTCTTCACACCAGCCAGGCGCTTAGCCACGCGCGCGGCGTCCATGGCGGTGTTGCCGGCGCCGATGACCACGACGTCCTCGCCCAGCTCGAGCTTCTCGCCCTTCTTGGCGGCCTCGAGGAACTCCAGCACATCGAGCTCGGCACCCTCGCCCAAGCCCGCAGAGCCGGGCATCCAGGCACCGGTTGCCACGACCACGTCGGTAAAGCCCTGGGCCTTGAGCTCGTCAATGGACTCCACGCGGGCGTTGAGCTGAACCTTGGCGCCAAAGGCCAGGCAGAGCTCGGCATCGTGGGAGATATCGTCGCTCGCAATGCGGAACTCGGGGATCACGTGACGGACCACGCCGCCAAGCGAATCGCGGGCCTCGAAGATAGTGACGGGCACGCCGGCGCGCGTCAGGAAGAACGCCGTCGCCAGACCGGCCGGGCCGCCGCCGATAACGGCAACGTTGTGCTCGCCGTCGTTAGCAATGGCCTGGGCGCGCAGCTTGGGCAGCACGGCGGTCATGGCCTCGCGGGCGGCCTTGAGCTTGCTGGCGCGAATCTGGGCGCCCTCGGGCTCGTAGAACGCACGCTCGCAGGCACGGCCGCAGGGATGCGGGCAGATGGTACCGGTAATGAACGGCAGGGCGTTGCGCTCGATGATGATGTTGAGTGCGTCCTCGTAGCGGCCCTCGTCAACAGCCGCCAGGTAGGCGGGAATGTCCTGCTGGATGGGGCAGCTCGTGCGGCACGGCGTGGTAAAGCAGTCGGAAAGCGGGCTCTTGCCGGCGACCTTGCGGTCGGGCAGCGGGCGCAGCGGCTTCTTGTAGAGCGGGCTGGTGAGCGAATCGGTCTGGATCGCAGTCACGGCCTCGAGCGAGACGCCCGCGAACGGCTTGCCGTCCAGATCGCCAAACTCGCCGGCCATCTGACTAAAGCGCTCGTAGCCACCGGGCTTGAGCACGTCGGTCGCCAGGGTGACGGGCCAAATGCCGGCATCGTACAGGGCGCGGATGTTGTAGACCGTGGCGCCGCCGGAGTAGCTGATGCGCAGCTTGCCATCGAACTGCTCGGTAATGCGACGGGCGGCCTCGATGGTCAGCGAGAACAGCGAACGGCCGGACATGTACATCTCGGTGGAAGGCAGCTCGTTCCTGGTCACGTCGACGGGGAACGTGTTGGTCAGCTTGACGCCAAACTCCAGGCCGCGCTCGGCGCACAGGGCAATCAGGCGCTCGAACATGGGCACGGCGTCGGCCCACTGCAGGTCCTCGCGGAAGTGCGTGTCATCGAAGACGATGTAGTCAAAGCCCAGCTCGTTGAGGCGCTGGCGGGCAAACTCATAGCCCAGCAGCGTGGGGTTGCACTTGATGTAGGTGTTGAGGCCCTTCTCGGTGATCAGATAGGTCGCGATGCGCTCGATCTCGGCGGGCGGGCAGCCATGCAGCGTGGACTCGGTGATGGAGTTGGACACGCGCGCCGGAATGGACTCGACAAACGCGGCGTCGACATGCTCAAACTTGTCCAGATTGGCGAGCGCCCATGCGCGGCACTCGTTCCAGACGTCAGAGCCGCTGGCGTCCTTCATGCCCTCGATGTAGGCGTCGACCTTGGGGCTCTTAATACCCTCGAGGTCATAACCCACGGACATGTTGAAGACAAAGCCATCCGGGCTGCCCAGACCGTACTCGCGAGCGATCAGGTGGCAGGCAAACCATGCCTTCACGTACTCGGCAAAGGCCTGCGGAACCTCGAGCTCGGTCGACCATTCGCAGTTGTAGCACTCGTCCTGAGCCACGATGCAGGGCTTGTTGACGCACTTGGAGAGCTCCTCGCCGTCCATAACCTGGACGGTCTTGAGCTCAAAGAAGCGAGAACCGGCCACATAAGAGGCCACGATGTTCTGGGCCAGCTGCGTGTTGGGACCGGCAGCCGGGCCAAACGGAGTCTCGATGCGCTCGTCAAAAATGGGAAGCGCACCCTCCTGGTTGGTCGTGACCATCTTGCGCACGCCAAAGATGGCGTCCTGGGTCTTATGCTCCTCGATGATCCAGTTCATCAGCTGCGAAAACGGGATCGGCCTCATGATGTCGCTCATAATGAGCTCCTCTCTGTAACGCCCGGCGAGACCGCGCGGCGGGCGAAATACGGTGTAGCGCTAGCACAGCGCCGGCGACCCCGCGGAGGCCGCCTGTACGCGCGTCGAATGTGGCGAAACATCCGACGCGCGTGAATCTACTTGTAATTAGTAGGCGCGATCGTTGAGCGTGCTCCAGAGCTTCTTGGACTCAGCCATGGTCCACGCGTTGATCTTGTCCTCATCAATGCCAACAAACTCGCGATCCTTGTACAGGACGCGGCCGTTAATGATGGTGGTGCGGCAGTTTTTGCCCATCATGCCAAAGAGCATGTGGCCGTCGATGTTCTCCTCACTCAGCGGCGTAAAGGGCTTGTAGTCCATGACGATGACGTCGGCGGCGGCACCGGGCTCGAGCACGCCGAGCTTACGATCGAAATACTTGCTCGCCATCTTGGCGTTGTTCTCGAACAGCATGGTCATGGCCTCGCACCAGCCCACGTTGGGCATGGCGGCGTTGTGGCGCTGAATGATCAGGAAGACCTTGAGGCTCTCGAGCATATCGTGGGTGTAGGCGTCGGTACCCATGCACACAGGGATGCCGCGGCGGAAGAACTCGAGCACGGGAGCGCAGCCCACGGCGTTGCCCATATTGGATTCGGGGTTGTTGACGAGCCAGGTACCGGACTCCTTGACGATATCCATCTCGGCAGGCGTCACGTGGATGCAGTGGCCGAGCATGGTGTCGGGACCCAGCAGATTGTGCTGCAGCAGGCGCTCGACGGGGCTGATGCCACCACGGTTGAGGCGGGAGTCCCACACGTCATTCATGCCCTCGCACACATGGATGTGGAAGCCGGTCAGGCCGTTGTTGGCCTCGGCCATCTTGTCCATGGTCTCGTCCGACAGTGTAAAGGTGGCGTGACCGCCAAACATGGTGGCGATCATGTGGTTGTCGTTATCGCGACGCTCCTTGGCGGCCCACTGGGCAAACTCGGCGTTCTCGGCAATGGCCTGGTCGCATTTTTCCTGGCCGCGGCGATCGGAGACCTCGTAGCACAGGCACGAACGCATGCCCAGCTCCTGAGCGGCATCCTTAATGGTAAAGAGGCTTCCCGGAATCTCGCAGAAGCTCGCATGGTGATCGAAGATCGTGGTGACGCCATCGCGGATGGAGTCAAGAATCGTGGCATAGGCGCTGGCCTTGGTGCCGTCGAGCGTCAGGTTGTCGTCGATCTTCCACCACTGCTGCTCAAGATTCTCCAGGAAGTTGGTAGGGTTACAGCCCTTAATGGCAAGGCCGCGGGCCAAACCCGAGTAGATGTGGGTGTGGCAGTTGATGAGTCCGGGCATGATGAGGTTGCCCCGGGCGTCGACGTACTCGGCATCCGGGTACTTGGCCTTGAGCTCGCACTCGGGGCCCACTTCGACGATCGTATCTCCGTCAATGGCGACCGCACCGTTTGGAATGAACGGGGTCTGAGCATTGCGGGTAAAGACAGAACCGTTAGCGACCAGAAGCATGGATGCTCCCTTCAACATCAGGGGCGGGGTTTGACACCTCTGACATGGCGGAGTGCGAAGCGCCGGCCTACACCGGAAACGGGCCCTCTCCCGTCAACGCTTCACCAAAGGGACAAACCCTTTGAAGTGCGGCTTGGCGCCGCATGACGTCGGCGGACGAGGCGATGCGCCCGCCGACGAATAGCACCGAATTGGCTACTTCTTGCTCTCGGGCAAGACCAGATCCACGGCAGCGTCCTTGGCAGCATCGATGTGCTGAGCCACGACCGGCGTCTGCGGAAGAATCAGGTTAAGGACGATGGCCATGATGGCGGTGGGGGTTACGGCATTGGAGCCGATGACGGTGGACACCCAGGCGGGCATACCCTCGCCGGCAAGGCAACCGCTGGCCATCCAGATACCCAGGCCAAAGACGACGGAGGTACCGACGATGGTGGTAGTGCGCTGCGTGAGGCCCTCGCGGGTGAACATGCGCACGCCGTTCATGGTGATGGTGCCAAAGACGCCCACGGTAGCACCGCCGATGACGGGCTGCGGGATAGCGGAAAGGACGGCAGAGAGCTGCGGGAACAGACCGGCGATGGCAAAGACGGCCGCAATGATCACAAAGACCCACTTGTTGACGACCTTGTTGGAGCAGATGATGCCCACGTTCTGGCCAAGGGCGCTGGTGGGAAGACCGCCCAGCAGGCCGCCGACCATAGAGGTGAGGCCCTGGGACACGATAGCGCCGGAGAGCTCGCGCTCGGTGGGCATACGGTCGATGGAGCCCAGGCAGGCTGCGGAGACGTCACCGATAACCTGGATGGCAACCATGGGGAACACGACGGCGAGGGTAATGCAGACCTCGGGATCAAACTCGAGCGCGTAGGGCATGAGCTTGGGAAGGGCGAAGACCTGAGCGGTGGCGACGCTGGAGAAGTCGATCATGCCAAAGGGGATCGAAACGATCATGCCAACGATCATGCCAAAGAACACGGATCCCAGCTTGAGCGTGCCCTTGCCAAAGTTGGCGAGCGCAAAGACCACGGCGAAGGTGATAAGAGCGACGCACCAGGCCTGCGGAGTGCCCCACAGCGGCGTACCCGTACCGCCGGCCATATACTTGACGGCCGTGGGATAGAGAGAGACGCCAATGGAGAAGATGACCGTACCGGTCACGACGGGCGGGAACAGCCACTTGATCTTGCTGTAGGCCAGACCAAAGAGGACCGCAACGGCGCCGCCGACGATCTCGCCGCCCAGCAGCGCACCAAAGCTAAAGCCCGAGGCGCCCATGGCCTGCAGGGCCGGGAGGAACGCGAACGAAACGCCCATGACGATGGGCAGGCCGCCGCCGATGCGACGGAAGGGAGCGAAGGCCTGAAGGGCCGTGTCGATTGCCGAAAGAATGAGCGCGACCTGGATGATGTCGGTACTCTGCTGACTATTGAAACCGTACACACCGGCCATGATGACAGCCGGGGTGATGATACCGGCAAACGAAGCCAGTACGTGCTGAAGGGCACACGGGATCATTTCTTTAACGGGAGGCATGCCTTCACGAGTGAACAGGGCTTCAGTGCCGTTCGTAACCGTCTCCTGGGTCATTTGACCACCAATCCTCGAAGTAGTTGTTTTCGCATCTAACGCTCTATTGTGACGCAGTGCGGGGTTGAGGTTGTGCCTTCGTTGCATATCGTATTAAAGATGATTCTCATTCTCAATAATAATTTTTTGTTATCAGACTATTCTTGAGCTGAAACAATGCATTTCCGCAGGTCAGGAAAGTGTCCGGTCAAAATAACATCTAACTTTTCTTTTGGTCAACCGTTTACCGCCAAAATCATACCGTTCGTCTGCATTACGTCATGTACCTGCGGATATACGAGATGATGAGCAGCGTGTTACCATGAGAAAAAATTGTTATGAACATTTCCGATTTCACCCAAAGGAGTTGCCCGTGAACGAGACCGTACGTCGCTTTTTGCCGATGGTCGATTTCCTGGAGCAGATACTCGGCAAGAACAGCGAAATCGTGCTGCACGATTTCTCGGATCCCGACCACGCCATCGTCGATATTCGCAACGGCATCGTAAGCGGCCGTAAGGTCGGAGGCCCCGCCACCGATCTGGCGCTCAAGATCATGCACGACCCCAAGTATCGCGACCTGCCGTTTATTACGGGCTACGAGGGGCGCGGTGCCGGTGGCAAGACGCTGGAGTCCGCGACGTACTTTATCCGCGAGGATAACGAGATCGTCGGTATGCTCTGCGTCAACACCGACCTCTCAACCGTGCGCTCCATCAACACCATGGCGCAGCAGCTCATGGCATGCTTCGACGCGGCGCCGACGCGCACGGAGCCCGCCCCTATCGAGGTCGAAAGCCTTTCGGAGTCCACACAGGAGCTCATCGACCGCAGCATTGCCGAGTTGCTGAGCGCGCGCGGGCTGGATGTAGCGTCACTTGGTCAGAGTGACCGCGTCGACGTCATTCGCCACCTCAACGGCAACGGGGTGTTCATGCTCAAGGGCGCCGTGGCCTGCGCCGCCACCGCGCTGGACATCTCGGAGCCCAGCGTATACCGCTACCTGCAAAAAGTCCGCAAGGAAGGCTAACAAGCAAAAAGACTACCCCTGGCAAAAGACCCTGCAGCTCGCACTGCAGGGTCTTTTTGCATGTCATGTTTAGTTGTTGCCAACGCCTTAGAGAGCGGCGACGACCTCGATCTCGACCAGACCGCCGGCCGGAAGGGCGGCAACCTGGAAAGCGCTGCGCGCGGGGAACGGAGCCTCGAACTTGGAGGCGTAGATCTCGTTCACGGCAGCGAAATCGGCGATGTCGGCCAGGTAGACCGTGGTCTTGACGACATCGGCAAAGGTGGCGCCGGCAGCGGTCAGCAGGGCCTCGACGTTAGCAAGGGACTGCTTAGCCTGGGCCTCGACGCCCTCGGGCATCTTGCCGGTTGCGGGGTCGATGCCCAGCTGGCCGGACAGGAACACCATGTTGCCGGTCTGGATGCCAGGGGAATACGGGCCGATGGCTGCGGGTGCGTTATCGGAAGACACGACGGTCTTGCTCATGTTTATCTCCTTACGATCAGTTGAGAGAGCGTGAGCGCGGCGTTCACACCGGGAGGCACAGTTCGGCCTGAACGCCGCGCTTGATTGGGATAGTACTCAAGGTTTCCGCGCGATGCAAGATTATTATCATGTTGCGAGAATATTTTATCGCCCAACGGCGCCTGTCGGCCGCTGAACGGCGTGACCGGCGACCTGCCTGAAGACTTTGTCCTGCTTAGGCTGCGGGCATCGTCCGCCGCAACAGCACCACTATACTTTTGAGTATCTGAGCATTTTGAAAGGCAGGATATGACCGCAACCGCCAGTCGAACCACCAACCGCAGACCCGAGCTTTTGGCGCCCGCCGGAGGGCCCGAGCCCTTTGCCGCCGCACTCGCCGCAGGCGCCGACGCCATCTACTGCGGCATGGGCAGCTTTAACGCCCGCCGTAAGGCCACCAACTTTACCGACGAGGCCTTTGAGCAGGCATGCCGAGCCGCACATCTGGCAGGTTCGCGCGTCTACGTCACGGTCAATATCGTCATCAAACAGTCCGAGATGGGCGACGCGCTGCAGCTTATCCATCGCTGCTCCACGCTGGGCGCCGATGCCTTTATCATCCAGGACTGGGGCCTGTTCTTTGAGGTCAAGCGCACGATGCCCGGCATCGAGACGCACATCTCGACCCAGGCGAACATCCACGACGACCGCGGGACCGTGTGGTGCCGCGAGCAGGGTGCCGACCGTGTGACCCTCTCGCGCGAGCTCTCCATCGACGAAATTGCCACCATTCACGATGCCGCGCCCGATGTGGACCTTGAGGTCTTTAGCCACGGCGCCATCTGCTTTTGCTATTCGGGCTTGTGCCTGCTTTCGAGCTTTGCCATGGCGGGCCGTTCCGCCAACCGCGGCATGTGCGCCCAGCCCTGCCGTCTGCCTTACGAGCTGATCGACGAGAACGGTCGCTCGCTCTCCCCTGCCGGTCGCGAGCGCGCGCTGTGTCCGCGCGACACCAACACCTCACAGCTTGTTCGCCGTCTGTATGACGCCGGCGCCGCATCACTCAAGCTCGAGGGCCGTATGAAGGCGCCCGATTACGTGTATTCCATCGTCGATGTGTACCGTCGCGAAATTGACGACATGCTAGCCGGGGCCACCGTGGCCAAGGACGAGGAAGCCGCCCGCCAGCGCCAGCTCAAGCGCTGCTTTAACCGCGATTTTACGCACGCCTATCAGGATGGCACCTCGGGCGACGAAATGATGAGCTACGAGCGTTCCAACAACCGTGGCCAGATCGTGGGCACCGTGCTGGGCAGCCATCTGGCCAACCGCGATGTGCGCGGCCTCAAGCCCGACGACCGCCGTCGCCGTGCCGCCATCGCCCGCATTGAGCTGTTTGAGCCCGTGGGCAAGGGCGATTTGCTGGAGCTTCGCCACGATGATGAGTTTGACCACTTCCTGACCACCATCGCTGCCGATGATGCCGCCGCGGGCGACATCATTGAATGCCGCGTGCCCCGCAGCATGCCCGAGGGCTGTCGCGTCCGCGTAATCCGCAGCCAGCGCGCCATCGACGCCGCCGGTGCCGCACTCAAGCGCGATGTGCTGCGCCGCCGAGCTGTTGATGTGTCCGTCGTGGCGCGCCTGGGCGAGCCGTTTACCGTGACGCTCACCTGCTGTGACAACCCCGCACTCACCGCCGCCGCCACGGGCTTCACCGTCGAGGCCGCCAAGACCCGCGCCGTCGAGGCGGCAGACCTGGTTGAGCATGTGGGGCGCATGGGCTCCTCGCCCTTTGAGGCAGCGAGCTTTGACGTTTCGCTCGACGCCGGCTGCGGTATGGGCTTCTCCGCCGTTCACAAGGTGCGCGCCGCCGCTTGCAAGGCGCTGGAAGAGGCCATTCTGGCACCGTACGCGGAGCGCGCGACAACACTCGAGTTGCCGGTGCTCGACAAATGTTCGCGCCCCGCGCCCGCACACTACCGCGACGAGCCGCAGATCTGCGCCACGGTCACCTCGCTCGAGGCCGCCGAGGCCGCCCGTGCCGAGGGCGCCACGCGCATCTACATGACGACCGACGCGCTCGAGGCCGCCGGGCTCACCCCCGCCAATGCAGTTGAGCAGGGTATTGTGCCCGTGCTCGACGAGGTCTGCCGCGCCGTCGACCATGCCCGCGTCGACCCCTGGATCAATGCTGGGACCACCGTCGCCGTCGGCAATATCTCCGAGCTCGCCGTTGCCGCCCAGGCCGGCGCCACGGCCGAGATTCGCTCCTGCCTGCCCGTGCACAACACGCCCTGCATGGAGGCGCTTGCCAAGCGCGGAGCCGGCGCGTTTTGGCTCTCGCCCGAGATCACACTCGACGAGATTGTCACACTCGGAGCCGCCGCGCCCGCGGCTCTGGGCATCACCGTTTTTGGCCGCCCGCGCGTTATGACAAGCGAGCACTGCATTCTGCAGGTCGCCAACGGCTGCATTCACGATTGCGCCAACTGCCGCCTGCGCGCCCGCAAGCTCTCGCTCAAGAATATCGATGGCAAGGTCATGCCCGTGCGCACCGACATCCACGGCCGCTCGCGCCTGTACGACGCCTATCCCATCGACCTCACGCCGCAGGTGCCGCAGCTGCTCGATGCCGGCGTGCGCCGTCTTATGGTGGACGGCACGCTGCTCGATGCCGAAGAGGTGGGCCGCGCCGTCGCTCGCGTCCGCCGCGCCGTCGAGGCAGCACAGGCCAGCCGCAAGCCCGCCGCCCGTCTGCGCGGGGCGACCTCGGGCTGCATGTTTGTGGGAATCAGCTAACCGAAAGGCTTACACGTGAACGAAGAACCTCAAGTCCTCTACTGCGACGCCTGGCTCATGGCCATCGACAAGCCCGCCGGCATGATCGTGCACGGCGACGGCACCGGCGAGCGTACGCTCACCGACTACGCCAGCGACCTGCTGCTGGCGATGGGCGACGGCTTTGCCGCGACCGACATGCAGCCGCTCAACCGCCTGGACCGCGATACCACCGGCGTGGTGCTGTTCTCGCTCGACAAGCAGACGCAGCCCGCCTTTGACCAGATGGTCATCGACCACGCTTTTGAAAAGCACTACCTGGCGCTCGCCGAGGGCAAGATCGACTGGAACGAAAAGCTCATCGACAAGCCCATCGCCCGCGACCGCCACGACAGTCGCAAGATGCGCGTCGGTGCCAGCGGCAAGCCGTCTCAGACGCGCGTGAAGGTTCTCAAGCGCCTTAAAAGTCGCCGTGGCCTGCCCACGCGCTCGTATATCGATGTCGAACTGCTCACCGGCCGCAAGCACCAGATCCGCGTGCATCTGGCAAGCGAGCGTCATCCCCTGGTAGGCGACGACCTCTATGGCACGCCGCGCCCCTGTGGCCTGATGCTCCACGCCCACAGTGTGTCCTTCACGCACCCCGTAACCGGCGAGCGCATCCACATCGAAGCCCCCTGCCCCTGGGAGCCCTAAACCACCACAAAGGGGACAGGCACCTTTGTGGTGGTTTTGCCGCGATGGCTCAGCCGCGGTCCCAAAACGTCTCGATCCGTAACAGTTAGAACCCGTTTTCCGGTCTATCTGTTACAGATCGAGACATTCAAATCCCCCCTAAGGGAAAATCTCAATCTGTAACAGCAACTCGGCAAAATCAGCCTCGGATGTTATAGATTTAGACAAACCACCAGCGTCGCCCCAAACAATCTCGATCTGTAACATCTAGTCTGCTTTTAACGGTCTGGTTGTTACAGATTTAGACAAACCGGCAGACAACGAAGGTAGCGCGCAGAGATGTGGTGTAAGAGGCGGGGCATGCCCCGCCTCTTCCCTTTCTTGAAAGGAAGGGGACACC
>CAKUFW010000027.1 GCA_934650975.1 uncultured Collinsella sp. | reverse complement strand
CAGGCACAGAAGGCGGAGGGAACCCGCGACCTTATCGGCGCCGAGATGCGCGCCTGGCAAAAGATGCAGCAGATTGCGGCCGGCGTGTTCGAGCCGTTTGGCTTTAAGCCCATCGAGACGCCCGCAATCGAGCAGGTAGACGTGTTTGTTCACGGTATCGGCCAGTCGACCGACGTCGTGCGCAAGGAGATGTTCCGCGTGTTCAGCGGCGCCAACCTGGAGCGCGTCTTTACCGAGGGCACCGACACCAAGCTCAAGCCCAAGCAGCGCCTGGCCCTTCGTCCCGAGGGAACTGCCGGCGTGGTGCGCGCCGTCGTGGAGAACAACCTGGTACCCCAGGGTTCCACGCCGTTTAAGGCCTACTATGCCGAGGCCATGTTCCGCGGCGAGCGTCCCCAGAAGGGCCGTCTGCGTCAGTTCCACCAGGTAGGTATCGAGTGGCTCGGCGCTCCCGATCCGGCAGCCGACGCCGAGTGCATCATCATGCTCATGGAGTTCTACAAGCGCCTGGGCTTCGATCTTTCCAAGCTTCGTCTGCTCATTAACTCGATGGGCGACGCCCAGTGCCGTCCGGCCTATCGCGAGCAGGTCAAGCAGTTCATCCTCGACCACGCCGACGAGATGTGCGACGAGTGCCGCGAGCGCGCCGAGCTCAACCCGCTGCGTGCCTTCGACTGCAAGAATGACCACTGCCGCGAGATCATGGCCGACGCTCCGCTGATGGGCGACAACCTGTGCGACGAGTGCCGCGAGCACTACGAGCAGGTCAAGCGCTATCTGGATGCCGCCGGTATCGAGTATGTCGAGGATCCCACCCTGGTGCGCGGCCTGGACTACTACACCCGCACCGTCTTTGAGGTCGAGGCCCCTGGTGCCGGCGTCGGCTCCATCGGTGGCGGCGGTCGCTACGACGGTTTGGTTGAGCTCGAGGGCGGAAAGCCCACGGCTGGCGTCGGCTTCGCCGTCGGCTTTGAGCGCGCCCTGCTGGCCCTGCAGGCCTTCGGCAGCGACTTGGGTGCCGAAGAGGCCCCGTGCGTCTACGTCGCCAACGCCGGCAAGGAGCTGCGTCAGAACGTCTTTGCCATCACGCAGGAGCTTCGCGCCGCAGGCATCGTGACCGAGGCCGATTACCAGGGCCGTTCGCTCAAGGCCCAGTTTAAGCAGGCCGATAAGGTGGGCGCCAAGCTCATCTTGGTCCTGGGCGGCGACGAGCTTGCCGCCGGCAAGGTCAAGGTGCGCGACATGGAGAGCCACGACGAGGTGCTTGTCAATCTGGACAACGTTGTCGAGGCGGTTCGCGAGCGCCTGTAGCGCATCAGTTTGAGCTGCGGGCCTGTAAACGTGCTCTGCTCATGACGAGCGATTGTTACGGGGGTGTTTCGCATATATGCGGAATGCCCCCGTTTGCGTATGCCGCCCACCGAGAAATACGACCATTTGGGGCAAAAACCCTTGCAATGCAGAAAATACTTTTGTGTGGTAAAGCGCAATCAGCGCCGAAAGTTTTTGCCGAGTGCCTATAATGAATACCGCATGTTACGTGCATAGAAGGAGGAATGGGAGGAAACGTGGCTGAGAACCTAAGCAACCAGTCTGTACCCGAAGCCGCGGCGCGCGTCGCTGCCGTGGTCAACCGCCTCGTTAACCGTATCGGCTCGAATGCCGAGTCCAAGGAGCGTCTCGCCGAGATCGAGATCCCCGAGGAGCTTCGCGACAATCTGGCGCTGTTCCTGCGCCTGGAGCGTCGTGTACTTAGCGAGTATGATCCCGAGATCGCGGACCTGTTCGACAAGATCCTGTCGGCCGAGATTGCGGCCAATGCCGGCAACCCCGGTAGCCGTGCTGCCGACGAGGCCGTTGATGAGCAGGGCGTGCCTACCGCCGACGAGTCCACCGCCGTTGCGTTCCGCGAGGTCGTCGATCTGATTGACAGTCTGCCGCTCGATAAGCAGCAGGTTATCGTCCGCGCCTTTACGAGCTTCTTCCATCTGGCAAACCTGTCGGAGGAGAATTACCGCGTGGCCCAGCTGCGCGAGCGCGAGGCCGGCGCGTCGACCGATACCGAGGTCGATCCCGCCAACGAGCTCACCGTCGCTTACCACCAGCTGGTAGACGAGATGGGCGTCGAGGGTGCCAATGAGCTGCTCGGCAAGCTGGAGTTCCACCCCGTCTTTACCGCGCATCCCACCGAGGCCCGTCGTAAGGCCGTCGAGGGCAAGATCCGCCGTATCTCCAACCTGCTGGAGGAGCGTCCGCGTCTGGGCGGCTCCGACCTGGTGGAGAACGAGCGCCATATGCTGCAGGAGATCGACGCCCTGGTGCGCACGAGCCCCATCGCGCTCAAGAAGCCCACGCCCGTCGAGGAAGCCGATACCATCATCGACATCTTCGACAACACGCTGTTCGACATCATTCCCGTCATCTATCGTCGCTTTGACGACTGGGTGCTGGGCGACAAGGCCGGCACCGTGCCGCCGCTGTGCCCGGCGTTCTTCCATCCCGGCAGCTGGATCGGTTCCGACCGCGACGGTAACCCCAACGTCACCGCTAAGGTGAGCCGCGAGGTCGCCGCCAAGTACTTCACCCATATGGTGCTCAAGCTCGAAGACAAGTGCCGCCGCATCGGTCGTAACCTGACGCTCGAGGCCGCCTACAGCAAGCCGTCTGCCGAGCTTATGAACCTGTGGAACCATCAGGTCGAGATGAGCGCCCAGTACACGGCCCGCGCCGAGCTCATCTCCGAGCACGAGCCGCATCGCGCCGTCATGCTCGTCATGGCCGACCGTCTGAACGCCACCGTGCGCCGCATCACCGACACCATGTACCACAGTGCCGATGAGTTTCTGGAGGACCTGCGTGTCGTCCAGCGCTCGCTGGCCGCCTGCGGTGCCGTCCGTGCTGCCTACGGCCCGGTCCAGACCATCATCTGGCAGGTCGAGTCCTTCGGCTTCCATATGGTCGAGATGGAGTTCCGTCAGCACTCCGTGGTGCACGCCCGCGCCCTCAAGGATATCCACGAGAACGGTATCCACGGCGACCTGCAGCCCATGACGCGCGAGGTCATCGATACCTTCCGCGCTATCGGCTCCATCCAAAAGCGCTACGGCAAGAAGATGGCGCACCGCTACATCATCTCGTTCACCAAGAGCGCCCAACATGTGGCCGACGTCTTTGAGCTTGCCCACCTGTCCTTTGCGCACGAGGAGGATGTCCCCGAGCTCGACGTGATCCCGCTGTTCGAGCAGCTCGAGGACCTCGAGGGCTGCGTCGACGTGCTCGATCAGATGCTCACGCTGCCCGTGGTGCAAAAGCGCCTTGCCCAGACCAACCGCCGCATGGAGGTCATGCTGGGCTACTCCGACTCCTCCAAGGATGCCGGTCCTACCACGGCCATGCTCGCCCTGCACTCCGCGCAGGAGCGCATTGCCAAGTGGGCCGAGAAGAACGATATCGACCTAGTGCTCATGCACGGCCGCGGCGGTGCCGTGGGCCGTGGCGGCGGTCCGGCCAACAAGGCCGTTCTGGCGCAGCCCAAGGGTTCGGTCAACTGCTTCTTTAAGCTCACCGAGCAGGGCGAGGTCATCTTTGCCCGTTACGGCAACCGCACGCTGGCTCAGCGCCATGTTGAGTCCGTTGCTGCCGCAACGCTGCTTCAGTCGGCCCCGAGCGTCGAGAAGACCAACACCGAGACCACGCAGAAGTTCTGGGATATGGCGGAGAAGCTCAACGCAGTAAGCCATGAGCGCTATCTGGACCTGCTGAACACCGAGGACTTTACACCGTGGTTCTCGACCGTGACGCCGTTGACCGAGGTCGGTCTGCTGCCGATCGGCTCGCGTCCCGCCAAGCGCGGTCTTGGTGCCAAGTCGCTCGACGACCTGCGTACTATTCCGTGGATCTTCAGCTGGAGCCAGGCGCGCATTAACCTGGCCGCTTGGTACGGCCTGGGCACCGCCTGCGAGCAGCTGGGCGATCTTGACCAGCTCAAGGCTGCCTACCAGGAGTGGCCGTTCTTCCGCACGTTCATCGACAACATCGAGATGTCGATCGCTAAGACCGATCAGCGCATCGCCAAGATGTACCTGCACCTGGGCGATCGCCAGGATCTGTCCGAGAAGGTCTTCACCGAGATGCAGCTCACCCGTAAGTGGGTTCTTGCCATCGTCGGTGACGAATGGCCGCTGCAGCGCCGCCGCGTGCTTGGCTGCGCCGTCCGCGTCCGTAACCCTTACGTCGACGCTCTGTCCATCGCCCAGGTTCGCGCCCTTCGCGAGGTGCGTATGAACCAGGACGAGATGGCCGAGGAGAAGAAGGCTGAGTACATGAGCCTGATTCTTTCGACTGTGACCGGCGTCTCGGCAGGACTGCAAAACACGGGGTAATAGATAGCCCTGTGGCTCTCGCCGGGCCCCGATGGGTTTCCCTCTGAGCGCGTCCTCGCACTTGAAGCCCCCTTATCCTGCTCCTTCGGAGCTGCGGATAAGGGGGCTTCGTGCTGCGGAATGCGCTCAGAGGGAAACCCATCGGGGCCCTTCGTCCTCGGTCTTCTGGGGATTACGGGCTGAGGGAAGAATGGCGCGCTTCGCGCGTTTTGGATGGGGATCTGTCCCGGCGGCGCGTGCGGCGCTTCGCGCCTAGCGCCTTATCGGTCGGGATTGAGATGCATTTGGCGCTTCGTGCGTTTTGGACGGCGGTCGTGGTTCCTTTTGGGGCTGCGGCCGCCTTTTTGTACTTGTCAATTGTGAACGTTCTGTTAATGGGTTGGTGGGTGGTTGGTTGTTATCGGTGAGCGGAGTATCCTTCCAACGGTTTATCTAGTGTGTCAGTTGAAAGGAAGAGGGCGCTCGTCATTGTTTGAATGTGAACTGCCGTTTGACCACAAGACGTTGCATCTGGAGCTCGAGGATAAGAATTTCGCGGGTGTGATGGAGGGTCATCAAAACGAGTTTGAGACTACAAAAACGCAGCAAGAGCTGGTAGAAGAGTCGCTTGCCAATCCTTATGGCTCGCCTTCGCTCGAGGAGCTTTGTGCTGGCAAGAAGGACATCGTTATCATTAGCTCCGACCATACGCGTCCGGTTCCTTCGCGTGTGACGATGCCTATTCTGCTGCATCACATTCATGCTGCTGCGCCCGAGGCTCGTGTGCGTATTTTGGTTGCTACGGGCATGCACCGCCCGTCGACGCACGAGGAGCTCGTCAACAAGTACGGCGAGGAGATCGTTGCCAACGAGGAAATCGTTATGCACGTCGCGACTGACGACAGCATGATGAAAAAGATCGGCACCCTGCCTTCTGGTGGCGAGTGCATTATCAACAAGATTGCCGCCGATTGCGATCTGCTGCTTGCCGAGGGCTTTATTGAGCCGCACTTCTTTGCCGGTTTCTCTGGTAGCCGCAAGTCCGTCCTGCCTGGCATCGCCAGCTACAAGACCATCATGTACAACCACAACGGTCAGTTTGTGAACGATTCCCACTCGCGTGCCGGCAACCTGTGCCACAACCACGTGAGCGAGGACATGTTCGCCGCCGCCGAGATGGCTCACCTTGCCTTTGTGCTCAACGTGGTGCTCAACGGCAAGCATGAGGTCATCGGCTCCTTTGCCGGCGACATCCACAAGGCGCACGAGGCTGGCTGCGAGTTCGTGAAGAGCCTTGCCGGCGTTGAGCCCGTCGAGTGCGAGATCGCCATCACCACCAACGGCGGCTACCCGCTCGACCAGAACATCTACCAGGCCGTGAAGGGCATGTGCGCTGCCGAGGCTACGCTTCCCGAGGGCGGTGTGATCATCGACGTCGCCGGTTGTGCCGACGGTCACGGTGGCGAGGGCTTCTATCACAACATCGCCGACAACGATCCGGCGGAGTTTGAGCGCGCCTGCATCGATCGTCCCAAGGACGAGACCCTGCCCGATCAGTGGACGAGCCAGATTTTTGCCCGCATCCTGGCGCATCACCCTGTGATCATGGTCACCGACCTGTGCGATCACCAGATGCTCAAGGATATGCACATGACGCCGGTCAACACTATCGAGGAGGCGCTCAAGCTCGCCTTTGAGATGAAGGGTGCCGATGCTAAGGTGGCCGTCATTCCCGATGGCCTGGGCGTTGTCGTCGCGCAGCACTAGTGCGCGGCCTAAACGAATCGTTTATAACCGACAAGAAAGATAAGGTTTTATGCTTACCAAACTCCTCTGCGAATTCGGCGCGACGGCCCTCATGATCGTCTTTGGCGTGGGCGTGCACTGCGATACCGTGCTCAAGGGCACCAAGTATCAGGGCTCTGGCCACATGTTTGCCATCACCACCTGGTCTTTTGGCATCTCGGTCTGCCTGTTTGTCTTTGGCGGCGCCGTGTGCATGAACCCCGCCATGGTGCTTGCCCAGTGCATCGTAGGCCTGGTGCCGTGGAGCAGCTGCATCCCCTTCATGATTGCCGATATGCTCGGCGGCTTTGTGGGCGCCGTAATCGCTTGGTTTATGTATGCCGATGAGTTCAAGGCTTCCGAGGGCGTCGTCGACCCCATTGCCCAGCGCAACATTTTCTCGACCAACCCCACCACCGAGGGTACCAACTATGCCCGCAACTTCTTCTGCGAGGCTATCTGCACCTTCGTGTTCATCAGCGCCATCCTTGCTGCCGCTAGCCGCGCCGGCGAGAACGTTCTGATGCTCGCCATCTGCGTTGGCCTGATCGTTTGGGCCGTTGGCATGGGCATGGGTGGCATCACCGGCTTCGCCATGAACCAGGCTCGTGACCTTGGTCCTCGCATGGCCTATCAGGTGCTGCCGATTAAGAACAAGGCTGACAACAACTGGAAGTACGGCCTGCTTGTTCCCGGCATCGCTCCGTTTGTCGGTGCTGCTGTGGCTGCGCTGTTTGTGCATGGTTTCTTGGGCATGTTCTAGTCCGAAGTAATTGATATAACGTCCGGGTCCGGCATAGGTTAACTTTCCGCCGCGTCCTCGAACATGCAAGAAGCTCCCGCTGCGCACTTCGTGCGGCGGGAGCTTCTTGCGTTCTGCGGAGTGCGGCGGAAAGTTAACCTATGCCGGACCCTGCGGGAATCCAGTTGCATTGGAGCAAGCAACACGCAACACTACATATATATCTGAATTTGGATGTGTTGGGCACTTTGTTGTTAGGCGCTTTGAGATGCGGGTAACGCTTTGGGATACGTGGCGCCTTGGGGTGGGGCGGTGCTTTGGGATGAGAGGCTTGCTTAGTTGAAGAGGGGTTGTATGGCCGATAGGTAGTCTTTGGCTACGTCGGCTTTTTCTGCTTCGAAGTTGTGCCAGGCCCACCATTGGACTGTTCCTACGAAGCTTGAGGCTATGTGGTGTAGCAGGAAGCTTCGGTCCATGGTGGCGGCGGGGCCGTTTGGGTCGGTGGGGACGGTTTCGGCTGCTCGTGACATGATGGTCTTGCGTAAGCAGTCGGCGAAGACGCGTGAGCCGGCGCCGGCTACGAGGGCTCGTACGCCCTGGCGGCGTTCCCAGAGGTTGTTGAGGATATGCTCGACTTGTACGAGCGGATCATCGAGCGGTGTGCCATCGTCGTCGAGGGCGTGGGTGCAGATGTCGCTCACGAGTTCGGACAGTAGGTCATCTTTGCTCTTGAAGAGGCCGTAGAACGTGGCCCGACCCACATGGGCGCGAGCGATGATGTCGCCGACGGTGATCTTGCCGTAGTCCTCCTCGCGAAGGAGCTCAGAGAATGCGGCAACGATGGCGGCGCGGCTTTTGGTTTTGCGGGCATCCATGGCTATGCATCCACGTGAACAAGCAGGCAACGGAGCGTGCCGGAGCAGCCCTCGTAGGGGCGCTTACCGGCGCCGTAGCCGACGGCCTCGATGCGGTAGCGGGCCGGCAGGTGCTCGGACGTGCGCAGTGCGGCAACGATGGCGGCGCCCGTGGGCGTCACGAGCTCGCCGGCGACCGGCGCGGGCGTGAGGGCGATATTGCCCGCCTGGCACAGGTTGACGACAGCGGGGACGGGGATGGGCATAAGGCCGTGGGCGCAGTGGATGGTGCCGTGACCCTCGGAGAGCGACTCGACCACGATGTCCTCAATACCCAGGTCATCGAGGCAGATGGCGACGGAGCAGACGTCGACGATGGAGTCGACGGCGCCCACCTCGTGGAACATGACGGTCTCGGGCGTTTTGCCGTGGGCCTTGGCCTCGGCGGCGGCGAGCGCGGTAAAGATGGCGAGTGCGCGACGCTTGGCGCCATCGCTTAGCTGCGAGCCGTCGATGATGGCGGTGACGTCCGCCAAAGAACGGTGGTGATGGTGGTGGGCGTGATGGTGACCCTCGTGGCCATGACCGTGGGCCTCATGGTCATGCTCGTGGCAGTGCTCGTGTTCGTGCTCGCCATGATCATGATGGTGGTGCTCGTGCTCGTGCGTGTGCTCGACAGCTGCTTCGTTGCCGTAGAGCCAGGCCATGTCGTGGTCGTGGTTCTCGAGCTCCTCTGCCAGCTGAACGTCAAAGTCGCAGGCGTCGATGCCATGCTTGTTTACGCGCGTCACGGCAATCTCAAAGCCGCCGACCGGAAGCGTGGCGAGCTGCTCGCGCAGATGCTCCTCGCTGGCGCCCAGGTCGAGCAGGGCCGCGACGGTCATGTCGCCGCTGATGCCCGAGGTGCCGTCGATGATAAGCGTGTGCTGATGGTTTGACATGAAATGCTCCTTAGCGGGCGCAGGACGCGCCGGCGCTCAGATGATTGATAAGACTTGCCTGATAGGCCGCGCCGAAGCCGTTGTCGATGTTGACGACCGAAACGCCGCTGGCGCAGGAGTTGAGCATGGCGAGCAGTGCGGCCACGCCGCCAAAGCTCGCGCCATAACCCACGCTGGTGGGGACGGCGATGACCGGACAGCTCACAAGGCCTCCGATGACGCTCGCCAGGGCGCCTTCCATGCCGGCGATGGCGATGACCACCTGCGCCTGGGCAAGTTCTTCGGCATGAGCAAGCAGACGGTGCAGGCCGGCGACACCCACGTCGTAGAGGCGATCGACCTCGTTGCCGTAGAACTCGGCCGTCAACGCGGCCTCCTCGGCGACGGGTAGGTCGCTCGTGCCGGCGCAGGCGACGACGATGCGTCCGTTGCCGGTGGGGGAGGGCTTGCCACCCACCAGGGCGAGCTGGGCGTCCGGGACATATCCCAGGTCGATGTCGTTGCCAAGAAGCTCAGCGGTGCGCGCGGCTTTTTCGGCATCCAAGCGCGTGACCAGGATACGCTCCTGGCCGGCATCGAGTAATGCTTTGATAATGGCGGCAATTTGCTCGGCGGTTTTACCGGCGCCGTAGACAACCTCGCCGGCTCCCTGGCGCACTCCGCGCGAAAGATCGAGCTGTGCAAAGCCCAGATCGGCGGTCGGAGCCGTCTGGATGCGCGTGAGGGCATCGGCCGGTGCAACATTTCCATCTGCCACGTCACTTAGCAATTGCTCAAGATCGCGTTTGTCCATATGAGTTCCCTTCGACGCTTAAAAGTTTAGCACGCAAAGGGCTATTTCCGAACATTACAGCAAAATTGTTCGGAAATCTAATATGTCAGATTTGATGGAGTTGTGAGGTTAACTCGCTAGTCGCGCAGGATGATGTCCATGGCGAGCATCAGGTTGCGCTCATCGATGGCAAACGGTGCCGCCTCGCGCGTCTTGGGCTTGGCGCAAAACGCGATACCGGTGCCCGCGGCCTGGATCATGGGGATGTCGTTTGCCCCGTCGCCAATAGCGACCGTGTGGGCCATGTCGACGCCGCACTCAACCGCCCAATCCAGCAGCTGGATGAGCTTGGACTCCTTGGTCACAATGCCTGCCGCCAGCTTGCCGGTGAGCTTGCCGTCCACGACCTCCAGACGATTGGCCAGGCAAAAGTCGATACCCGCGGCAGCCACGATCTTATCGGCGACCTCGTGAAAGCCGCCGCTCACCACGCCGACCTTCCAGCCCTTGCTGTGTGCCGAGCGCACAAGCTCCAACGCGCCGGGGGTAAATGTCACGCGCTCAAAGGTGCGCTCGAACACGCTCTCGTCCAGGCCGGCAAGCAGCCCCACGCGTTCCTCGAGCGCCTGCTTAAAGTCAAGCTCGCCGCGCATGGCGCGTTCGGTGATCTGTGCCACCTGCTCGCCCACGCCGGCCTCTTCGCCCAATAGGTCGATGACCTCCTGGTTGATGAGCGTGGAGTCGATATCCATAACGATGAGGCGTGCAGTCATGGCGGGCCTTTCCGAGTGCTGTTTTATTGGGGCATATTGTCGCACGTGACGAGCGCGGGTGGGTGCCGCGGCGCGTCAATTGTTTCGTCTCCGTCAAGTCTTTGGGCAGGAGCCACTTTTTCGCGGCACATCGACACAGATGCGATAAGATAGAACGCCATGTCTGGCTGCGCGGTTTACGCAGGCTGGGCAAATCTGTACGACGCCGCCCGGAACGACACGGGGCGGCACAGATCCATAAAGGAGGATCACTGGTATGAGCCAGACCCGTCCCATCGACGAGCATTCCATGCACACCCGTACCTGCGGCGAGCTTCGCCGCGAGAACGTGGGCGAAGAGGTTACCCTCACCGGTTGGGTGAGCCGTCGCCGCGATCACGGCGGCCTTATTTTCTGCGACCTTCGCGACCGCGAGGGCATCACGCAGCTTACCTTCGACCCCGAGCACTCCGACGGCGACGCCTTTAAGATCGCCGAGACCATGCGTCCCGAGTGGCCCATCAAGATTCACGGCGTCGTGCGCGCCCGTGGTGAGGAAACCACCAACACCAAGCTCGCGACCGGCGAGATCGAGGTCCTGACCGACCACGCCGAGGTGCTTAACACGTCCGTCACCCCGCCGTTCCAGATCGAGGACGGCATTGAGACCAGCGAGGACACCCGTCTGCGCTATCGTTATCTGGACCTCCGTCGTCCCGAGATGATGGCCAACCTCAAGCTGCGCTCCGACTTCACCTTTGCCATTCGCGAGGCGCTGCACAACCGTGAGTTCATGGAGGTCGAGACGCCCTCCCTGTTTAAGTCCACGCCCGAGGGCGCTCGCGACTTCATCGTCCCCAGCCGCATCCAGCCGGGCAACTTCTACGCTCTGCCGCAGTCCCCGCAGCTCCTGAAGCAGCTGCTTATGGTCGGAGGTGTCGAGCGCTATTACCAGGTTGCCAAGTGCTTCCGCGACGAGGACCTGCGCGCCGACCGTCAGCCCGAGTTCACCCAGGTCGATATCGAGATGTCCTTCGTAGACCAGAACGATGTCATGAGTGCGCTCGAGGAGGTCCTGTCCGACGCCTTCGGCCGCATGGGTGTCGAGATGCCCACGCCGCTGCGTCGCATGGACTACTGGGAGGCCATGGACACCTATGGCTCCGACAAGCCCGACACCCGCTACGGCATGCACTTGGTCGACCTGACCGACGTGTTCGCCAACTCCAAGTTCAAGGTCTTCGCGACCGCCGCGGACGAGGAGGGTTCCGTCGTCAAGGCCATCAACGCCAAGGGCGCTGGTGCCTGGGCCCGTGCCAAGATCGATAAGCTCGCCGGCGTGGCTTCCACGTTTGGCGCCAAGGGCCTGGCCTGGATCGCCTTCCGCGAGGACGGCTCCATCAACAGCCCCATCGTCAAGTTCTTCTCGGACGAGGAGATGGCCGCTCTGCGCGAGCGCATGGACGTCGAGCCCGGCGACCTTGTGATGTTCGCTGCCGGCCCGCGCCTGCTCTCCGACGAGATCCTGGGCGGCATGCGTTCCCACATGGCCAACGCGCTCGAGATCAAGCGCGAGGGCCACGACTTCCTGTGGGTCGTCAACTTCCCGCTGTTCCACTGGGACGAGGATCGCAAGGCCTATGCTGCCGAGCATCAGCCCTTCACCCTGCCGACCGAGACCGACATCGCCAAGATCGAGGCCGATCCGTTGGCAGCCGGTTCTTGCACCTACGACTTTGTCATGGACGGCTTTGAGGCCGGCGGCGGCGGTATGCGTATCCACAACGCCGAGATGCAGATGTCTATGCTCAAGCTCCTGGGCTTTACCGAGGAGCGCGCCGAGTCTCAGTTTGGCTTCCTCATGGAGGCCCTCAAGTTTGGTGCGCCCCCGATGGGCGGTTTTGCTCTGGGCCTGGACCGCGTGTGCATGCTGCTCACCGGTTCCGACTCCATTCGCGACGTCATGGCGTTCCCCAAGACGGCCAGCGGCTCCGACCTTATGTCGGGCGCCCCGAGTGCCGTTAGCGGCGCCCAGCTCAAGGACGTCAGCCTGCGCCTGATGTAGGCGAACGGCTTACATATTGCTCGCAACGAGGGGAGGACGCGCGCCTTCCCTCGTTTTTTATGTCGTGACGTTATGTTTGGAGGCTTGCAGTCATGCACCGGGAAACTACAACCCGGAATCGGCGCTTAGAGTGGGACGCGCTTTCCGGTTGAGCTGTCTGGCGGAAAGCGCATCCCGGAATATGCGGCCAGAACGGGATGCGGTTTCCCAAAGGGAGTCGTCTGGGAAAGCGCGACCCAGAATTCAGCAAAAATACGGGACACAGTTTCCGGTTGAGCTTCAGGCGGAAATCGTGTTCCATAATCGACGTCTAGAACGGGACAGGCTTTCCGCAACAGCTGTTTAGCGGAAAGCCCGTCCCACTTTCTTATAGCGAGTCTCTCTGGATTAGCTGCATGTGCATCACGGTGGTGGTGGGCTCGGCACCCTTGATCATGTCGAGCGCAATGTTGGCGGCCATGTGGCCTTCCTCGCGCAGGGGCTGGCGGACGGTCGTGAGCGCGGGGACGCAACGCGCCGCAATCTCGTGATCGTCGAAGCCGACAACCGATACGTCCGCCGGAACGGAAAGGCCTGCCTCGTTGAGTGCGGTGATGACGCCGGTTGCGATACGGTCCGAGCCACAGAGCACACCATCGAAGGTGATCTCGCGCGCGAGGAGCTGATGCATGGCCTGATAACCGTCTCCGCTGTTCCATCCGGTGTAGACAACGTTCTCGTCCGGGAGGTCTTTACCCAAGACGGCGCGGTAGCCGCGCAGGCGGTCAATGACGGCGGGGTTGTCTTGCGGGCCCAGCACGGCGACGATATCTCTGCGCCCGCGCTCTTTCATGGCGAGTGCCGCAAAGTGTCCGCCCTCTTCGTCGTCGGAGTAGACCGTCGAGAACACATCGCGATAGGGGTGGCCCTCGAGCTGGCCGCACAGCACGGTGGGTACGCTCAGCTCGCGCAGCACTTCGAGCAGCTCGCTGCCCTTGTAGGGGGAGACATCGATGACTGCGTCGAACGAGCGACGCTCAAAGTGTTCGCGCGCACGGTTGCGCTCGTGTGCGGAAGATGCCTGCAGGATAACGGGCAGATAGGACGATTCAGAGAGCTCCTCGGTAATACCGCTCAAAAACTCGCTGTACGTGGGGTCGCTGAACAGCTCGCTTAGGGGTTCGGTCACGAGTACGGCGATGATTTCCGTACGTCCGACGGCGAGTGCTCGACCGCGTGCGTTGGGGACAAAATTGACTTCCTTGGCTGCAGCACGGACGCGCTTTTTGGTTTCCTCGCTAATGCGGGGCGAGTCGTTGAGCGCGCGCGATGCCGTGGAGCGCGACACGCCGGCAGCAGCGGCAACCTCGGCAAGCGTAGGTGCGGTGCGAACTGGTTGGGTCATGGCGTCTCCTGGAAAAGCGGTCAATGTTGTCACTGATATGGGCTGGTGCGGATACAGCTTACTATAGTGCGCCTGAACAGCGTTCATAGTATCCGGCCACTGGTGGCATTTCACATCCAAGCTGCTGTTGAACATGTCTTGCAAAGATGGGGCGGGAGTGGCCGCGGCAGTTGTCTGCGGGCCCTGGGACGCTGTTTTGCGCTGCGTGTTGATACTCAGGGTGACATAAGTGCGGGGGTTGTACAACCGGTTGCACCGTTAATCCGGCGAAATCGACCGTTCAGCGGACAACCGGTTGCACAGTATTTTGCATCGCCCGTAAGATATGGACAACCGGTTGCACAAGAATCACTACGATGACGAAGGAGCATCACCATGGACGCCATTAACGATTGGGAAAACCAAGCGCTTACCAACAGGAACCGCCTGGCACCCCATGCGTACTTTATGGGTTACGAGACCGCCGATCTCGCTGCTACGTACAGCCGCGAACTTTCGCGCGGATTTGTCCAGCTGTCCGGCTCGTGGCAGTTCCGCCTCTTTGAGGGTCCTGCCGCCGTCTCCAATGAGGCGCTTTCTACCTACGAGCCCGAGTGGGATCACGTCGAGGTTCCGCACCTGTGGCAGGTAGACGGCTACGGTAAGCTCGCCTATACCGACGAGGGCTTCCCGTTCCCGGTCGACCAGCCATTCGTTCCCTCCGATGACCCCACGGGCGTTTACCAGCGCATCGTCAACCTTCCCGCCGTTGCCGCCGGCGCTCGCGAGATCATCCGCTTCGACGGCATCGAGAGCTACGGCGAGCTGTACGTCAACGGCCAGTTTATCGGCATGACCAAGGGTTCGCGCCTGTCCGCCGAGTTCGACGTGACCGACGCGCTTGTCGAGGGCGATAACCTGTTTGCCGTTAAGGTCCTGCAGTACAGCGACGGCAGCTATATCGAGGACCAGGACATGTGGTGGGCCTCGGGCATCTTCCGCGATGTCTACCTTATGCAGCGCCCCGCCGCGCACCTGGTCGACTTTAGGTTCCGCACGCACCGCGAGGGCGATGCCGCTCTGATTACGCTCGATACGGTCGATGAGGGCGCAAGCCGCGTTGTGTTTACGCTCAGCGACGGCGAGAACGTGGTTGCTACGGGCGAGTGCGTCGACGGTCACGCCGAGTGCACCGTTGCCAATGCCCACTTCTGGAACCCCGAGGACCCCTTCCTCTATGACCTGACGTTTGAGGTCTACGACGGCGACGAGGTCAGCGAGTACGTGCCTCACCGTCAGGGTCTCGCCGAGGTCACCGTCGAGGGCAACCATATCTACCTCAACGGCACCTACTTTAAGATGCATGGTGTCAACCGCCACGATCACGACGATCACAAGGGCCGCGCCGTGGGTCTCGATCGTATGCGCCGCGACCTGGAGCTCATGAAGCAGCACAACATCAACGCGGTGCGCACCTCTCACTATGCCAATGACCCTCGCTTCTACGAGCTGTGCGATGAGTATGGCATCATGCTGGTCGCCGAGACCGATATGGAGAGCCACGGCTTCGAGAATATCGGCAACATCGCCCTGGTCACCGACGATCCGGCGTGGGAGCCGGCTTATGTCGACCGCGTCGAGCGTCTGGTGATGCAGGAGCGCAACCACGCGTGCATCATTATGTGGTCGATGGGTAACGAGAGCGGCTACGGCTGCAACATCCGCGCGATGTACGCCAAGGCCCACGAGCTCGACGGCCGCCCGGTCCACTACGAGGAGGACCGCAACGCCGATACCGTCGACGTCATTTCCACCATGTACTCCCGTGTGTCGCAGATGAACGACTTTGGCGAGCACCCGTTCCCCAAGCCGCGCATTAACTGCGAGTACGGCCACTCCATGGGCAATGGCCCGGGAGGCCTGTCCGAGTACCAGGAGGTCTTTGACCGCTGGGATTGCATCCAGGGCCAGTTTATCTGGGAGTGGTGCGACCACGGTCTGGCTGCTGTGACCGAGGACGGCGTTGCCTACGACATGTACGGCGGCGACAACGGCGACTATCCCAACAACAGCAACTTCTGCATCGATGGCATGGTGTTCCCTTGGCAGCAGCCGAGCCCGGGTCTGACCGAGTACGGCCAGGTCATCTGCCCGGTTCGCATGGCCTATGACGCCGAGGCGGGCGAGCTGACCGTCACCAACAAGCGTTGGTTTACCACCCTCGAGGATGTCTGCCTGGTGGCGGAGACTCTGGTGGACGGCGACGTGGTGTGTCGCAAGACGCTCATGCCCGGAGCGGTCGCTCCCGGCGAGTCCGTTCAGCTGCCCCTGGCTGTTCGCGAGGCTGCCGCAGGCGAGACCCTGCTCACCGTGCGCGCCTACACCATGGCTGCCCACGCCTGGTGCGAGCCGATGTTCCAGCTGGGCGCAAGCCAGTTTGCCATCGCCAATCACCCGGCACCGGCCATCGTGGCTCCCATCCGTCCCGAGCTCACGGTCGAGGAGACCGAGCAGGAGATCTGCATTCACTCCCTCAACGGCAAGCTGACCTTCAGCAAGGTCAACGGCACCGTGAGCGAGTGGAAGGCATCCGGCCGCGACGTCATGACCTCCGGTCCCCAGGTTGGCTTCTGGCATCCGCTCGTCGACAACCACGCCCAGGAGTATGACTCCCTGTGGAAGGACAACTTCATCGATGTGATGCAGACGTCCACCCGCAGTGTTTCTTGGAAGCAGGACGGCAACACGGTCGTCGTTACCGTGAACCAGCGAATCGCTCCTCCTGTCCGCGCGTTTGGCATGCGCGTCGAGCTCGTCTACACCGTGCTGCCGAGCGGTCGCGTCGACCTTAAGGTTTCCGGTGAGCCCTACGGCGATTACTCGGACATCATTCCGCGTATCGGCATTTCCTTTGAGGTTCCCGGTTGCGACCGTGCCGTTGAGTGGTACGGCAACGGCCCGGGCGAGAACTATCCGGACTCGTTGCGTGCCAATCCGGTCGGCCATTACCGCACCACGGTCGACGACATGTTCACGCCGTATGTCATGCCCCAGGATTGCGCCAACCGCGAGGGAACCCGTTGGGTCGCCCTGCGCTCCAGCCACGGTGACGGTCTGGTCGTGACGCGCCCGAGCGACGCCGCTTCCAATCCGTTCTCCTTCTCGGCATGGCCCTACACCTGCGAGAACATCGACAAGGCCGGACATGTCTACGACCTGGTCAAGAGCGATTCGGTCACGGTCAATATCAACGACCAGCTGCTCGGCCTTGGTTCGAACTCTTGGGGTTCCGAGGTGCTCGATTCCTATCGCACCCGTTTTGAGAGCTTCAGCTTTGAGGTGTCCCTGCGACCGCTGACGTCTGCCGATCTGGCTCAGGCGCTGGCACCCATTAAGGAGGCATAAGTCATGCATGTCTTTAACTCGCGCGCTGATTTCGACGCTCAGATGAAGTCCGTCAAGAAGTGGATGCGTACCGGTCAGGCGCTCGACGGCGTTGCCGACCTGCAGCACGACGTGGCTTACTCCATCGGCGACTCGTTGGTGTACTGGTGGGTCTATGCCCGCGAGGCCGCAACCGCCGATCTGGTCGGTCACCGTCGCTATCATGCCGTGCTCGCTCCGCTCGATGGTGACCTCACCGTCGAGGTTGCCCCCAAGGCTGACCTCACTTGCACCCGCGCTTACAGTGACATCGATGATCGCGAGCGCTTTGAGGGGGCGGGGGAAAAGGTGACGATTCCTGCCGGCGGCGTTGCCGTCGTCGAGATCGACGAGGCATATCGCGCCCTCGCCGATACCACGGATCCCCGCGTCACCGTGCTTCACGTGACGGTCGAAGGTTATTCCTTCCCCAACAAGTAGTATTCGTCCACCTGGACGTTTGCTTTGCGCCGTTAAGGGGGATGGCTTTGTTGACTCCCTTTTCCCCATTCCCCTTAGCAGGTGCGCCGTCCGCGATTGCGCTTGCAGCCCGGACGGTTTTAGATGAGATATAACGGATGATTTGGAGGGCTTATGAGCTCTGAAAAACGAGGAACGATTGGTTCGTTCGCTCTGCTGGGCATGACGGTCGCCGCCGTGTTCGGTATCAAGAACATCATCAACAACAATGCGGCCATCGGCTTGGCAGCTGCGCCGTCGTTCTTCTTCGCCACGCTTCTGTACTTTGTCCCCTATACCCTGGTTACCGCCGAGTTCGTTGGCCTCAACAAGGATTCCGAGTCGGGCGTGTACGCCTGGGTTAAGACTTCGATGGGCGGCCGCTGGGCGTTCCTTACGGCGTTTAGCTACTGGTTCGTCAACCTGTTCTACTTTGCGTCTGTCCTGCCCAACGTCATCATCTACGCGAGCTACGTGTTCTTTGGTGCCAATGCCGAGCTTTCGCAGCTGTGGATCACCATCATCGAGATCGTGGTCTTTGCTATCGCCACGTGGGTTTCTACCAAGGGCGCTAAGTGGATTGGCTCCATTTCCTCCTTCGGCTCGACCGCGGCTCTCGGCCTGACTGCCGTGTTCATCCTGCTGTCCCTGGCTGCTGCTTTTGGCGGCGTCGAGTTCGCTACGGCTCCCACGCCCGCCAACATGGCTCCCGACATGAGCAACTTTGCTGCAACCTGGGGCTTCTTCGGTACCCTCGCCTGGATCATCCAGGGCGTTGGCGGTGCTGAGTCCGTCGGCGTGTTCCTTAACGACCTCAAGGGTGGCGTTAAGGCCTTCGTGCGCACCGTCGTTATCGCCGGCCTGACCATCGGCCTTCTGTATGCAGGTGCTTCGCTGCTGGTCAACCTGTTCATTCCCGAGGGCAGCGTTGCCATCTCCACCGGCATCTTCGACGTGTTCGGCGCTGTCTTTGCCCACTTTGGCATTCCCATGGAAGTGTCCACGCGCGTCATCGGCTTGATCCTTCTCGCCGCTACGCTGGGCTCCCTCATGATGTGGACCTCCGCCCCCATCAAGGTGTTCTTCACCGAGATCCCCGAGGGCGTCTTTGGTAGCAAGATCGTCGAGCTCAACGAGCACGGCATTCCTGCCCGCGCTGCCTGGCTGCAGTTCGCCATCGTCGTCCCCATCCTGATCATCCCGGCTCTAGGCTCAGGCAACCTCGACGACCTGCTCATGATCGTCACCAACATGACGGCTGCCACCGCATTGCTCCCGCCGCTGCTGATCCTGCTTGCCTACTTTCTGCTGCGCAAGAACTTCGACGCCGCGCCCCGCGACTTCCGCATGGGTTCGCGCACCTTCGGCCTGGTTGTCGCCGCCTTTCTGCTCGTGGTCTTCTGCTTCGTGCTTGTCTGCGGCACCGTTCCGCTGGACCAGCCGCTGTGGCTGACGCTGGTCTACAACGTCGGCGGTGTGGTTGTCTTCCTGGGTCTTGCCGTGATTTGGTACAACCGCTACATCAACCGTCTGCGCGAGACCGATCCCGAGGCTGCCGAGAACGAGCTGCGTCCTTCCGTCCTCGACATGATGGAGTAGCGGCTAGGGTTTATCTTCGGCTGTGGGATAAATCGATTCCCTTTCCTAAGGAGGGGCCCTTCGGGCCCCTCCTTTTGCGCTTTGCGACCTGATTTTTGAACCCGGTGGGCAAAAAATGCCAAATATGAGTACTGTTGCAAAAGAGGTGCCATATCCTTTGGCCTGTTTTGAGCGAAAAAAGCCAAAAATGAAATTTGCAAACGGTAGCGAACCCCCTATAGACGCGAATTGGTGCCTTTCAGGCCTTGAAAATCGTCCAAATCGCCCAATTTAGGCTCGATTTTGCTGCTACTAAAATGGTGACAGTACTCATATTTGCCACTTTTTGCCCACGGGATATCCGAAATGCCTCTCGGCAGGCATCTAACGGTACAATAACTACCACGTGGTTGGGTTTGCCGGCCGAATGTGCGATGCCGCGGGAGGGGACATGGTCGAGTTTACAAAGACGATTAAAGATCCGTTGGGACTGCATGCCCGCCCGGTTGCGCTGCTCTACGATATCATTGCCAGGCACCGCAGCGACGTGTCGGTCAGCATCGGCGACCGCCATACCGACGGTCGCGACGTTATGGGACTCATGGCCCTCTACGGTGAGTGCGGCGAGAACATCGTCTTCCGCGTTTCGGGCGTGGACGAGGCCTCCTGCGTCACGTCGATCAGAAATCTCTCGCTCTAAGCGCAACGATGCGGCAAAGGGATAACTCCTTTGTCACATTTATTGGTATCAAAAGGCGCCGCAAAGGGGTAACCTTTGCGGCGCCTTCTTTGTTTCACATAGGAAACTTTTTCGAAAACTGAATAGGAACCCTTTTCAAAAAGTTAACCACGTGCTAGTTTACTAAGGCGAACATAGACGTGGTTAACTTTTACTGCGCCGATGTTAAGGACGATTCGATGTTAGGAGCCCAGTCATGTCTAGCGGACCGCAGATGCCGGCCATGCCGCTTTCGATGGTGAAGGCGGGCGAAACCGTGCGCGTGTCTCGTGTAAAGGGCAACGAGGACATGAAGCACCACCTCAAGGACCTCGGCTTTGTCGAGGGTAGCGAGATTCACGTGGTGAGCTCGAGTGGCGCCAACATCATCGTTACCGTGCTGGGTGCCCGCTTTGGCATCGATTCCAAGGTGGCCATGCACATCATGACCGTCGGTTAGTCGACGGTATTTTTGCAAGTACTGAAAGGGGGACAAGTAAATGAAGACGTTGGGTGACGTTAAGGTGGGCGAGAGCTCTACCATCGTCAAGCTTCACGGTGAGGGCGCGCTTCGCCGCCACCTTATGGACCTGGGGCTCATCAAGGGCACGTCGTTTAAGGTCGTGAAGGTCGCACCGCTCGGAGATCCGGTCGAGATCAACGTGCGCGGCTACGAGCTTTCCATCCGCAAGGAGGAGGCCGCCGTCGTCGAGGTCCAGTAAAAGGGCCCGCGGCGCACATTTCTGCAGATAAAGTTAGGTTTTTCTAACTTAACGCAGCATCTTTGAAGCACATTATCCAGCCCGTGTGGAGAAAGCAGCGCGGGCACACAAGGAAGAAGGATTGAATGGCGGATTCTCAGATCCATGTCGCGCTGGCGGGTAACCCCAACTGCGGCAAGACCACGCTTTTCAACCTGATCACCGGCGCCAACGGCTATGTTGGCAACTGGCCCGGTGTCACGGTTGAGAAAAAGGAGGCCAAACTCCTGAGTGACAAGAGCGTCACGATTACGGACCTCCCCGGCATCTACTCGCTTTCCCCCTACAGCCCCGAGGAGCAGTGCTCGCGCGATTACCTCATGAGCGGCGAGCCCGATGTCGTCGTCCAGGTGGTCGACGCCACCAACCTCGAGCGCAACCTGTACTTGGCGCTTCAGGTCATCGAGACCGGTCTGCCCGTGGTTGTCGCCCTCAACATGGCCGACCTGGTCGAGAAGAACGGCGATAAGATCGACACCGACAAGCTTTCCAAGAAGCTCGGCTGCCCGGTCATGATGATCTCGGCTCTTAAGAACAAGGGCATCACGGAACTGTTCGATCAGGTCAAGAAGTCCGCTGCTACCAAGGGCCAGGTGCCGGAGCACAAGTTCGACTCTTCCATCGAGGACGTTCTGACCCACATCGAGAACAACCTGCCGGCGAGCGTCCCCGCCAACAAGCGTCGCTACTACGCCGTCAAGCTGTTCGAGCGCGATGCGGACGCCTGCAAGCTCATCAACCTCACCAAGGAGAAGGCCGCTCGCGTGGAGCAGCTGGTCGCCCAGTGCGAGCAGGACTGCGACGACGACGCCGAATCCATCATCACCGGCGAGCGCTACGGCGTCATCGCCCACATCATCGACGAGTGCATGACCAAGGCTCCTGCCAAGATGAGCACCTCCGAGAAGATCGACCGCGTGGTTACCAACCGTATCCTGGGCCTGCCGATCTTTGTGGTCATAATGTTCTGCGTGTACTACATTGCCGTTTCCACCCTGGGCGGCACGGTGACCGATTTCACCAATGACCAGCTCTTTGGTACCGATGGCTGGTACGTGCTCGGCCAGGGCCGCGATGCCTACGACGCAGCCGTCGAGGCTGCGGGCGACGACGCCGATTCGGTCGACCCGGCGCAGTATGGCCCCTATGTCCCCGGCATTACCACCATGGTGCACGATGCCCTCGTGGCGGGCGGCACCGAGGACGGCGGTCTTGTCGACTCGCTCGTCTGTGACGGTATCGTCGGCGGCCTGGGTGCCATCTTCGGCTTCGTGCCGCAGATGTTCCTGCTCTTTGTGATGCTGTCCTTCCTGGAGGACTGCGGCTACATGGCCCGCGTCGCCTTCATCATGGACCGCGTATTCCGCCGCTTTGGCCTGTCCGGTAAGTCCTTCATCCCCATGCTCGTGTCCTCGGGCTGCGGCGTCCCCGGTGTCATGGCCACTAAGACCATCGAGAACGAGAAGGACCGCCGCATGACGGTCATGACCACCACGTTCATCCCCTGTGGCGCTAAGCTGCCGATCATCGCCCTGCTTATGGGTTCCATCATCGGCGACTCTTCCACCACCGCTGCGTGGATCAGCCCGCTCTTCTACTTCCTGGGCGTCTTTGCCGTCATCGGTTCGGGCCTGATGCTCAAGAAGACCAAGCTCTTCGCCGGCCGTCCCACGCCGTTTGTCATGGAGCTGCCTGCCTACCACTTCCCGGCGATCCGTTCTTGGGCGCTGCATGTGTGGGAGCGCTGCTGGGCCTTTATCAAGAAGGCCGGCACGGTTATCTTCGCTTCTACCGTCGTGGTGTGGTTCCTGTCCAACTTCGGCAGCTACAACGGCGCCTTTGGCTTCCTGCCTGCCATGGACGGTATTCCCGAGGAGTTTATGGACTACTCCGTGCTCGCCATGCTCGGCAACCTGGTCGCTTGGATCTTCGCACCGCTCGGCTTTAGCACCTGGCAGGCAACCGCGCTGACCGTCTCGGGCCTCGTTGCCAAGGAGAACGTCGTCGCCACCGCCGGTTCGCTGCTGTCCGTTGCTGACGCTGCCGAGACCGACCCGAGCCTGTGGACCGCGTTCGCCGGCATGTTCCCGACCATGGGCGCCTGCGTCTCCTTTGGTGCCTTCAACCTGCTCTGTGCTCCGTGCTTCGCCGCTATGGGCACCATCCGCAATCAGATGGACTCCGGCAAGTGGACTGCAATCGCTATTGGCTACGAGTGCGCCTTCGCTTGGGTGATCGGCCTGTTCATCAACCAGTTCTACAACCTGCTTGTTCTGGGTCAGTTTGGTGTCTGGACGGTTGTCGCCATCGTGCTGCTGGTTGGGATGCTCTTCCAGATCTTCCGTCCCATGCCCAAGCATGTCTGGACCGACGAGGACGAGACCAACACCGCTTCCGCCGCTGTTTCCGTCTAAGTCCAAATAAGGACCAGCCCCTTTCCATGAAGCCCGGGTATCCTCGCGATACTCGGGCTTTTTGGTGCAATGGGGTCAGGTTAGTCTGCACCATAAGTTGAGATGTGGCGTTTCCGCAGATAAAACCGACCAAAATAAACCTGTCCCTTTTTGGCAGGTGGGGGATGGTGTAAAGTAAGTGGTGGTTAACTAGAGGAGGCTTGCTATGGCACCTATCGATAT
>CAKUFW010000026.1 GCA_934650975.1 uncultured Collinsella sp. | reverse complement strand
CGGATATTAATCTTGGTAGCCATGTTAAACCTCCTGTGGTTTGCCTCCGCGCGGGGTCATCCTCCAAAACCAACCCGGACATGTGCTACCAAAGCCCGGGCACCACGGTATGAAGTAGCCGTGCGTGCGTGATAAAAACCTGTTGCCGTGAAGCAACCCGATGAATGATAGCAGGATTACTTCTTCCTGCCAACCCGCAATCAAAACCACACACCTGAGTGCTGCGAGGGGCGTCAGATTTACTCGCCCCGGGGATGGGCCTGGGCCACGGCGCGCTTAAGCCGATCGGGCGTGAGATGCGTGTAGATCTGCGTCGTAGACAGGCTCGCATGCCCCAGCAGCTCCTGGACCGAGCGCAGGTCCGCGCCGCCCTCGAGCAGATCGGTCGCAAAGGTGTGGCGCATCGCGTGCGGGGCGATATCGGCCGGAATGCCGGCAAGCGTCGCCAGCATATGGAACCGCCTCCTGAGCATGGCGGCGCTCATGCGGTTGCCGCGCGCAGATATAAACAGCGGATGCGGACCGTTCGCGGGATCGCGACGCTTTGCCCGCGCGAGCAACACCGGTCTCCCCTCCTCGACATAGGTACGGGTTGCCTCGAGTGCGCGGCGATACAGGGGGACGATGCGCTCCTTGCCCCCCTTTCCCCACAGCCGCAGCGTGCGCTCTGACCAGCCAATGGACTCATTATTGAGCGCCGCGAGCTCGGAGATGCGCGCGCCGGATGCATAAAGAAGCTCGAGCATCGCCGCATCGCGCAATCCGGCGGGCGTAGAGGCGTCGGGGATTTGGAGCAACGCCTCGACCTGCTGGGTCGTCAGCACACCGGGCAGGTCGCGCGGCAGCTTGGGCGAGGAGATCGCCGAGACCACATCACCCTCCACGATTCCCTCGGCAGCCATCCAACGATAGAGCGATCGGATAGCCGACAAATGTGCCGCAAGCGTTCGGGGAGCCACCCGCTCACGCGATAGCTCGGCAAGATAGCGACGAATGGTGCGGACGTCGGCAGCGAAAACATCGATATCTTCGCGCTCGCACCAGGCAGCAAAGCGCTCCAGCCTCGAGCCATAGGCTGTCACCGTGTTGGGAGACAGGCCCTCGACGCGCGCGATATAGGCGACAAACGAGTCGATGGTGTCGTACAGGTCAAAGGCTATGACCGGTCGCCTCCAAACAAATCGGAACGCGTGGCTAAGTAGGCATCGAGGGCCTCGAGGGCGCGGTCCGCATAAGCCTGGTAACGGTCGCGCTTGCTGCGGCGCTTGCCGTCCTGGAGCGGCGGCACCAGGCCAAAGTTGACATGCATGGGCTGGTAGCCCACCGTAGCCGGATCGGTCGCATAGCCCACGAGCGCACCCAGGGCGCCCACGCGAGGCAGCTCCACAGAAGCCGCACCGATAGCCTCAGCATAGGTGTTAAGCGCCGCAAGCAGACCGGTCGCCACCGCCTCCATGTACCCCTCGGTGCCGGTGATCTGCCCGGCAAGGCGCACGTCCGTACCGGGCACGGCAAAGGTGCCGTCAAGTACGTGCGGCGCATCGACAAAGGTATTGCGATGCATGACACCGTAGCGGAAGAACTCGGCATGCTCCAGACCGGGAACCATATGGAAGACACGCTTTTGTTCGCCAAAGGTCAAATTGGTCTGGAAGCCCACCAGGTTATAGGCGGTCTTCTCCTTGTTCTCGGCGCGCAGCTGAATCGCTGCCCAGGGACGACGCCCCGTGCGCGGGTCGGTGAGTCCGACGGGCTTCATAGCGCCAAAGCGAATAGCGTCCTTGCCGGTACGGGCAACCTCCTCGGCGGGCTGGCAGGCCTGGAACAGGTCACCGCCTTCAAAATCCTTGAGCACCACGCGGTCGGCCGTGGTGAGCGCCTCGATAAAGGCCTCGTACTCCTCCTTATTGAGCGGGGCGTTGAGATAGTCGCCGCTCCCCTGCTCCTCGTAGCGCGACTGCGAAAACAGCACGTCCATATCGAGCGTGGAGGCATCGACGATCGGGGCCGCGGCATCAAAGAACGCCAGGGCGTCGCCGCCAACGAGCTTCATGACCTCTTCGCTCAGAGCCGGCGAGCACAGCGGTCCCGCGGCAATGACCACGTGGCCCTCGGGAATCTGGGTCACCTCACCGTGAACGACCTCGATGTTAGGGCGTGCGGCAACCTCGGCCTCGACAAGCTCGGAAAACCTGACGCGGTCGACCGCCAGGGCACCGCCGGCGGGAACGGCCGCACGATGGGCGCAATCGAGCAGCACCGAGCCCATGCGCTCGAGCTCGGCCTTTAGCAGGCCAGCAGCGGAATCCGGACGGGCCGACTTAAACGAATTGGAGCAGACGAGCTCGGCCAGGTGATCGGTATGGTGTGCCGGAGAGCTCACCTGGGGGCGCATCTCGCACAGTTTTACGGCAAACCCGCGATCTGCCAGCTGGATCGCACATTCCGAACCCGCCAGACCGCCACCGATAACCGTCACCTGATCAAACAGCATCTGCAAACACCTTTCTAATTGACACGCTTTCCATTGTGACCGAAGGGCGTCTGAGCGTGAAGCGCAAACTTTGAGGGCGCATACCTTCCATCCATCATGCGCTCGATAAGGCCCTCGAGCTCGAGCGAGCCCAAGAGTTTGAGCACTCCGACGGCATCAAGCGAGACGAGCGCGGCGATGTCGTCGACCTTGAGCGGCGAAGCGATGAGCGCGTGCATCACGGCCTGCTGCATGGGGTCCAGATCGGCGATGCCGGGTGCATCGGGACGCGAGTAGCGCAGCGTGCCGTAGATGCGTGAAATAGCCATTTCGATGGATTCCTCGTCCACGATACAGCAGGCTCCATTGGCGATGAGATAGTTGGTGCCGCGCGACTCGGGCGACAGAATGGAGCCAGGCACCGCAAGCAGTTCGCGTCCCAAGTCCATAGCGGCCTCCGCCGTGGAAAACGTACCCGAGGGCATACCCGCCTCGGATACAAAGAGCGCTTGCGACAGGGCCGCAATCACCCGGTTGCGCCGCGGGAAGGCAAACTTGCGCGGCCCCATACCCCACGGCGAGATCGACACGACCGCGCCGCCCGTATCGAGCGTGCGCGTGATAAGCCCAGCGCTCGAGCGCGGATAGACAACATCGGCGCCCGTCCCCAGCACCACGACGTGTTTGCCGCCGGAATTGATCGCGGCCCAACCCGATGCCTGGTCGCAGCCGACCGCACCGCCCGAGACCACCGTCACCCCCGCCTCAACCGCTACCTTGGCCGCAAGCTCGGCCACGGCAAGGCCGTACGGCGATGCCTTGCGCGCGCCGATGATGGAAAGCGCGGGCGTCGACAACACGGCAGGGTCGCCGCGAACGTAGAGGGTCTCGGGCACATCCGAAAGCTCCAAAACGGTCTTGGGATACAGCGCATCACCGGGGTGCAACTGATAAGTCTCCTCGCCCATTATTGGTCCCTCCTTCCCTGATACATCGCCGCCTCGAGCACGTGATCCTGCGTCACCCGTTCGCTTTCGGCAACATCGGCAATCGTGCGCGCGATGCGTACCAGGCGCACGATGCCGCGGCCCGTGAGATGCGTGCGCTTCGACAAGCCAAGCACGCATTTCTCGGCGGCCTCATCAAGCCCAAAGGTCGAAACGACGCCGTCAATGGACCGCGACTCATCTTCCTCGGCCTCGGAGTCCGCATCGTCCATACGGGATTCACGCCAGGCGCGGAAAGCGCGCCCGCGCACAACGTAATCGCGCAGCTCGGCCGATGACATACCTTCCGCGCCCTCGATGATCACCTGGGGATCGGGCCGAGTAACATCGATCATCATGTCGATGCGGTCGGCCAAAGGACCGCGCAACTTTGCCCGGTAGCGCTCGACCATCGAGGCAGAACAGCGGCACGGCACTTCGCGATCGCCCAAAAATCCGCAGGGGCAGGGATTGCTCGCCGCCAGCAGCTGAAAGCGCGACGGGAACGTAAAGGCCCCGTCAACACGCACGATCCTCACGTAACCGCGCTCAATGGGCTGACGCAGCGTCTGCAGCACACCGGTGGGAAACTCGGCGAGCTCGTCCAAAAAGAGCACGCCGCCATGAGCCAGACTGATCTCGCCCGGATGCACCGGACGCCCGCCGCCGATGAGTCCCGCGGTCGAAATGCTGTGATGCGGGCTGCGGAAGGGGCGATGCCCTGCAAGCAGTCCATCGATGTTCTCGCCCAAGACCGAATGAATGCACAGCGCCTCTTGCTGGTCCTCGAGAGAAAGCTCGGGCAAAATGCCCGTCATGCGCCGCGCAAGCATGGTCTTGCCCGAACCGGGCGAGCCGATCATGAGCAGGCCGAGCTCGCCGGCGGCCGCAAGCGCCATGCCGCGCTTGGCGACCTCCTGCCCCAGCACGTCGGCATAATCGAACTCGGGCTCAAAGGTCGCCTCGAGCACTTCAGAATCCAGATAATGCCGTGCGGCATCGCCCATGCCATGGGCAAGCTGAGATAGATGGTCGATGAACCCGCAGTCAACGCCCGCAAGCGGGACATGCTGATCGGACCTACCGGCGATAAAGGAAAGCCCCATTTCGCGCGCCAACAGCTGAAACGCCACCTCGCCCTTGACGGGCAGCACGGTGCCGTCCAGACCAAGCTCGCCTGCGATAAGGCAGCGATCGAGGTTGTCACGGGGAATCTGCCCATCAGCCGCCAGAACCGCGATGGCAATCGGCAGGTCAAAACCGCTGCCAGTTTTACGGATATCGCCGGGTGCCAGGTTGACGGTAATGCCAGAGCGCGGGATCTCAAAGCCGGCCGAGCGCATGGCGCACCGGATACGCCCGCGCGACTCCATCACCTCCATGCTCGGAATGCCGAGCATCTGGATACCTGGAACGCCGCCAGCAAGCGAGACCTCGACCGTAACGGGGATCGCCTCGACGCCGCGGATACAGGCAGCGTGAACGGCAAACGTCTCAAACGCCATCACGACACCTGCCAATCAAACGCGTTGTACTGGTGCTCGATCTCGGCGATATGCCCGCCGCGAATGGTAACGCCCACGGCATCGAAGCGAATCGACCTGAGCGGATAGTGCTCCATAAGATAACAACTTGCGATGCGGCGATACCGGCGCTGCTTTTGGGCGTCCACGGCCTCCTCGGGAAAGACCCGCGTGGCGCAATCCAGAGCGACGCGTCTCGTCTTGACCTCGGCCATCACCACGACATCGTCGAGTTCATCGAGCAGCACCAGATCGGCTTCGCCCTCAATGCAGCGATAGCCCTGCTCCAACAAGGTGTATCCACGCTCGTTAAAGTAATCGATGGTGATCAGCTCGCCCAGCATGCCGAGCTCGCGGGGACTAAGCCCCTTGATAAACTCGGGCGTAATCGCCCCGCAGTCGAGCTCGCCGTCTTCCCAACGCTCCTTGAGTTGCTGCGTCTTGCTCTTTTTACTTGCGGCACACATGGGATCTCCTTTCCCGCACACTGCATTGCCCCGATGATGAGGGCTCCTTTCATGCGGGTAAGTACCGGAAGCAAACCAAAAGCTGACCAAATGCCGACAAAAAACGGGCCGTGCGCAACAATCACGTTGCACACGGCCCGCTACCAGCAGGTTTATAAAACCACAGAGGTCCCTGTCTCCACAATTGGCCTAGAAAAGGCGCTCAGTCTGCAGAAAGTTTCCGCAAAAGCTCACGCGGTGCAGCGGACAAAGTCCATGTTTGCGAATCGCCTCGATGTGCTCGGGGCTTGCGTAGCCCTTCGACTCGGCCAAATGATACTCGGGGTACTCGGCATCGTACTCGACCATCATCTCGTCACGCGTGACCTTGGCCATGATGGACGCAGCGGCGATACAGGCGATCTTGGCATCGCCCTTCACGACGTCGCGCTCGTTGGGAACGGCGCCCAAGGGGTTACCGTCCATAAGCACGCAATCGGGCTCGAGTCCCGTATCGGAGACGGCGCCCGCAACGGCGGCGCGGATGGCGCGAGCCATGCCCATATCATCGATATCCGCAGGCGCGATATGGCAAAAACCGATTGCTGTCGCGACCTCGGCAATCTTCACCGAGAGCAGCTCGCGACGCGCCGGCGTGAGCTTTTTGGAATCGTTGATGCCCCAAACGCGCGGCTCCATGGGAAGGCACACAGCGCACACCGTCAAAGGACCGGCCACCGAGCCGCGACCCACCTCGTCGACACCAACGACCACGCCATCCCCGCCGAGCTCGTGCATCAGCTCGTACATGTCGTTGACGCGCTCGCGTTCGGCAAGCTCCTTGGCATGGCGCTTAAGAGCACGCTCGCAAGCCTTGATCACCTGCTGGCGCGGATCCTCGCGATAATGCTCCACGAGGGCGGGAATCTCCTCAAACGTGGCGCTCGCCAGCTCGCCGGCAACCTGCGATGCCGAAACCGAGCTCGTCATGTTGGCCATATCGGGGCCTCCTTGCATGCAAATCAGATAAAAAGAAGGGCCACCCGAAGGTGACCCTTTTGTCCAAACGAGTGGACAGACGCTGCGATCTTCTTAGCGCTTCTCGGGGATGCGAGCAGCCTTGCCCACCTTGTCGCGGAGGTAGTACAGCTTGGCGCGACGGACGCGACCATGACGGACGACCTCGAGCTTGGCGATCTTGGGGCTGTGAAGCGGGAAGGTACGCTCAACACCGACACCGAAAGAAATCTTGCGGACGGTGAAGGTCTCACGGGCACCGGCGCCGGCCATGCGGATGACGTCACCCTGGAAAACCTGGATGCGCTCGCGGTCGCCTTCCTTAATGCGGTAGTGAACCTTGACGTTGTCGGCAACGCGGACCTGCGGGATGTCCTCGCGGATCTGCTGACGCTCGATTGCGCGGATGTAATCCATGTGCAATTCCTTACTCTTCTAGAGGTGCCGTACCACCTTGGCCGGCACGTAGTTGAACAAACGTATTCGAGTATACACGCCACGACCTCGGCTGCAAGAACTATTTTGCCTGTGCGCAAAAAGACAAAAACACGCACTCTTTCTGCACTTATGCGCCGTCCGTAGCATCAGTCGTCGGCGTCGTCACGGTCGTTCCGGGCGCAATGTATCCGTATTCGAGCAGCACCGAAAGCGCATGCTGTTTCCACGTGGCAAGCTCCTCGTCACTATAGTGGCCATGGACCCATTCGTTCATCGCGTCCTCGGCGTCTTGGGGCACCAGGTCCTGGCTGTCCGCCATCAGGTACAGGATGCCTAAGATGTCGAAGTCCTGCTTGCTCATCTCTTCCTTGTTTGATGTGCTGATAAGGCCGTGATCAATACCGTAGCGGCAGATATCGGTCAAAACGGTAACGAGGCCCGTGGGGATCGGCGAGGCATCCTTCGCGGTAGCGGGCGCGGTGTCATCAGCCAACGCGGTGGCATCGTCGCTCGCCGGAGCAGACTCGGCCGCGTTCGCTTCGGAAGCGGCCTGCTCTCCCTGGGCAGGAGCCGTGCTATCCGTCGTTGCCGAAGAATCCCCCGAAGAAACGGACGCAACGCTCACCGGTGTCTCGACCACGGTCGTCATCGGGTCGACCGGTGCGGGTGCGGCGATGACCTCGGCCCAATCGGAACACACGCCGTCAATAAAGGCGCGAACATGGAAGGTGCCCGGTTGCGAGATGGTCATCGTGCCGTCCGTGGCAACCGAGATGCCCTTGCTCTCGAGCTCCTGGGCCTCCCAGCTGCAGACTCTATCGACTTCCTTGCCCGTCGTGTCATACACCGTAGCCGTCAGGCCTTCGATGCCGTTGAGATTTTCCTCGACGCCGACGACAGTCTGTGCCGAGCCCTCGAGTTTGATGCTGCCGTTAAACGGCTCGGGCGCCACGTCACTTACTTTATATTTGTAGGCCGCGGCGTCGATCTCGTCATTGGTCGAGACATGCCCGTTCACGTCCACATAGGTATCCTCGGGGATAAAGTACTTTACGTAAGCGGTGCCGGCCTTTTTGCCCACTACGACTTGCTCGTGTGTGACGGGGTCGGTCTGGATCTCGATGACGTCAGACTTGCATTCCTTGCCCTTCTTATCGACCACACGCCAGTCGCCCGACGACTTCACAAAGCCGTAGTAGTCAACATCGTCCTCGTCCCTTGCACGCACGCGATAGGAAGAGATGGGGTCTTCGTCTCCAACCGTAAGCCTTCGGGTCTTATCGGTCTGCAGCGACACGAGAATCTTGGAGATGGGCTTAATAGGCTGCGGCGTGCCCAACTGCGTATCGACCGTCACCGACTCAAACGACAGGTTGGCACCCGTAATGGACATGGGATAGGTCGCGGCCATGTCGTTGAGCACGTTACACGTGCGCGGGGCGCCGCCGTTGCGCGAAGGAACCTCGCGATCGGCCAGGACCGAATTCCAGTCGATGGCGCGCACCATGTGGTTGTTGGTGCGATGCGACCAGCTCGTGACGTTTCCGGCGGTGGTATCGTAGCCGTCGTCGCCACGATGGGCGATCGAGCGCAGGAACAGGTTCTGTACGGCGTCGGTCGACTGATCGCCAAAGGTGGTGTAGAACGAGCGCTGGTCATAACCGGCGGTATGGAACTCCTGCACGGCGGCGTTATCGTCGTAGCACTCGCCGTTCATGTTAAAGATGATCACGTCGAACGTCACGCCCACCGGCTGATCATAGTCCTCGGACAGCGTCGTGGTAGAACTCGTCTGTTTGCTATTGACCTGCGTGTGCGCCGGGATCGTCATATTGACGGTGACCGACTGATTATCCGTTGTGGTGATCGACTGTTCCTCGGTCTTGCTCGCCTCCCACAACTGGGACATCGTGGTTTCGGCCGAAAACGAGGTCTCGATCTCCTCGCTCGCTGTTGCGGGCACGCCCAGCGACTCCTTGAGGCTCACCGATGCGCCCCACGAGCCGCCTTTGGAATACGATGCGGATTTAGAAGTACTCGTGCCGACCGTCTCCTCGGTACCGCGGGCGAGCGTGATGCTCTGCGAGGCGTCCTCATAGCCGACGTTGAGCGCCGAGGTAACGAGCTCCTGCTCAGTCTTAGAATCGACAAAGGAATAGCCCGGCGCGTCCTCGGGCGCACAGTTAAGCTTGTTCACGCTGTTGAGCTGCTGAACTCTAAAGTTATAGAACGCGATGCCAAAGCCATTGAAATCGTACTGGTAGGTGCCGCCGAGCTTGTCCACGCACGCGATGGTGGCATAGATCACGTCTTGCTCGCTCGTGTCTTGCGACAGGCCGTCGAGTGGCACGTATTTACGAAAATCCTCGCCGGTCAGCTTGTGGCCGATACAGTCGGCGATATCTTCGGTCAGGCGCTCATAGACCGCGTTCAGGCCTTTCGCCGACGTCAGGCCACTTTGAATGGACTTGTCGGCGCCGTCAGAATGCTCGCCGTTGCCGCCCGAAAGCGCATCATACAGATAGATGTAGTGACCCTTACCGAAGTCCTTCTCAAAGCCCTTACCGGCGTGATCCCAGTACAAAAAGTCCCCGGAGTCGTCGCCTCCGCCATAGCCAAGGATGTTATAGGCAAGCGATGCCCAGTTGGGCAGCACCTTTTTGACGGCAGCCGTGTAGAACGAGACGTTGTCGTACATCGAGGTACGGCCCTCGAGCTTGCCGTCATCGATATCTACAAACGTGCAGTCGCGATCGTTGACCGTAATGGTGAGCGGGTTGACCACGTCGCCATAGAGCTCGTCGCGTGATTCATCCTGAAGGGCAAAACCGGCTGTCGGCATCCCGCAAAGCGCCGTGACCGCAACGACCACCCAGCACAGGGTCATCTGCGCTCCCCGACGCGCTCGTTGCAAATACCTGGTGAGGTTTTTCATCGCAGTCCTCCCGTCAGTTGCCAATGTATTGGACCAACGTAAAACGCCGCCGCGTCCACAAGGGGCGCGGCGGCGCGAAGGGGGGCATAAAAGGCGCAAATGGAACGCGACTCGGTTAAGCGGAACGCTTGGCCTCGAGCTTGGCCTGGGCGGCAGCCAGACGCGCCAGGGGCACGCGATAAGGCGAGCAGGATACATAGTCCACATCGGCCACGTTGAACAGACCCTTGATGGACTTAGGGTCGCCGCCGTGCTCGCCGCACACGCCAAAGTGCATGCCAGGGTTGGTGGCGCGACCCTTCTCGACGGCCATGCGCACGAGCTCCAGAACCGCCGAGTCGATGGTCTCGAAGGGGTTGTCCTTCAAGATCTTCTTATGCATGTACAGCGGGATGAACTTGGCCTCGGCATCGTCACGCGAGAAACCAAAAGTCGTCTGCGTGAGGTCGTTGGTGCCAAAGCAGAAGAAGTCGGCGTGCTGCGCGATCTCGTCGGCGACCATACAGGCGCGCGGCAGCTCGAGCATTGTGCCCACGGGGATGTTGAGCTCAATGCCCTCCTCGGCGGAAACCTCGGCGATGACACGCTCGATGACCTCGCGGGTCTGGACATGCTCTGCTGTGATGGAAACAAGCGGAACCATGATCTCGGGGCGCGGGTCGACACCCTCCTTGATGAGGCGGGCGGCAGCCGTTGCCACGGCACGGACCTGCATGAGCGGCAGGTCGCTAAAGACGACGGACAGGCGCACGCCGCGCAGGCCGAGCATCGGGTTGGACTCGACCATGCCGTCGATACGACGCAGGCGGGCACGCAGGGCGGCGAGTTCGTCCTCGCTGGCGCCGGCGGCCTCCTTCTTGGTGATGGCGACCTCAAGCTCGCGAGGATCATCCAGGAACTCATGAAGCGGCGGATCGAGCAGGCGAACGACCACATCGCGACCGGACATGGTCTTGAACATCGCCAAGAAGTCCTCGGTCTGAACCTTGAGCAGATCGGCCAGGGCCTGCTGCTTCACGGTCTCATCGTCAGAAAGGATAAAGCTCTGGATGATGTTCTTGCGATCGCCCAGGAACATGTGCTCGGTGCGGCACAGGCCGATGGCCTCGGCGCCAAACTCGAGCGCGAGCTCGGCATCCTCGGGGTTGTCAGCGTTGACGCGCACGTGGTTGGCGTGACCGTCAGCCTCGTCCAGGCGAATCTCGTCGGCCCAGGACAGGATGGTGTCCAGGTCGCCGGTGAGCTCAGCGGAGACCAAATCGACAGAGCCATCAACGACGATGCCTTGGGTTCCGTCGATGGAGATGATGTCGCCCTCGTGCAGCACGCGATCGCTGCCCTCGATACGCACGACCTTCTCGGCCGCGTCGATATGGAAACGCTCGACACCGCAGACGCAGGGGGTACCCATGCCACGGGCGATAACGGCGGCGTGGCTCGTCTTACCACCGTGGCTCGTCAAGATACCCTCGGCGGCGACCATACCCTTCAGGTCGTCGGGGTTGGTCTCCCAGCGGACCAAAATGACCTTATGGCCCTCGGCAGAACGCGCGACGGCGTCGTCACTCGAGAACACGACCTCGCCCACGGCGGCACCGGGGCTGGCGTTAAGACCGAGTGCGAGCGCCTCGTACTTCTTGGAGGAGTCGAACTGCGGGTGCAGGAGCTGGTCGAGCTGCGCGGGGTCAATGCGGCTCACGGCCTCCTCACGAGTGATGAGGCCTTCCTCGACCATTTCAATAGCGATGCGCAGGGCGGCAGTGGCGGTACGCTTTCCCACGCGGGTCTGGAGCATCCAGAGCTTGCCCTGCTCGATGGTGAACTCGATATCGCACATGTCGCGGTAGTGATCCTCAAGCGTCAGGAACACGCGCTCAAGCTCCTCACCTGCGGACTCGAGGCCCGGGGTGGTCTTGAGGTCGGCGATGGGCTCGGTATTGCGGATGCCAGCGACGACGTCCTCGCCCTGGGCGTTGACCAGAAAGTCACCGTAGAACTCCTTGGTACCATCGGCCGGATTGCGCGTGAAGGCGACGCCGGTCGCGGAGGTCTCGCCCTTGTTACCAAAGGCCATGGCCTGAACGTTGACGGCGGTGCCGAGCTCGTCGGAGATGCCGTGCTGCTTGCGGTAGATGCAGGCGCGCTCGTTCATCCAGCTGCCAAAGACGGCCTGGATGGCAAGACGCAGCTGGAGCTCCGGATCATGCGGGAAGACGGGCTTGCCATCGGCGACCTCGAGCTCGGGGTACAGGGCGGCCTCGACGTTGTCGGAGAAAATGCCCTTGAACGTCTCGACGAGCTCCTGCAGGTCCTCGGCCGATAGCTCGGAGTCGACGCGAACGCCGGCGACCAGGCGGGCCTGGGTCAGGGCATTCTCAAACAGGTCGGCGTCGACGCCCATAACGACGTTGGAGAACATCTGGATAAAGCGACGATAGCTGTCCCAGGCAAAGCGCGGGTTTTGCGTCTGGGCGATGAGACCCTGAACAGAATCGTCGTTGAGGCCCAGGTTGAGAACCGTGTCCATCATGCCGGGCATGGAGAACGGAGCGCCCGAGCGCACCGAGACGAGCAGCGGATCGTTGGCATCGCCGAGCTTCTTGCCGCAGCGGGCTTCGAGGTCGGCCTCGGCGGCAACGATCTCGTGGAGCGCGCCGGCAGGCCAAACATTGCCGGCACCGGAGTACTCAACGCAAGTCTGGCAGGTAATGGTAAAGCCACCGGGAACCGGCAGGCCGATGCGGCTCATCTCGGCAAGGTTCGCGCCTTTGCCGCCAAGCACGAAGTTCATGGACTTGTCGCCCTCGGTGACACAAGTGCCCTGGGCATCGGTTCCAAAACGGTAAACCCTCTTGCAATCGCTCACGATACTTCCCCTTCCATGCGCTCTCGCGCACGACCGTGGTAACGAATCGACCCGCCGGATGCGGGCCGTGAGGGAACTATACGGCGGGATTTGAACGGGCTTGAGCAGAGGATGCGCGGTTTGGTAAACGTGCTAAAACCTGCGGTAAACGGTAGGTAAAGGTGGTTACCTTATGAAGATACCACTACAACGTAATTGCAGGTCAAATGTGGTATAAACTGCTAAAACGCTTTAGCAAATAGGCCAATAAAATATGATATTGAACGTTGAGAAAATGCTCAATTGCCAGGTGGGACAAATCTATCAGAAGTATTTGTCCCAAAAGACTGCTCAGCGATTGCTACTGCTGCGCGCGGCGAGCGGCGCGGCGGGCCCTTGCTTCTTGGATCTCCTCCAGATGAGCGATAATCTCGGAGGCGCTCTCCTCGATCGCCTTGCCGTCGGTGCGCACCACAAAGCAACCCAGGCGCTTCATAAGGACACGGGCCTCCTCGAGCTCGCTGCGCACACTCTCGGGCTCAGCGTAGGAACCGGCAACGGCGCGGGCGTAGTCATCGCCCAGGCGGCTATCGCGAATCTCGGAAATCACATCGACGGTCGAAATCAGACCGAATAGGCGCATCGGGTCGACCTCGTAAATCGACTTGGGCGGCTCCATGCCGTGTGCCAGCGGAACGTTGGCGACTTTGTAGCCCTGATAGGCCAGATACATCGACAAGGGCGTCTTAGATGTACGCGACACGCCCAGCAGCACGATATCGGCACCCGACAGATCGTCGCAGCCACGCCCGTCATCGTGCTCGACAAAGTACTCCATGGCCTCGATGCGGTGGAAATAACGATCGTCGGTCTTGTGAATCACGCCCGCAACGCCCTTGGGCGGCATACCTATGAGGGACGACAGCACCGCGAGCGACGGGCCGATCAGGTCGACCGAGCGAATGTGCAGCATGCCCAAGTAGTCGAGCACGCGAGCACGAAGCGCCGGGTCGACGATGGTATGGAACACGGCGATATCGCGATGGTCGGCATCGATTCGCGGGCCCACAAACGACTTGACCTGCTCCACCGAGGTCACCTTAGGCAGACGTAAAACACGAAAAGCCCCTTCATCAAATTGCCCGGACGCCGCAAGCACCACCTCACAAGCGGTATCACCGAGCGAGTCGGAGATAACGATAACGGTGGGACGAGCGGTGACCGGGCAATCCATGCGGGGCTCCTTTTGCGCCTATGCGCAGGCTAGCTTACTTTTTGCGGGCAAGCTCACCAATGTTGGCGATGCCGGAGAAAACGGCCTCAAAGCGGTTGAGCAGCTTAAGGCGATTATCGCGAAGCTGCTCGTCCTTGTCCATGACCATAACCTCGTCAAAGAAGCGGTCGATGGGGGCACGCAGGGCGGCCAGAGCGGCAAATGCGGCAGGGTAATCCTCGGCAGCAAGGGCGGCATCGACGGCGGTCTGAGCGGCCTCGGAGGCGTCGGCAAGCGCAAGCTCGACCTCGCCCATCAGGCTGCGGTCGTACTCCGCACCCAGCTTGGGCTTGGAGATGTGCGCGGCACGGGCATAGGCGGTCGCCAGGTTGTCGAAGGTCTCGGCATCGTTCTTGCGGGCCTCATCGAGGGCAGCGCAGCGGGCGAAGAAGACCGACGGGGCGATGATGTGCACCGCGGAGACGGCGGCAACGGTATCGGCCGGGATCTTCTCGTCACGGGCCATGCTCACCAGACGGCCGTGGAAGAAGTCACGGACCTGCTGGGCGACCTCGGCGGCGTCAAAGGCAATGCCCTGCTCGGTATAGAGCTCAAGAGCAAAGTCGATGAGCGACGTGGGGTCGATCGGCAGGCGATCGCGCAGGATGTTGATGATGCCGATGGCGGCGCGACGCAGCGCGTACGGGTCGGAAGAGCCGGTCGGGGGCTCGCCGATGGAAAAAATACCGGCAATGGTATCGAGCTTGTCGGCACAGGCCACGATGCAGCCAGCGGTGCCCTCGGGCAGCTCGTCGCCGGCAAAGCGGGGACGATAGTGATCGCGAATGGCGTGGGCGACCTCGTCGTTCTCCCCCATCGCGGAGGCATAATAACCGCCCATCACGCCCTGCTGGCTCGTGAACTCGACGACGGCGTTGGACACCAGGTCGGCCTTGCTCAGATGTGCGGCGCGGCCGGCATCAGCGGCCAGATGGGCACCCAGGTGAGCCTCGCGGGCAATAGCGAGCGCGAGCTGCTCAATACGCTCGGACTTGGCGAGCACGCTGCCAAGCTTCTCCTGGAAGGCGACCTTGGCCAGACGCTCACGGAACTCGTCGAGGGAGATCTTAAGGTCCTCCTCGTAGAAGAACTTGGCGTCGTCCAGACGGGCGCGCACAACGCGCTCGTTGCCGTCGATCACGCGCTCGGCGTTCTCGGGCTTGCTGTTCGAGACGATCACGAACTCACGCGTGAGCTTGCCCTCGCCATCATAGATCGGGAAGTAGCGCTGGTTGGTGAGCATAGACTCGCAAATGATCTCGTGCGGAACCTTGAGGAACTCCTCGTCGAAGGTTCCGACGAGGACCGTCGGCCACTCGCAGAGGTTGATAACCTCCTCAAAGACCTTCTTGGGTGTATCGACGTGGCAGCCGGGGCGCGCAGCCTCGACCTCGGCGATACCGGAAAGGATAACCTCGCGACGGCGCTCGGCAGAAAGCACGCCAGCGTCCTCGAGCACCTGCTCGTAAACAGCGGGGCTGGCGACCAAATGATCACCGGGGCCCAGGACGCGATGGCCGCGCGTGGTGTTGCCGCTCCTCACGTCGGCAAACGACACGGGCACGACGTCCTCACCCAGAAGACAACAGATCCAGCGGACCGGACGCACGAACGTGGCGTGCTCGTGACCCCAGCGCTGAGAGCGGTAATTGGGCCACTGCAAGCTGGCGATGGTCTTCTCGCACAGGGCCGTCAGGATCGGGGTGGCCGGAGCAGAAGGAATGTTCTTCTCGGCAAAGACGTACTCGCGTCCGTCGGTGTCCTCGCGGCACACCAGATCCTCGGCAGCCACGCCGCACTTACGGGCAAAGCCCTGGGCGGCCTTGGTGGCGTTACCGTCGGCATCGAAGGCGATGTTGGCCGCGGGGCCGCGCTTGACCTCGTGGACCTCATCGGTCGCGGTGGCGACATCGGCAACGAGCGCGGCCAGACGACGCGGGCTCGAGATCACGCGGACCTCGCCGTGGGCCAGACCGGCCTCGTCGAGACCCTTGGCGATCATGGTGCCAAGCTGCTTGACGGCATTGTTCAGCGGTGCAGAGGGCATTTCCTCCGTACCGATCTCAAACAGGAAATCCTTAGCGTCTGCCATGGCTTACGCCACCTCGCCTTCCTGGTCGGCATTCTCGTTGATTCCGGCGACCTCGGCCATATAGGCCTCGCAGCACGCCTTGGCGACGGCGCGGACGCGCAGGATGTAGTTGGCGCGCTCGACTGCGGACAGCGCACCGCGGGCATCGAGCAGGTTGAAGGCATGGCTGCACTTCATGACGCAGTCATATGCCGGCAGCGGCAGCTTGCGCTCCAGGCAGGAGTGGCACTCGGCCTCGTAGTCGTCAAACTTCTGACGCATCATCTCGACGTTGGCGACCTCAAAGTTGTAAGCGCTGAACTCGCGCTCGTTCTCCAGGAACACGTCGCCGTAGGTCATGGGCGTGCCGTCGGGCAGGTAGCTCCACACCAGGTCGTAGACCGAGCTGACGCCCTGCGCGTACATGGCGATACGCTCGAGGCCGTAGGTGATCTCGACGGGCACGGGATCGACCTCGATGCCGCCCACCTGCTGGAAGTACGTAAACTGCGTGACCTCCATGCCATTGAGCCAGACCTCCCAGCCAAGGCCCCAGGCGCCGAGCGTCGGACTCTCCCAGTCGTCCTCGACAAAGCGGACGTCATGGTCGTTGGGGTCCAGGCCAATGGCGGCCAGCGAACCCAGGTAGAGCTCCTGAGCGTTGACCGGCGAGGGCTTGATGAGCACCTGGAACTGATAGTAGTGCTGCATGCGGTTGGGGTTCTCGCCGTAGCGGCCGTCGGCGGGACGGCGGCAGGGCTGCGCATAGCAGGTGCGCCACTCGGCGGGACCGAGCGAGCGCAGCGTGGTCGCGGTATGGAAGGTACCGGCACCGACCTCGGAGTCATAGGGCTGCATAATGACGCAGCCCTGCTCGCCCCAGTACTGCTGGAGGCGCAGGATGATGTCTTGGAAGGAAAGCGATGAAGCGTTCATGCCTCTAATATCCCCTCGTCGAAACGATTACACGGTTAGGTACTGTACTATAGCGGTTTTTAGCCGATAGCGCCGATACGGTTGAGCGGCCAGTAACGCACGAGCGCCACGGCGATCAAGTCGGAGCGGTCGACCGGGCCAAAGTAGCGGGAGTCAGCAGAGTTCTCGCGATTGTCGCCCATTACCCACACACAGTCGTCAGGGACGGTGTAGGGATAGCTCACCTGGGCGGCGGGCGCCTGGACCGAAAGCGGCCAGCTCATGCCGGTCGTATAGTCCTCATCGAGCGCCTGGCCGTCAACGACGACCTTGCCGTCCTGCAGGTCGACCGTCTGGCCGGCCGTGGCGATGACACGCTTTACCAGCACGTCATGCTCGGACGCGGCATCGGGGTTGTGGAACACAACAATGTCACCCTGTTTGACGGGCTGTCCGAGCTCGAGCGTCACCTTCTGAGCCAGAATCTGATCGCCGATCTCGATCGTGGACTCCATAGAGCCGGTGGGCACCACGAAGGGCTCGACCACAAACGTACGAATCACGAAGGTGGCGGCGAGCGCAATCGCGACAATCACAATCCACTCAAAGGCGCCCCTCAGGGCAGAATGCTGCGATGGAACCATTCTCACTCCTCGCTCTGCGAATACGAAGCGTCCAGGATCTCCTGCGCATACGCGCGCTCTTTTGGCGTGAGGCGAGCCGTCTCGATCAGATCGGGACGCCAACGACAGGTACGCTCGATGGCGTTTTTGCGGCGCCAGGCATCGACCTTGGCGTGGTCGCCGCTTACGAGCACCGGAGGCACGCCCTCGCCGTTGAACTCGGCGGGGCGGGTGTACTGCGCGTACTCGAGCAGGCCGCCGTCCTCAGCAGTCGAGAACGACTCGTCCACGTTGCTCATCTCGTCGCCCAGGGCGCCGGGAATGAGCCGTACGACGGCATCGGCCACGACCATAGCGGGCAGCTCGCCGCCCGTGAGCACGTAGTCGCCAATCGACAGACGCTCATCGGCATACGCATATGCGCGCTCGTCGACGCCCTCGTAACGGCTGCACACAAACAATAGGCGCTCGCTTTTGAGCAGGCGCTCGGCCACATGCTGCGTAAAGGGCTCGCCGCAGGGAGTGAAGAACACCACGGTGGGCTTGGGGCCCTTGGCACTAATGGCCTCGATGGCCTCGGCGATGGGCTCAACCTTCATGAGCATGCCCTGTCCGCCGCCGTACGGCTCATCATCGACGGTGCGATGGCGGTCGTGCGTCCAGTCGCGCAGGTTATACGCCTTAAAATCAAAAAGGCCGGCCTTGCGGGCACGGCCCAAGATCGACGTGGACATAACGGGCTCAAACATCTCCGGAAAGACCGAAAGGGTCTCGATCAGCATGTTGTCCTCCCTACTTGTCCATATCGATCAAGCCGTCCATAACGTGGACGGAAATTGTTCCTGTGTCGGGAAGATCGAGCACAACCCGCTCGATCACGGGAATCAGCACCTCGCCGTACCGATCGCCCTCGACAACCCAAACATCGTTGGCGGGCGTCGACATAATCTCGACGATCGCGCCGAGTGAACCGAAGCGCTCGTCGACCACTTCGCGACCCATCAGGTCGGTATAGGCGGCGTCGAGCGAATCGAGCTCAAAGTCGTCACGGTCAGCCAGCACGTAGCATCCGGTGATGCCCTCGGCGGCCGTCAAGTCGTCAATGCCCTCAAACGAGACCAGATCGCCATCGCCCGTATCGGTAACGGACATGACCGTGCAAAAACGGTCACGCTTGAGCGCCGGCGGCGTCAGGGCGACGCGCATACCCGGCTCCAATACAGAAGGAAGCCCCCGCAGCGGCTGCGCGAGGACCTCCCCCTTCCTTCCGTGCGGCTTGACCACACGGGCGATGTTTTTGTACTGGGACCTCAAGGTCCTAGCCCAGAACCTCTACCTCGACAGCGGTGTCGAGGCGAGCGGCCAGTGCACGGGCGAGCGTGCGAATGGCCTTGATGGTACGGCCGCGACGGCCGATGACCTTAGCAACGTCATCCTCGGCAACCGAAACCTCAATCGTGGAGGCGTCGTCGCCATCGATGACCTCGAGGCTCACGGAATCCGGGTCGTCGACGATCTGAACAACGAGATATTCGACGAGATCGGCGATGCGATCTGAGAGCATTGCCTCACCCTCGAGCTGTGCAGCGTCAACCTCAGGCACGATTTACTCCTCGGCGCCCTCAGCGGCCTCAGCGGCAGCCTTAGCGGCCTCGGCCTCTTTGGCGAGCTGCTTCTTGGACTTCTTGACGACGGTCTCGGTCTTCTCGCCCTCGTTGGCGGCCTTGACCAGAGCGGCGACGGCGTCGGTGAGCTGAGCGCCCTTGGACTGCCAGTCGGCGATCTTCTCGAGGTCGAGGTTGATGGTCTTGGGGGCGGTCATCGGGTTGTAGCGGCCAACCTCCTCGATGATACGACCGTCACGCGGGGCGCGGGAATCGGCGACGACGACACGGTAGTACGGACGCTTCTTAGCGCCGTGACGAGCAAGGCGAATCTTGACTGCCAAAGGAAACTCCTCCAACCAAGCAGCTTTAGGCTGCAACTACAAACAAACAGTTGAACATAATACGCCATCGACGCGGGCAGGTGAAGTCCGTGAGACCAACTTCTTCGGTGTAGTCGAGGGCAAATCCATATCTTAGACAAGAATTCGCGATTTGCAAGCACATCCACGCACCCCACATGAGCTGCGCGGTATACTCATGTCATGGAAAGACGCGAACATACATACGGTTATGAGGATGCTGTGGGCGTCGCACCGCCGCCCTGGACGGGTCCGGCGGTGGGCCTGATGGACCTCGATGCATTTTTTGCGAGCGTGGAGATGCTCGATCATCCCGAATGGCACGGAAAGCCGCTCATCGTGGGCGGAGACGCCGAGTCACGCGGTGTCGTGTCCACGTGTTCGTACGAGGCACGTCGCTTTGGCGTACACTCCGCCATGCCCTCGGCCGAGGCGCGGCGCCTGTGCCCGCAGGCCATTTGGACGCACGGACACTTTGATCGCTACCGTGAGGTGAGCGCGCAGGTCATGGCGATTCTCGCCGATGAGACACCGCGCGTGGAGCGCGTATCCATTGACGAGGCCTTTATCGACATCACGCCGGGTCGCTTTGCACCCGAGGACCCACTGCTGGTTGCACGGCGTATAAGCGACCGTGTGGCAGCGCTGGGAGTAACGTGCTCCATTGGCGTGGGCTGCAACAAGACGGTCGCAAAGATCGCAAGTGAGCGGGATAAGCCGTTTGGGCTGACTATCGTGCGCCCCGGAACCGAGCAGCGCTTTTTGGCTGCGCTGCCGGTATCTGCCATGAGCGGAATCGGGCGCTCGGCCGAGGAGCGACTGCGCCGTGTGCGCATCTACACCCTCGGCGAGCTATCACGTGCACCGGAGTCCACCCTGGCTGCAATCTTTGGCGTGAATGGCGAGCGCATGCGTCAACGCGCTTTGGGGCTCGAAGTATCCGAGGTCACCAGCCTGGATGAGGAACGTGAAGTTAAATCGGTGAGCAATGAGCGCACCTTTGCGGAGGATTTGACCGACCGCGGTGACATTGAGGCGGCTATCGCGCTGCTCGGCGAGTCGGTCGGACGCCGCCTGCGCCGTCAGGGGCTGACGGGCGGAACCGTAACGCTCAAGCTCAAATACTCTTACGGCAGCGGACGCACGGCACAGCGCCGCTTGCCCCATCCCACCGACGACGAAAATATCTTTGTGGCCGTAGCGCTCGAGCTGCTCGACAATATCTGGCAAGAAGGCATGCACGTGCGCCTGGCGGGTATCGGCATGAGCGACTTCAACCACCAAGGCGGTATCCAAACCGACCTGTTCTGCGAGATCGATGACCGCGGAGCCCAATCCAGCGACCGCCGCGACCTCTCCGTCGCCATCGACGCCGTCCGAGACAAATTCGGCGACACCGCCCTATCCTTCGGCCGCCAATCCCGCTTCTCCTCCCAATGATTTGCGTTTTGGGCAAAAAGAAAGCCGGGCAGCTGCAGGTAGTGCAACTGCCCGGCGAGCGGTAGAGGGTGGCTCTAGAGAAGCCCCGGCCCAAATAAGGTCCTAGAGGAGATTGAGGGGGAGCTGGGGAGCGTCGCCCCAGAGCTTCTCGAGACGGTAGAAGTCGCGGGCCTCGGGGGTGAAGACGTGGACGACGACCGAGCCGTAGTCCATGAGCATCCAGGTCTTCTGTTCGCGGCCCTCGATGGAGAACGGGTGCTCACCGCAAGCCTCGGCGACCTTCTCCTCAATCTCGTCGACAATCGAATCGACCTGACGGTTATTGGTACCGGTGGCGAGCACAAAGTAATCGCACACGTCGGAGAGCTCGGTCAGATCGAGCACTTGCACGTCCTCGCCCTTTTTGTCGTAGGCGGCCTGCGCGGCGGCGCGGGCGACATCCTCGGCGGCGACACCGCTCGCGGAAAGCGAGGCGGCGGTGCGGTCGGACGTGGCAACGAAGCTCTTGTGCTCCACACCTTCAAGAATCTGCTCGTCGGTCATGGTCTCATCGGCCATGGAATACCTCTTTCTAGACACGCCCGAGCTAGCGCAGCTGGGCGTAATGGTTGTAAATCGTAATAGCCGTGGGATAAAGATAGCGCCCAGACTGGATCACGTAGACCAGACCCTGCGCAAAACAGGAGAAGAACAACTCGTCGAGCGTCGACTCCCCCACCATCTTGCGCAACGCATGGGCATAATCGCCGTGACGATTGGGCTCAATGGCGTCGGCCACAAAGACCACCATATCGAGCGGCGTCATGTCGCAGGCGCCCACAGTGTGACGGTCGACAGCCTGAAAGACCGCCGGCGATAGCTCGGGAAATAGCTGCGGAAGCTCATAGGCGGCAACCGGGCCATGCAGCAGCGGTGTCGCCGCCGATGGAGAGCCGGCAACCTTGATGCCGTAGTGCAACGCGCGGGCCACGAGCTCGTCGTCGGAGAGTACCTTATCCCAGTCGTGAATCAGGCCGGCGGCAGCGGCATCAAAGCGGTCAACGCCGTAGACCTCGGCCAGATGAAGCGCGGTCTCGGCAACACCCAACGAATGGACATAGCGCTTGCGCTTGTCCTTCATGCGAACATCGAGCAGCTCATGAATGCGCTTGAGCAGCGCGCGCTCATCGCCTTCAAACTGATCCTCTACCGACAACGTAGACCCCCATCACTCAAAATCTTCTTGACCCAGATCGGTATACAGCCCGCGTTTGCGAATATAGCCGAGCACGGACTCGCTCGTAAGATAGCGCACGCTCATGCCACGGGCAACTCGCTTGCGAATGTTGGTCGAGCTAATCGCCAGCGCCGGAATCTGGATATAACGCACGTCAAACGGCAGGCCCGACTCTTTGATTCGCGCGCGAGCAGTATCGATATCAAAGCCCGGTCGCGTCGCCGCAATAAACGTGGCAAGCTCGGCGATTCGGTCGGCATCATGCCAGGTCACAATATCGATAATCGCGTCAGCGCCCGTAATAAAGTAGAGCTTTACCTGAGGCGGGTAAAAGTCGCGAAGGGCATGAAGCGTATCGGCCGTATAGGTCACGCCTGGACGGTCGATCTCGAATCGGCTCGCCAAAAAAGCCGGATTCGCAGCGGTGGCGAGGACCGTCATGGCATAACGGTCCTCGGCAGGCGTCACCGGCTTGTCGAGCTTAAAGGCGGGAGAGCCGGCCGGCATAAAGAGCACGGCGTCCAAGTCGAGCGACTCGCGCGCCTGCTCGGCGGTAACCAAGTGCCCGTAATGAATCGGGTCGAAGGTGCCACCCATAATGCCAAGCCGAAACTCCTGCCCATCCTCGATAGGCAGCTCAGGCAGACCAATTCCACCGCGCAGCGACATGACTTACTCGCCCTCCGGGGTCTCGACATCGTCCACGACGTCCGCCACATCGACAACCTCGACGCCCTCGTCCGCAGCATCGGCTACGTCAAAGACCTCAACGGCAACGTCCTCGCCTTCGTCCTCAAGCTCCTCCTCATACTCCGAGAAGTCCTCGGCGCCCTCAAAGTCAAAGGCGCGCTGGCAAATGCGGACCTCGTCGCCCGCACGGCAGCCGGCCTTCTCGAGCGCGTCGTCAACACCCATGCGCGCAAACTTATGCTGCAGGTAGATGACGGCCTCCTCGTTTTCCCAGTCGGTCTGGATGACCGTGCGCTCGATGGCGCGACCGACCACGCGGAAGGCGTGGGGCTCTTCCTGAACAATGCGGAAACGCTTCTCACGCTGCAGGCGACGGCGCTCCCACTCATCGTCGCGCAGATCGACCGGCTCATCGGAGACTGCCAGCTCGGCGCGGAGCTTGGCCACCTGCTCGCCCACGGCAAGCATTAGGGTATTGAGACCGGCGCCCGTCACAGCAGACGCAGCGAAGAACATATGCCCGTCGTCGAGCGCGGCACGCTTGAGGTCGGCGATCTTGTCGGCCGTACCCGGCGCATCGCACTTGTTGGCGACAACAATCTGCGGACGCTCCGAAAGCTCGGCACCATACTGCTCGAGCTCACGGTTGATGATGCGATAGTCCTCGACCGGATCGCGATCCTCAAAACCGCCCGTCATATCGACGACATGCATGATGAGCGCCGTGCGCTCGATGTGACGCAGGAACTGGTGGCCCAGGCCCTTGCCCTCGCTCGCACCCTCAATAAGGCCGGGGACATCGGCAACGACATAGGAGTACTCGCCGGCCCGCACCATACCAAGGTTGGGCACGAGCGTGGTAAACGGATAATCGGCGATCTTGGGTCGGGCGGCACTCATGCGCGCGATGAGCGAGGACTTACCCACCGAGGGGAAGCCCACGAGCGCGGCATCGGCCATGAGCTTCATCTCGAGCTCAATCCAATGCTCCTCGGCCGGCTCGCCCAGCTGAGCGAAGGCGGGCGCGCGGCGCACCGATGTCACAAAGTGCGTATTGCCCAAGCCACCGGCACCACCGGGGGCCACGACGACGCGCTCGCCATCGTGCACCAGGTCGGCAATCTCGAACATCGGGGTCTGCGTCTCGGGATCGAGCTCGCGCACCACGGTGCCCATGGGGACTTTCAGAATGAGGTCCTCGCCACTCTTGCCGTTGCGGCGGGCGCCCTGTCCGTGCGTGCCGCGCTCGGCGCGGAAGTGATGCTTAAAGCGGTAGTCGATCAGCGAAGACAGCTGAGCATCGGCCTGGATGACGACATTGCCGCCACGACCGCCGTCGCCGCCATCGGGGCCACCCTTGGGAACAAAGGCCTCGCGCCTAAACGACATGCATCCGGCTCCGCCGTCGCCGCCGCACACGTTAATGCGGCTGATATCGGTGAACTGTGACAA
>CAKUFW010000025.1 GCA_934650975.1 uncultured Collinsella sp. | reverse complement strand
GCCTCCTTGTTCTCGCCCTCCTCAAAGACCAGGCCAGCGCCCATAAACGGCAGGTGCAGGATCATGTTGATCTCGTTAAAGGTGAGCCAGTACTTCACCAGGCCCTTGTAGCGGGTGAAGATCGTGGTCGCGAGGTTCTTGTAGAAGTCGATGAGCTTGCGGTTGCGCCAGCCGCCGTACTCCTTGATGAGGTGGATGGGGCAGTCGAAGTGCGTGATGGTCACGAGCGGCTCGATGCCATACTTCTGGCACTCGCGAAACACGTCCTCGTAGAAGGCCAGGCCGGCCTCGTTGGGCTCGGTCTCGTCGCCGTTGGGGAAGATACGGGTCCAGGCCAGGCTCATGCGGAAGACCTTAAAGCCCATCTCGGCAAAGAGGGCGATGTCCTCCTTGTAGTGATGGTAAAAATCGATGCCGGTCTGCGCGGGATAGTAGTAGCCGTCCTCAAAGTCGAGCATCTTGCGCTGGCCGGAGACCACCGCGTAGCGCTCGGAGCCGTGCGGAGCCACATCCACGTTGGCCAGGCCGCGGCCGTCCACGTTGTAGGCGCCCTCGCACTGGTTGGCAGCCGTCGCGCCGCCCCACAGGAAGTCATTACGGAAAGCCATGCATCGATCCTTTCATACGCTGCTTGTCGTGGTTTCAGTATCCCTGCAAATGGGGTGTCGCTCAACGGCAACAGCGCAGGTCGACACTTCTTTTCGCGCGCAGGCGCCCCGCAGCTGCCCGAGCCTGACACTTTCTGATACCCAACCACCGCAAAGGGGACGGGCACCTTTGTGGTGGTCTCATCAGTTGCGGTGAAATAGTTCCTGTTTTTGGCACTGTAGCCCCCAAACAGGAACTATTCCACCGCAAATTGGTGAGGTTAGTCGCAGGTGATGTCGAGGTTCTTGCCGACGAGGCCCACGTAGCCGCCTTCGGGTGACAGACCATTTGACTGAATAGGAAAAAAAGGAAAAAATAGGAAAAAAAGGAAAGGAGACTCATGGCTGAAACTATCTTCTCCCCTTCGTTTGGAAATCGCCCCTCCTATCTGATTGGTCGCGGAAACGTGATTTCGACATTCATCTCCGGCCTTGAACAGGAGCCAGGCAATCGTGATCGAGCCATGCTCATGCTCGGCCAGCGAGGAAGCGGCAAGACGGTTCTCCTGTGGGAGCTCGCCGATCGCGCCCGCAAGCTCGGCTTCGTCGTCGCCACGCCCACCGTAGCCTCCGAGGACATGCTCGAGCGTATCGTTGAAAAAATCCAAGAGGCGGGCGAGCCTTACGCCACCAAACGCCACCTTCCCAAGCTTACGGGCGGCAGCTTGAGTGTCTTCGGCTTCTCGGCCGGCCTCGAGTTCACGCGCGATGTGCAGGAAACCAAAAGCTTCCAGTTCAAGCTCACGCAGCTGGCGCGCAAACTGACCGAGCAAGGACACGGCATCCTCATCCTTATCGATGAACTCCAGGCCAATTCGCCCGAGATCAGACAACTCGTCACCGCCTATCAAGAGCTCGTCGGCGAGGGGCTCAACGTCGCACTGGTCATGGCCGGGCTCCCAGGGGCAGTCTCGGCAACGCTCAACGACCGCGTACTGACATTTCTCAACCGCGCGCGCAAAGTCACACTTGAACCGCTTTCGGTCGGAGATGTCGACGCCTATTATCAGCGGGCTTTTGAAGAGCTCAACCTTGATATTTCGAGCGATATTCGATTGGAAGCCGCTCGCGCAACCCAGGGCTCGCCCTACATGCTGCAGCTCATCGGCTATAACATCGCCAATCGTTGTCAGGCAGGAGAGCGCGTAACACGAGAGCTAATCGACGGAGCCATTGAGGCGTCAAAAGTCGATTTCGAAAACGATGTGTGTGAGACGACGCTCGCCGCACTCTCGGACCAAGATGTTGCGTTTCTCACCGCAATGGCAGACGACGAAGACGGCGCGTCGCGCATCTCTGATGTTGCCGAGCGCATGTCGGTCACACCCGACTACGCCCAAAAATATCGCCGACGCCTCATCGACGCCGGCGTAATCGAACAGGCCCGCCGCGGTTACGTACGCTTTGCTGTTCCCTATATGCTCGACTACCTGCGAAGTCAGCTGTAGAAAAAACCACCACAAAGGTACCTGTCCCCTTCGTGGTGGTCTGGGCCAGTTTGTCTCGATCTGTAACAGTTAGGCCGGCAAGACCGGGCTTGGTGTTACAGATCGAGATTTTTCGGTCGCCCCCTGCGATTTGTCTAAATCTGTAACAGGTAGAGGCGATTTTGCCTGCTAGATGTTACAGATTGAGACAAATGATCCTAGTCCACGGTGATGTCGAGGTTTTTGCCGGTGAGGCCTACGTAGCCGCCTTCGGCTGCCTTGGGGCTATCGGCGTGGCAGAGGACCCACTTATCGGCCTTCCAGTAGCAGTAGCTGTCACCGGCGGCAAGCATATTGGCAGCGGCCTCGGGACGGGGGCCGTTGGTGCCGGCGGGCAGCGCAACCATCACCTGGAAGCCGCCGTCGTCGACCATGCAGGGTGTGTAGTGGAGCGTCGTGGCGTAGACCTCGACGAGTTTGCCGGCCGGCGCGCGGAATGCCTTGACCTGAGCGGTGTCGAGCTTGCCGTCGACGATCTGCTCACGCTTGGCAAGCAGCAGGATAAAGTCGCGGGCGCCCAGGTTGAACTCGCTGGCGCGGTGATACTCCAAGCAGTTGAGCTTCGTGTTGTGTCCGTTGCACCAGCCCAGCTGGAAGGGACGGCCACCGTACATGAGCAGACCGAGCGTATCGGCGCCTTCAACCTGCTCGAGCTCGGGCGCGGAGGCCACGTACTTGCTGCCCTCGGGAATGGGTGTGGCGGAAAGCGCCTCGACAAGCGGGGCGGTCAGGCTGGAGGGCACGTCGTCCCACACGCAACCGTAGGGCTTGAACTCGGGATCGTTGACAGAGTAGATATGCATGTTCACTCCTGTTCGTTTATGTGACGGTATGAACATTCTAGAACAGTATTCATATTCAGATGCGATCAATGCCACAAACATTGCGCAGCGGAATTGTCTGGTCGAATGGGCGACATGCAGTTCCTTCTTAACCGAGGTATTCCCTAAGGAACTCAATTGCGCTCAAACACCAATGGTCGGTTTCCGGCGCATGGGGCTTCATCAACGCATGCCCTCCCTCTGGATACATAATCTCCTCATGGTGCACCCCGGCCGCATCCAGTGCATCCACCATCTTTCCGAGATTGCCGGGCGATACGACATCGTCGTCGGCGCATTGCCAAAGGTACGTCGGCGGATACTGCTCCCACACGTGCTGATCAACGCAGAAGTCATCGATCAGGTCGCGCCCAGCTCCACCGCACACCGAATCAAGAAATCTTTGGTCCGATACGTCCTCGGATTCATGAAGATCAATCGGCGCATAGCATAAGACCAGGGCTTTGGGCGGCTCGCATCCGTAAGACGCGAACCCCTTGTTGTCCGTCCCCCACTCGGCAGTCAAATGCGCGCCAGCAGAAAAGCCGATAACCGCATAGCTCTTAGCGACATCGAATCTCGCTGAATTCTCGAGGACGAAACGGACGGCTCGATTCAGATCGTCGATCGGGCGCGGCATCAGGGGCTCAACCCTCACCCTGTATGACAACACGAACACGTTATAGCCCGCGTCGTTGAGCTCAGGGGCAACGGGAAAACCTTCCATTTGGTGACAAACGCTTTGGTAGCCCCCGCCCGAAATCGCGATGATGAACGGCGCCCCCGGTCTCCCAGGAAAGAAAAACAGTTTCGTATTGCGTCGAGTCGGGTCACGGATGCAGTCGGCTTCATCCCAAATATCGTAGGCAACCTGCCGCCCGTCATCCACGAGCTCAACAATCCGGTTCAATCCGCGTAAAACGCGAGCCTCTTCATACGGGTTAGTATCGGAATTCATATGGGCCACAATTGGCTTATCCCACATGCGCTCCCAAGTTGAAGGGCGGCAAAGCATAAGATGCTCGCCGAACCCGGCGAACTCAGGGAGGAGCGCGATTTCGCCAAACGTCATATCGGCTGTAATTGTCATAGCTAGTCACTCCAAAACGAGGGTGGGCCTGCGCTGATCAATCGCAAGCCCACCATATGCAATCTGCTGCGGGGTATTCAGCAGCTTACATTCCGAATAATTGCCTATTCCTCCGACGCATCCGCATCGGGGCGATACATGATGTAGACGAGGACGAAGGTGAGGATAAAACCAACGACGTTGCAAAGAATTGCGCCAATGAGGCTATTCATGTCACCGGAAGGATTCATGTAACCGGGGAAGCTAAAAATACCGCTCGAGGTCATAACGAACGTGCGAGTATTGAAGATCGCCGGGATAACGGCACTGATTGCTCCAGAAATCATAGAAGCGATAACGATCTTCTTATGCTCCAAGATGATGCCATACAGAGCCGGTTCCGTAATTCCGCACAGGCCCGTGATGGCGCAGCTGAACCCAAGGCTCCTTTCGCTCGGATCCTTCGAGCGAAGAGCAAACGCCAGGCAGGCACCGACGACGCCCATGCTGCAACAAACAAGTCCAAGAATAGGATCGGAACCGGCGGTCATGATGTTGTTGATGGAAATCATGATAAGAGCCCAGTGGAGTCCAAGGGGAATCATAACGAGGCCGAAAATCGGTCCGAGGATAACGCCGCAGAGGATGGGGCTGAACTGGTAGACCGCCAGTACGGCAGTCGCAAGCAAAGAGCTTGCCTGCTGGATAACGGGACCGATTACAAGGAGCGAGATGGGGGCAGTAATAGCAACCGTCAGGAACGGAACGAGCGCAAATGCCACAGCATCGGGAAGAACCGCACGCAGTCCTTTATAGAGAACGGATGCAAACCAAGCCGCCACGATAGCAGGGAACACCGTGGAGGAATAGCTCACCATCGTGAACTTCATGCCGAACAAATCCAATGCATCGCCCGCTCCAGCCGCAGCAACGAAAGTCGGGTAAATCAGGATTGCGCCGAGAACCGCACCGATGTATCGATCGATTCCGAAGAACTGAGCCGCGGACGACCCAACAAGAACGGGCAGGAAATACATGCACGCATTTCCCATGCCGTACAGCAGGGTGTAAATTCCGCTCTCGGTGGAAACAACACCTGCCGTCGTCAGAATGCTAAGGACGGCGTTTATCATGCCGCACGCGATCAGGGCAGGAAGGACAGGCATCATGACGCCGCTGATGAGCTTCATCAGCTTTCCCAGAAAGCCCTTGGTCTCCCCCTCGCCAGCCTCGGAATCTCCCGTATCGATCCCAGCTTCTTTGACGACAATTTCATAGACCTTATCGACCTTGGGCCCCACAATTACTTGGTATTGCCCCGCGGAATGGCGAATGTCGATCACGCCATCGATTGCCTTGACCTTTGCATCGTCTACGATGCTTTCGTCCTTAAGGTTGAACCTTAAACGAGTCATGCAGTGAGCTACAAATGTAACGTTTTCTGCACCGCCCACCATCTCGAGAATCTCGGCAGCGAGCTTGGTTGTATCTGCCATAAATACCATTTCTCCCATGTTGAGTTTTATATGTAACCATCGGCAAAGCGCGCGCCTTCACCGACCAATTACCTTGTTTTCGATGCAATTCGATTGATATGCATCATGAGATAGAGTCTTTCTTCGTCTACAAGTTCCTGGCCCGTAAGCCGACTGAGGACAGAAGCAATATCATCGGCACACATTGATGCAACTGGATATTCATCCTTGAGCGAGAGATACATCTTGCGGTTGTCGCTTACGATGCTTTCGCCTGAGTTCAACCTATTGAACAGGTACTGAAGATGGGTCGCGAATCTTGCGTAATCGAAACCTTCCCGATCAACCTGAATCCCAAGCCGCCTTTCAACGGCGATGGTTGATTCTTCGAGAACGCGATCGTAGACATCCGCGCCCAGCTCTTCAGTCGTTTCACATGAGTCTGAATCGGCCATGTTGTTGATAAACGCCATGGCAATTCCAACCGCCTCATGGGCAGGTAGCCTAACGTTAAGCCGCTTTCTAATTATTCTGAGCGCATACTCGCCAATTTTAAATTCAACGGGATATTGTTGGCGAACATCAAACGACAAGGGCATGTGAACGATGATGTTTTGCTCTTTGCGCTTGATTGCATACGCGATATGGTCCGCAAGGATAAACGGCAGATTGGGGCTCACCTCGTAGGGCAGCAATCCTGTCGACATATCAATAACATCCGAGGTGAGTTCGAGAAGTTCATCGGAGACCTCATCGACAAGAGCGACATAGCGGGAGCTAACGTTATAAAACGTTCGTTGAATCTCCGAGAGTGGCACCTCATCGCCAACATTCTTAAACCCTAGGCCGCGCCCGAATGCGACTAGTTGCCTGCCGTTTCCATCGACGCAGAGGACAGCGCTGGTATTAATTCGTTTAACGATTTCCATGTGTCCCCCCTAAACAAAACAAGGCCCCCGAAGCAGAATCCGACAATCAATGTCGACAGATGCTGCTTCAGGAGCCTTGCCTGAATATCACTCTGTGAGGCAGTTTACGCGAAACGCCGTTGATGACCTCGAATAAACACTTCTAAACAGTTAAACGGTCGATATCTCCGCGTGAACGGTCAGATGCAGTAAATGAGCCTTATGCCTGCTGGTAATGCAGATGCTTCTCGTCGATATCGGCCAGGTTACGGTCGAGATAGCGACGCGCGAGCCAGTTGGCCATGGGAAGGTTCTGATCCAGGTAGTTGCCGCACTCCTCGGGCGCCGCGCCGGGGACCTCGCCCTCAAAACTGGCAACAAACTCGAACAATTCGCGCACGAGCGGCAGGATCTCCTCGCTCGTCACCTCGCCAAACACGACCAGGTAAAAGCCCGTGCGGCAGCCCATGGGACCAAAGTAGACGATGCGGCTCGACCACTCGGCATGATTGCGCAGAAACGTCGCGCCCAGGTGCTCGATGGTATGGCACTCGGCCGTGTTCATGACCGGCTCCTTGTTGGGCGTGGTCAGGCGCAGGTCAAAGGTGGTGACGGCAGTGCCGGTCGCCGGATCGCGGTCGATGCGGCTCACGTATACGCCGGGCTCAAGCAGCAGATGATCGACAGAAAAGCTCGCGATGCGCTCCATGGCAGATCCTCTCGGTAGTCAATTTGAGACGGGACTCTTTTAGCTGGTTGAAATGGTCGCACCAATCATACCAGTCAAAAAAGCCCCGTCCCAAATTAGCTACCTGGGGCGGGGGTCAATGATTTTTTGATCCCCGTCCCAGAAAAATCATGCTAGGCGGTATACGCAATCGTAGATTGTACGGCATGGCGCCAGCCGGCGATCTTTTTGGCTCGCTCGTCGGCCGGCATGGCAGGCTCCACAATGCCGCGGGCGCCGTAGACGTCGACGACGTCGCGCGTGTACATGCCCAGCGCAATGCCGCAGGCCCAAGCCGCACCCAAGCCGCTCATCTCGTCGTTGCTCGCGATGCGGATGGGCGAACCCACCAGGTCGCTCTCAAACTGCATCAGGTACGCATCGCGCGTGGGACCGCCGTCAACACGAAGCTCGGCCAGCGCCGCGCCCGAATCCTCGACCATCGCATCGATCACATCGAAGATCTGATAGGCGATCGACTCGTCGGCGGCCTTCACGAACTCCGCGCGACCCGTGGTGCGTGTCATGCCAAAGACGCAGCCCTCGGCGTCGCTTGCCCAGTGCGGCGCGCCCAGGCCGGTAAACGCCGGCACGAAGTAGACGCGGCTCGCCGGGTTGGCGGCATAGCACAGGTCGGTGACTTCCTCGGGGTTGTTGATGAGCTCCAGATCGTCGCGCAGCCACGTCTTGACGGCGCCGGCATAGCTCACGTTGCCCTCGAGCACGTACTCGGTCACGCCGTCCATGCGCCACGCGAGCGAGCTCGAAAGCCCGTGCGAGCTGGCGACAAACTCGTCACCGACATTCATCATGACCGAACTGCCGGTGCCATAGGTCGCCTTGGCCATGCCACGGCTGTGGCAGCCCTGCGCAAACAGGGCGGCGTGGCTATCTCCCAGCACGCCGTGCACGGGCACGGGCGCCGGCAAAAAGCCGCCCAGGTCCGTTGTACCGAACAGGCCGTCGGAGTCGGTCACCTGCGGCAGGCAGGCCGGATCGATGCCAAAGGCCTGGCACACCGGCTCGCTCCAGCAGCCGTGGCGCAGGTCGAACAGCTGCGTACGGCTGGCGTTGGACCAGTCGCAGCGGAACTCGGTGCCGCCCGTGAGCGTCCAGACCACCCAGGCATCGATGGTGCCCAGGCACAGCTCGCCCGCCGCAGCGGCCTCGGCAGCCGCCGGAACGTTTGCGAGAATCCAGGCCATCTTGCCCGCCGGGTAGTAGGGTGAAAGCACCAGGCCCGTCGTGTCGCGCACCAGCTCGGCCACGCCCTCACGCGCAACCAGCTCGTCGCACAGCTCGCGAGCGCGGGCGCACTGCCACACCACGGCGTCGCACAGCGGCTCACCCGTCGCACGGTTCCAGGCAACGGTGGTCTCGCGCTGGTTGGAGATGCCGATGCCGGCGACGTCGGCGGGGTCGACCCCGGTCTCCTCCACCACGGCGCGAGCCACGGCCAGCACGTTGGCCGCGATCTCGGCCGGATCATGGCTCACCCAGCCGGCCTCGTTGACGATCTGGCGATGCGAGCGGTCGGCACGATGAATCAGATGGCCGCCCTCGTCCACCAGCAGCGCCTTAGTGCCCTGCGTGGACTGATCGATTCCGATGATGTAGCGGCCCATGGCCACCCCTTTCAAAATGAATGTGACAAAGGAACTGTCCCTTTGTCACATTCCGATTACTCTGCGGGAAGGGATTCCTTGACGGTCTTGGCAATGCCTTCGCCCGTGAGGCCGTAGTGCGCGAAGACCTCGGGCGAGGTACCGGTGATGACCGGCGCATCGGGCAGGCTCAGGCACTTGACCGGGCGCGGGCAATGCTCGCCCACGACTTGCGCGACCATGGAGCCCAGGCCGCCGAACGGGCTGTGCTCCTCGACGGTCACGACGGCGTGCGTGGCACCGGCGGCCTCGATCACGGCCTCGGCGTCGAGCGGCTTGACGCAATACATGTCGAGCACCGTTGCCGAGATGCCCTGCTCGGCCAGCAGGTCGGCAGCATCCACGGCATGGCGGACCATCTCACCGGTGGCGACGAGCGTCACATCGGTACCGCGACGCACCCAGGTGGCACGGTCCATCTGGAACGGGCACTCGTCCTCGGTGTACACGTCCTCGACCGGGTTGCGGCCCACGCGAATGTAGGCCGGCTTGTTGTCGGCAACCAGAGCGCGCACGAGCTCGGCGGTCTGGAAGCGGTCGCTCGGCAGATACACGCGCATGTTGGGGATAGCGCTCATGGCGGCGATATCCTGCGCGGAATGGTGGCTCATACCCAGGGCGCCGTAGGACACGCCGCCCGAGATGCCGATGAGTTTGACGTTGGTGTTGGAGTACGAAACGTCGACCTTGCACTGCTCATACGAACGCGTGGTCACAAAGGAAGCCGGTGAGGCGGCCCAGGCCTTCTTGCCGCACGAGGCCATGCCGGCGGCGATGCTCACCAGGTCCTGCTCGGCAATGCCGACCTCAACGGACTGCTGGGGATACTGATCGAAGAACGGCGTGAGCGACGCGGAGCCACGGGAGTCGGAGCACAGAACGACGATGTCCTTGTCGGTTGCGGCGGCCTCGAGCAGCGTGTCGCAGATAACCTTGCGGTTGGCGATCTTGTTAGCCATTGATGGCCTCCTTGTGGGCAGCGAAATCGGCGATGATCTGGGCATATTCCTCGTCGTTGGGCAGGTGGTGATGCCAGCCGGCCTTGTCCTCCATAACCGGCGAGCCAAAGCCCTTCACCGTGTTGAGGATGATGACCGTGGGCTTGCCCTTGGTCTCGGCGGCAAGCGTCAGCGCGGCGTCGATGGCCTGGACGTCGTTGCCCGGAATGGACAGCACGTTCCAACCGAAGGCGGCCCAGCGCTCCTCCTGCGAGTCCTGTTTCATGACGTCCTCGGTGCTGCCGCTGATCTGCAGGCGGTTGCGGTCCACGAGTGCGCACAGGTTGTCGAGCTGGTAGTTGCCACCGCTCATGGCGCCCTCCCAGACCGAGCCCTCGGCAAGCTCGCCGTCGCCCATGATGGTGTAGACGCGGTAGTCGCGACCGTCCATCTTGCCGGCGAGCGCCATGCCCACGGCCACGGGCAGACCGTGACCCAGCGAGCCCGAGTTCATCTCGATGCCCTTGAGCTTGTTGTTGGGGTGGCCGATATAGGGGCTGCCGAACTTGGAGAAGCGGGCCTTGACGTCATCGAGGTCCAGATAGCCCTCGTGGCACAGCACCGCGTAGTAGGCCTCCATGGCGTGGCCCTTGGAGAGCACGAAGCGATCGCGGTTGGGATCGTCGACGGTCTCGGGCGAAATGTTCAGATGGTTGGCGTAGAGGGTCATGAGCGCATCGATGACCGACATGTCACCACCGATGTGGCCGCCGGCACCGGCCATGATGATATCGACGCAATCGCGGCGAAGGTCCCAACGCAGGGACTCAAGCTCTTCAATCGTTGCCATTTCTACTCTCCTCGCAGGTAGGCTTTGACGTCTTCTTCGATGGGGTCGTACAGGTCGGGCTGGATGCCGATATACTTGCATGCCTCGTAGAGCACCGGCACCACGTTGCTGTGGATGGCGACGCAGTGGTGGATGTAGGGACCCTCGACGATCTTGGCCTCGAGGCGCTTGAGGTTTTCGACCTCGACCCACAGGTAGGTGCCCATACCGGCCGGGCCGTCGATGCCGCGGGCGTTGCCCAGCAGCAGCGAGTACTCGCCGTTGTCGCCGTCAAAGCGGGCAAGGGTGAGGTCGCCGTGCTTGGCCTCGGCCGTCAGCGCACCGGGGTGATCGAAGGCCAGCGGGTAGGTGAGCTTGGGCTTGACGGCCGCGCAGCTGCAGGGCCAAGGACCGCAGTGCTGCAGCAGCTCGCCGTTCTCGTTGTCGGGATGGCGGACGGTCCAGTCGGCGAACATGCCACGGTGACGGCCCAGGTCGGCCGCCTCGACCATGAGCGCAGTGATGGCGCCGTGGATGTCGGTCTCGCAGACGACGGGGATACCCATCTCGTTGAGGATGGCGTTGGCGGCGCAGGGCATAATGCCCAGCTCGTCCTGCAGGGCGTTCCAGCACTGGATGGCGCCGGCGTTGCAGCCGTACTTCTCGACCAGGCGCTTCATGGCGATGGCGAGCCCTGCGACCGCGGGGACCTTGTCCTCGGGGATGCAGATCTCAAAGCTGTCGCTAATGTGGGCGAGCATGGCGGCCATGGCCTGCTCGTCGGCCTGAGCATCGCGCACGGCCTGGACAAGCTCGGTCATGGGAATGGGCGAAAGCTGGATGTTGAATTTCTCGAGCAGCTCGCCCTCGTTGCACATGGTCGACCAGAAGTCGAACGGACGGGTGGCCATCTGCAGGATGCGGGTGTGCTTGAAGGTCTTAACGACGTTGCACACGGCCAGGAAGTCCCAAACGCCACGCTCGAACTCGGGATCGGCCAGGCGGCAGTTGGTCATGTAGGTGAAGGGGACCTGGAAGCGGCGCAGGACCTTGCCGGTCGCGAACAGGCCGCACTGGCTGTCGCGCAGACGGGTGCCGTCGGGCTCGGGGCGCTCATCGCGCGGGCCCCACAGCAGCACGGGCAGGCCGAGCTCGCGGGCAAGGCGGGCGCAGACGTACTCAGTACCAAAGTTGGCGTGGCACAGCATGATGCCGTCGACGCCCTCGGCGCGGAACTTCTCGACGATAGGCGCGATATGGCTGTCGTCGAACAGCAAGCCCTCGTCGTTGATGTCGTCGATATCCACGATGTCGACGCCAATCTCGCGCAGGCGATCAGCCGTCAGGCCGCGATACTTGATTGCGTCCGGTGCGCTAAAGATGCTGCGGCGCGTCGGCACAAAACCGAGCTTGATCTTATCCATGTACGTCCTCCCCTAGTCACATGTTCAGTAAACAGACGCTTGTTTCGTTTTGTTCTGTTTACTAAATGTTTTACTCTTTTGTTTAGTAGTTTAGCGCGAAAGTCCCGTAAACGGTAGAGAAATCAGCCTAAACGGTATGTAAACAATCTGAACATACAAGGGGAACAAAAAAGAGGGCCCCGAAGGACCCTCTATCTGTGACGCTTTGTGTATCCGCCTGCGGCATGTCCGCATCTATTGCGAACGGGCGATGCTCCTGCTTAAAGCTCGCGTACGCTCTGGCGCTCGACAAAATAGGTCGACACGGCCGTCTTGCAGGTATAGCTCTTGGGATTGCGAATGTTGCCCACCAGGCGACGCACCGCGATCTCGCCCACCTCATGCTTGGGAACATGCACCGTAGTGAGCGGCGGGTTGGAGAAGGCGCCCAAAGATAGGTCGTCAAAACCGATGATCGAGACATCCTCGGGCACGCGAATACCGTGCTCGTTGAGCGCGCGCATGGCACCCACGGCGAGCACGTCGTTTTCGGCAAAGAAAGCCGTCGGCAGATCGTCGCGTGAGACATTGTCGAGCCACACGCCCATGTCGCGATAAGCACCCTCGAGCGTGGTGCCCAGCGTGACATGCCATTCCGGGCTGGCCTCAAGGCCCGCATCTTCAAGCGCCTGACGGTAGCCACGCTCGCGATCCTTAAAGTTGCGGATGCGAAGGTCGCCCGCCAGATAACCGATCTGCTTGTGGCCCTTCTCGATAAGGTAATCCACGGCGCGCAGCACCGAATCGGTGTTGGCGATGACCACGGCGTCGAAGTACTGGCGGTCGCTCCAGCCGTCAAGTACGATCAGATGGGCCGCCGCGTTGGCAAACAGGGCATAGTCCTCCTCGCCCAGCTCCGTACCCATCAGCACGATGGCGGCCGACGGGTCGGCGATCAGACCCTCGACCTGCGGACGCACGGCGTCCAGGTCGCTAAAGTCGAGCGAGACAAAGCTCGTGCTCATGCCGTGGCGACGAGCCTGACGCTCCACGCCCTCGATGACCGCGGGATGGAAGGTGCTCTCGTCCAGGATGGCGCCCGTCTTGCGCGCGAGCACAAACTGGATGCTCTCGAGTTGCGTCGACTGCTGGTAGCCAAGTGACTGCGCGCACTCAAGGATGATCTTAGCGGTCTCTTCGCTCACGCTGCGCTTGCGGTTGAGCGCGTTGGACACGGTCGCGGGCGAAAAGCCGGTGATGCGGCTGATCTCGCGGACACTTGCTTTGGCCATGGTTCCCCCTAGCATCGGTCGTGACCGGACATCGTGGCTTGACCACCCGTGGCTCGGCAACTAAACGACCGCAAATTCAATCTAAACAGAATAGTAAATGTTTATTAGCTAGTTTAGCCTGTTGTCAAGCGAAGCGGCACAACTATTCCCCCAACGGGCGCATTTACTCGGTAGCTAATTTGGGACGGGGTGCAGGAAGCGCTTAGCCCAGGACGCGAGCCATACGCGCCTTGAACTCGGACAAGAAGCGCGGGGCGTCCACGGTGAGTGCCACGAGCGCGCTCTTGTCCGGATCGGACAGGCGGTGCTCGTCGCAGATGGTGCGGCCGCGATACTCGCCCAGCAGGTCGACGCGCAGGTTGCAGCCGAGCGCGCCCACGAGCGTGGGGTCAATCGCCACGGCAACGGCAAGCGGATCGTGCAGCGCACAACCGCCCAGGTAGGGGGCGTTCATCTCGTACGAGCCAATATAGTGCTCGACCATGCTCGCAAACGCGCAACCGGCCATGGTGCCCGAACCCGTCCAACCGGCGATATCGCGACGCGTAAGCACCACGCGATGCGTCACGTCCAGACCAACCATGGTGAGCTTACGGCCCGAGCGCAGCACCGCGTCGGCGGCCTCGGGGTCGCTCGCCATGTTGGCCTCGGCACCTGCGCTCACGTTGCCAGGCACGGTAAGGGCGCCGCCCATCACGACCACACGGCCAATAGACATCATCGCCGCCACATCACGCTCAAGGGCGAGCGCCAAGTTAGAGAGCGGACCGGTCGCCACATAGACCAGGTCGGGTCCATAAGTGCGTGCGGCATCGATCAGATAGTCGACCGCCGCATTGCCTTCGGCTGTCGTCGCGCCCACCGGCTCGTACGGCGACGCGGGCACGCTCGCGCCGCCAATGCCGTTTTTGCCGTGGATGAGCGTGGTGGACGCCGGCGGCGTATAAGGCTCGGTCGCCTTAATGGGGCGATCAGCACCCAGGTACACCGGCACCTCGGGACGGCCCAGCAGGTCGAGCACCGCCAGGCAGTTATGTGCCGACTGCTCAACGCGCACGTTGCCAAAGCACGTGGTAATGCCCACGAGCTCCACCTCGGGGCTCGCGATGGCATAGGCGAGCGCCATCGCATCGTCCACACCCATATCCAGATCAAGGATCAGCTTCTTGGTTGCCATTGTTCTACTCCGCTTCTCCGTCTTTATCGTTTAACCAAACCAATGTTCAACTACGGCGCGCGTGGGAATCGATTGCTGCGCGCCCAAGCGCGACACCGTCACCGCCGAGGCGCGAGCGCCCGCGGCCATGCACTCAAAAAGCGGCAGGCCCTCTAGACGAGCCGCTGCAAGCGCGCCGATAAACGTGTCGCCCGCAGCCGTGGTGTCGACCACCGCGCTCGAAAGCGCCGGCATGCGCAGCAGCTCGCCATCATCGCCGAGCGTAACCGAGCCAGCTCCGCCCAGCGTGATGACCGCGGCCCCGGCGCCCTTGGCGAGCAAAGCCCCAAGCGCAGCGACGCAGCTCGCGTCATCCGTGGGCAAGATGCCCGTCAGCACCTGGCACTCGGTCTCGTTGGGGCAGACCAGGTCGACCGCCGGCCACGCTCCTGCCGGCAGATCGCAGGCGGGCGCCGGGTTAAAGACCGTATAGAACCCCAGCCCATGGGCGCAAGAGAGCGCCGCAGCCGTTGCCATCAGGTCGCATTCGCCCTGGGCGACAAAGACGCCGCCGGCCGCCGGGGCAAGCTCGCAGACATCGCCATCGAGCTCGTCAGCCACCATATAGCGCAGCGCGCAGGCCACGTCCTCGCCCGCAAGCGCACGGTTAGCGCCCGGCGACAGCACGATGCGATTGTCGCCCTCGCAACGAATGATGGTCGCGGTGCCGGTCTCCACGTCGTCGCGACGCGCCACAAACTCAACGCCCACGCCGGCATCTTGGAGGCCCGCCACGAGCGCATCGCCAAACGGGTCGCACCCGACGGCACCGATCATGCACGTGCGCGCACCCATGCGTGCGGCGGCTACGGCCTGGTTGGCGCCCTTGCCGCCGGCATTGGTGATAAAACCGCTGCCACCGACCGTCTCACCCGCGCGCGGCATGCGCTCGCACGCCACCGAAAGGTCCATGTTCATGCTGCCGAACACCGCAACGATGCCGCGATCTGCCATGGAAACCTCCTCATCTGCGGGCTTTATGCCCACCGTCGACCGTCAATTGTGCGGTCTCGCACCTCTATAACTTTAGTTCACTTTGATGTGAACACGCGCTTGAGGTTGCGCCAGCAGCAAGCATTCACAGGAGCAGGCGGCTACAATGAATATGTGCTGATTATTCTCGTCATTGGATGATGTTTTATGGAACAATTCCCGCAATCGAGCCCGCGCGGCCCGCGCCGCGCGCCCGATAATCAGGCGCCGCACGAACGCCCGCGCGCCGAGCGTCGCACCGGTGAGTCGCGACGCGCCCCGAGCCCGCACCGAGCGCCCACCAACAAGGGCGCCTATGCAGCCAAGACCAACACCGACGCCACGCGCTCGTCCGCTACCGACCAGCAAACGACCGCTCGCCCCAAATCCCGTTATATTCCCGCGCTCGACGGCCTGCGCACGCTCGCCGTCGTCGCGGTGGTGCTCTATCACCTTAACCTCACGTGGGCTCAGGGCGGCCTGCTCGGCGTCACGATCTTCTTTGTGCTTTCGGGCTATCTGATCACGCGCCTGCTGCTCAACGAAGTCGCCAAGACCGGACGCATCGACCTCAAGAGCTTCTGGATCCGCCGTATCCGCCGCCTGGTCCCCGCCGTGGTAACGGTGGTATTCGTAACCTGCGCGCTGTGCACGATCTTTAACCACGTGATGCTCACCAAGATGCGCCCCGACATCCTGCCGTCACTGCTGTTCTTTAACAACTGGTGGCAGATCGCCCAGGACGTCTCGTACTTCAATGCCCTGGGCGACCCCTCGCCGCTCACGCACTTTTGGTCGCTTGCCATCGAGGAACAGTTCTACCTCATCTGGCCGCCGCTGCTGTTTGCCATGGTATCCATGCATGTGAGCAAACCCAACACGCGCCGCGTGGTTCTGGGCCTTGCCGCGGTTTCCGCCGTCGCCATGATGGTGCTCTACAACCCCGCCGCCGATCCCAGCCGCGTGTACTACGGCACCGACACCCGCGTGTTCTCGCTGTTGCTGGGTGCCTGGATGGCCTTTATCCCCGATCGCGACCTGGCGCCGGTGCGCCTCGCCCATCGTTTGGGACTCGACCGCCTCGCCGCCAGGCACGGAAAAAATCCCGAGGACAAGCAGGGCACGAAGGCCGACAACGCAGCCGAAGCCGCCCCGGCCCAGCCGAGCGCGCTCGTGCGCTTTTGGTCCTCGCCCGCATCCATCGATGTGCTGGGCATCGTGGGCCTGATTGGCCTCGCCGCTATGGTCGCACTCACCAACGGCTACACCGCGTTCCAGTATCGCGGCGGCACGCTGCTGTGCTCCATCCTCACGCTCATGGTTATCGCTGCCTGCGTGCAGCCCCAGGGAATGGTTGCCCGCGCGCTATCCGCCGAGCCGCTCGTATGGGTTGGCAAGCGCTCCTACAGCATCTACCTGTGGCACTATCCGCTGCTGCTGCTCATGAACCCGGTCGCCAACATCAACGACACGCCCTGGTGGCAGTACATTTTGCAGGTGTTGCTGGTGGTAGCCGTAGCCGAGTGTTCCTACCGCTTTATCGAGACGCCGTTTAGGAAGGGCGCTTTTGGCCGCACCGTGTCCGAGTTCCGCGATGGCACCATCACGCCCGCCAACTGGGTACGCGCGCACGTTCCTGCCTGCGCGGCCTGCGCTGTCGTGCTGGTCGTTGCGCTGGGCGGCCTGATCTTTGTGCCCGAGACGTCTGCACTCAGTGGCGAGGGCGCCGAAGTCCTCAACAAGGAAGCTAAAAACGCCGCGCCTGCGGACCAGCAGGCAGCCGACGACACCGACAAGGACAACGATGGCTTCCCCGATGGCTCCTACGACCTGCTGATGATCGGTGACTCCGTGTCGCTACGCGCCGTGGATTCCTTTGACGGCGTGTTCCCGCACAGTCATATCGATGCCGAAAAGGGCCGCCAGTTCGATGCGGGCCGCGCGACATTTGAAGGCTATATCCAGCAGAACCTTGCCGGCAAGATTGTGGTCTTTGCCCTGGGCACCAACGGTTTGGTAACGGACGCCCAAGTCGACGCGATCATGGCCGACGCCGGCGAGCAGCGCATTGTCGTGTTTGTAAACACGCGTAGCCCGCAGCCGTGGGTCGGATCCACCAACCAGGCCATCGCCAACGCCGCCACGCGCTACAAGAATGTGCGCGTTATCGACTGGTACGGGTACAGCGCCAACCGCAACGACCTGTTCGATGGCGACGGCACGCACCTGTCGACCACCGGCGTGGCCGAGTACCTCAACTTGATCCACGATGCCGTCAAGAAGGACCTGCCCGTGCATCCCGAGGACCACGTCAACGATCCACAGCCGGCAGCCGTTAAGTCCGCCGCCGACGCGCTGGTCAACGCCCTCGCCTACAAGCCACACAAGCTGGGTACCGACAAATAACCCGGCAGCTAGGGACGTTCCTTTTCGGCCGGCACTTGGGGACACTCCTGCGACAAGCGAAAGCCGCCCCTGGGCTGTCAATTCCAGTCCAGGGGCGGCTTTTTACCTCGTGTCGAAGGGCCGTGGGCAAAAAAGGGCAAATATGAGTACTGTTACCATTTTAGTAGCAGGATAAATCGCCCAAAACAACGTCTAAGCGCCCCCAACAAACCCCAAGAGGGTCCAACCTGACTGGTCCAAGGCCTGCTGAAGCAAATCTTAATGAACATACTATAAGTTATGTTCATTATCTTCTTAGCCCTAAATGCTATCGTCTTAGCAACAGTACTCATATTTGGCATTTTTTGCCCACTACCATATAACTAACCCCCTATAGCAAGCAAAAAACGGGCCGCAGCCCATGCCGCGGCCCGTCCAAAGCTCAAAAGAGGCGCTACGCGCTGTAACCCATCGCCTGCAGCACAAACATGACAACCGTCAGCACCGTAATCACGCCGATGGTCGCCCACGTGAGCACGTTCCACACGCGGCCGTTGCGGTTGGCGCCCATAATGTGACGGTCGGCGGCGATAACCACCTGGAACACCAGAACCACAGGCAGTAGCACACCGTTAATGACCTGCGAGGTCATCATAATCTGGAACAAATCGACGCCGGGCATAAGTACCAGCACGGCAGAGATACCGATGATGGCCGTAATGATGCCACGGTAGACCGGAGCCTCGTCCCAGCTGCGATCGGCGCCGCGCTCCCAGCCAAATGCCTCGCAGATGGCGCTGGACGTAACACCCGGCAGCACGCACGCAGCCAAAAAGCTCGCCGCAACCAGGCCCGAGGCGAACAGCACCGTGGACCACTGGCCCGCGATAGGCTCCAGTGCACGGGCAGCGTCAGCGGCATCGCTAATCTGAATACCCGCCGGGAACAGCACCGTACCGGTCGTGATGATAATGAAGCCGGCGATTATATCGGCAGCAATCGAGCCGCTTACGGTATCGATACGCTGCAGCACGATATCGTCCTCGCCCGCGTTCTTATCGACCACATTGTTCTGCGCCAGGAAGATCATCCACGGTGCGATGGTAGTACCGATTGTTGCGACTACGAGCGACACGTAGTTGGGATCATTCTGAATATTGGGCACGACCAAGTCGACCGCGACCTCGCCCCAGTTGGGGCCAGCCATAAACGCGGCGACGATGTAGGTCACGAACACGCAGCTTACCAGCAGCAAAATCTTCTCGATACGCTGGAAACTGCCCGACATGGTAAGCATCCACACCAGCAGCGCCACAAGCGGCACCGAGATGCTCGCCGGGACGCCAAAAAGAGCAAGGCCGCTCGCGATACCCGCGAACTCCGAGATGGTCACGGCCGTGTTGGCGATCAACAGCGCCGCCATGGCCAGCACGCTCTTGCGCACGCCAAAGCGTTCGCGGATGAGCGATGCCAGACCCTTACCCGTCACGCAACCGCAACGGGCAGCAGTCTCCTGCGTCACGATAAGCAGCACGGTCATAACGGGGAGCATCCACAGCATCTTGTAGCCATAGCTGGCGCCCGCGCTGGAATACGTGGCGATGCCACCGGCATCGTTGCCCGAAAGCGCCGCCAGCAGACCGGGGCCCATGGCGCCAAAGATGGCCGCAATGGTTAGCTTTTGCTTGGTGCTCGCCTTTTGCTTCGTGTTTTGCACGCGACCACCTATCCCATGACCGACATGGTGAGCAGCACCGCGGCGGTGCAGTACGCCACGCACGAGATCATGACGGCGATGACGTTCATGGCGGTACCCGACGTATTGAGGTCGTGCTCATCGCGCCAGAACAGCACCATCAGATAAATCACGGCGCTCATGTTGCCCACCAGGCAGATGATGGCCGCAAGGTTAAAGCACCCGGTAAAGAGCTGCTCCTCGAACATGGGGGCATCGGGGAACGCGGCGGTGCGCACCAGCTGCGCGCACAGGTAGGTCACGAGTGAAAGGATCAGGCCCATGCCCGTGCTCTGGAAGAAGAATCCCAGGTACGGCTTGGGCTCGTCGTCGTGGCCGTCATACTCGAGGAAGTAGTTCTTGACGAACGACACCATGCGCGAGGCTGCCAGTAGCACGAGCGGCATGGCGCACATGGGGAACACCACCAGGTGCGCGGAACCGAACGCTGTCCCTAGTACCGTTGCCATGATGCACGAGGCGATGCCCCACACGACAACCCAGTACTGGCGATGCACGAACCAGCTGAGCACGTTCGTCGAGTCGTCCGACGCGCTGTCGCCCGAGCCGATGCCGGCGATCTGCAGGTCCTCCTGATGCTCCTCGGCGATAACATCCATGGCGTCGTCGAAGGTAACGATGCCCAGGATATGGCGGTTCTCGTCGCAGACGGGAATGGCGACCAGGTCGTACTTGGTCATCTCGTCCGTTACATCTTCCTGGTCCTCGTCGGGCGATACATAAACCAGGTCGCGATAGGCGAGCTGCCCCAGCGTGGCGTCGCGGTCGGCAACGATCAGCGTGCGCAACGAAAGCACGCCCGTCAGCATGCCGCTCGGGTCCTCGGTGTAGACGTAGTAGACGCTCTCGAAGTCCTCGTCGAGCTTGCGGATGGCCTCGATGGCATCGGCGACTGTCGCCGTGGCGGGCAGGGCGACAAACTCCGAGGTCATGATACGGCCGGCGGTGTTTTCCTCGTAGCCCAGCAGGTTACGAATCGCCTTCTCCTCCTTGACGCCCATCAGGCGCAGGAGCTTCTCGGCCTTCTCGTAGCTGAGCTCGTCGATCAGGTCGGCGGCGTCGTCCGGGTCCATCATGGCCAGCATCGACGATGCGTCCGTGTCGGACAGGCCCTCGAGCATCTCGGTCATGAGCTCGTCGTCATCGAACTCCGAGATGGCCTCGGCGGCCTGTGCCGTATCGAGCTGCGCGAACACCTGCGCGCGCAGGCGCGGGTCGAGCTGCTCGATAATGTCAGCGATGTCGGCAGGATGCAGCTCGCCAAGCGTCTTGTGCGACACCGAGAGCTGGATGTTCTTAGTCGAGCGATCGAGCAGGTCCATATAAGACCAGGCGATAATGTCCTCGCTGAGCGGCTTGCCCAGGTGCTTCATAAAGCCCTCGACGACGTGCTCGAGCGCGGGGCTGATTGCACGCAGCAGCCCGCGGGCACCGACCTCAGCACCCAGCAGGCGCAGCTGATTTTCGCCCGACATGGAGAACTTGATGTCGTTGACGCGCACGACTTTCATGCCCTGCGTGTCGACAATCTGTTTGTTGAGCACGTCGCGCGCGAGCAAGAGTTCAGTCGGCTGCAGGTACGAAAAGCGGATTTCGGTGGCCGACGTCTTGAGGTACACGCCCGTCTCGTCGATACGGTCGACCCACTTGCGCCAGCTGATCATAAACGGCGTCTTGCCGGGACCGCGGAACGCGAGCGACGTCACGTGCGGAAAAACTTCGCCGGTAGCAATGCCAAAATCGTTGACCACGCCGAGCTTTTCGCCGTCGACGTCCAAGACCGGCAATTTGAGCATCTCACTCAGATAATTCAATGGTGCTCCCCATCATTATTCCTGCGGACCGCGGCCAGACGGGCACGCTATCCGTGGACTGTTTGATATGTATACGCATGCGCGGGCGGCACGCCGCTCGACGCTCACACCCCGTGCATGCGCAAAAAGCACCTGCATGGGGTCATCGACTGTATGGTCGAGGTTTGGATTTCACCTGTAACCTTTCTCTTGACCCTCATTAACCGCAGTAACTATAGCATCAGCATTGCGCTGCGGCACCGAATTTATGCGCTGCACATTGCAGGCATACCAAACGTTGACGTATCCGTGACACAGTCAATGGACGTTCTTACATGACTACTCTGCGGTGTCGTCGTCCTCGGGGAGTTGGGGGAACACGGCGTTTTTGGGCATGGAAACCTTGGTGAGCGAGGTGAGCTTTTTGCTCAATGCCGTGTCCGTCTTGACCAGGTCGCTGAGCGTCACGATCTTGTAGCCGTCGGCGACAAGGCCATCGATAATCTGCGGCAGCGCCTCGAGCGTCTGCTCAGCGCACTCGTCGCTATCGGTGAGCAGCACAATGTTGCCCGGCGTCACCGAATCGAGCACGGTCGATACCTGCTCGTCGGCACCGTTGAGCAGCCAATCGCCCGAGTCGATATTCCACGAGACCACGGCGGACACCAGGTCCATCGAGTCAATCCAGTTTTGCTCGTCAAACGCGGCGTAGGGAGCGCGCAACAGCATCGTCTCAACGCCGGTCGCCGACTTAATCGCCTCGGTTCCCTTCGAGATCTGCATGCGCACCGTCTCGCGATCCTCGCCCTTGAGCGAATCATCGCTGTAACTGTTGGAGCCGATCTCGCACCCGGCATCGACAATCGCCTTGGCGGTAGCGGGCGAGGCTTCGGCGGCATCACCCGAAAGGAAGAACGTAACGCTCACGCCCTTCTCCTTGAGCACCTGCAAGATCTGCTTGGTCGCGCCACTCGGGCCCTCGTCAAACGTCAGCGCCACGTACTTTTCATTGCCCTTGGGCGCTACGCTTGCGCACTCGACTACGCAGTCGGTGGCGGGCACAACCTCGCCGCGGTCCTGCGTCTTGCCCGATTGCTCGCCGACCCACACCTCGGAGCGGCCCTGGACGCCCCAGGTTTTGACATACTCAATGGCACCCGTGCCCTCGACCGTCAGTTTGGGCTCGATAGTCGTGGCCTGGACCTCGTGCTTCTCGTAGGTGTTGCGGCCGTCCTTGACCGTCACTTTCTCGCCGCCCGTAAGCTCGCGACTATCCCATTTGCCCTGCTTCACGCGCTTACCGTCAACCTTCACCGACAGCTTTTCGCCGTCATGGCGCTTGAGCACGCTATCGTCGACGGCCAGCAGGTCGCCGGCGTCGTACGTTTCGGTCAGGCTTTGGTCGTCGATAAGGTTCTGCAGCGTAGAACCCACGCGCACCGCGGTCTTTTGCCCGTTGAGCTCCACGTCCACGCTGCGGTTGACGTAGCCCACGACGGCAGCGATAAACAGCACGAGCGCGCAGCCCACGGCAATGAGCGCATAGGGCAGACGGGACGGCCGGCGCGGCGTGCGTCCGTTGCCAATGCGCGCGCTGCGGTCGCTAAACCCGCGGCTATGGTTGAGGTACACCGCGCCGGGCTTACGGCGACGTCGACGCTGACCGCTGGGCAGCTGCCCCAGGTCGCGGCGAGCCGTCGGACGCGCACCGGAGCGCCCGTTTAAGTTGGATCCGTTTTGGCGCATGTGCCCTCCCCCATAAACACAGCGAGCCGGAGCAACATGTCTCCGGCTCGCCTCCCATCATTTGGTACGTCGCTATTTGCTAGCTTTTGACGAGCCCCCGCTCGCCTTTTGATATTCGTCCTTAAAGGCCTTGAACATGCCGCGCGTCTTGCCGAGCTGCTTGCCCAGCGCGCGACTGCCCTTGTCCACGGCAACCGATCCCTTGTCATCGAGCACCTTGGCGCCCTTTTTGACCTTATCGCCCACCACGACACTGGCCTCGGCAGCCTTGGCGGCCGCACCGCCCGAATACCCGAGCGCCTTGACCTCATCCGAGACGATCATCGCGCCGTTCTCGTAGCCGCGCAGCATCGTCGGCGGCACCTGCGTGTCGCCCACCAGCATGCTCGAAGCGGCGCCGGCGGTCACATAGAACGCCTGCACGATACCCGAGCGCGGCTTAAACTCAACGTCCGAGCAATAGCCCACGACATCGCCCGATTCCGTGCGCACGTCCATGCCGACCCAGATGATGCAATCGTCCAGGTTGATATCGAGGCGCTTGGCCGCGGCGGCATCATAGGTGCCCTTGACGTCGTCGACCGCGACAGCGCCCTCATAGACGCCAATGGCATCGAGCGCCACAAAGCGGTCGGGACGCTCGATCATGCCCGCGATATCGGACTGGCGGACCATAAAGCCCACCACGCGCGTGCCGCCCGGAGTAAAGACGGGAAAGTGAATCTTGCCGAGCTTTTTGGGGCTGCGCGGCGTGCCGTCCTTTTTGGTGCGCTTGTCTTCGGCAGGCTTGCGATAAACCTTGACGCCGACAAAATCCCCTGCGCGCATTATGCCTCGGTCGAGGGCTCCGTGGCCTCGGTATCGGCCTCGGTGGCGTTCTCGACCACGACGTCGGCAGCGGGCGTTACGTTGCCGCCCGAGATGGCGTCGTTGAGCTGCTCGCGCAGCTGGTCCATGCGCTCGCGGGCCAGGTCGACCTTGGCGCGCAGGTCATCGGTCTTGGCGTCGACCATCGGACCAAAGTCGTTGACCGCGGCACGGGCCTCCTCGGCGCTGTGCTCGTAGGTGTCACGCATGTTGTCCCAGGCGTCGTTGGCGATATCGGCAGCCATGGCGCGGGTCTCGGCACCCGAGCGCGGGGCCAGGGCAACGCCGATGATAGCGCCGGCAGCAGCACCAAAGAGCGCACCGGAGACAAAGCTGAAAGTCTTTCCCATGATCATTCCTCTCCTGCGGGCACCTCGATGCCCACCGTTTGAATGCTGTCCATTATACCCGCAGCGCAACATTTGCCGTTCCGCTCATCTGCGTACGGTAAAAGCGCAGGTACATGATGGCGATAAGCGAGTGAACCTACTCCTGGGGCATGGTGGGCATGGCCATTGTGGCGGCCGGGTCCTCACCGGCACCGTCCACGAGCGGCAGGCTGCCCTCGTGTGCGGGTCCTGCCGGAACGGTCGCCGCGCCGCCAAAGACGGCAGCGGGGGCCTCGTGGTTCTCGGCGACCGCACCCTCGGTATCGATTGCCATCTGCGGCTCGTCGTCAAAGCTGGGGACGCCCTGCGGCTCGGCGGAAACGGGCTCGGCGGTGGCATCGACAACAGGCTCGGCGGCGTCGGCGGCAGGAGCGTCGCCCTCGACCGCATCCTCGGCCACGTCCTCGCCATTCGCGGCGGCGACGGCCTCGTGCGGATCCTTGCCCTCGGCCTCGGCACGCATTCCCAGCACCAGGTTGCGCAGGCCCGCGACCGTGCCGTCCACATCGGGGGCCGGCTGGTCGGCGTGCAGGTACGCCCAGTCCATCATAAAGGTCGCCGACGACAGCGCGCCAATGGCCAACGCGTCGTCGGGACACGAAAGCTCAACCTCAAAGACGCGCTCGTCATGCTCGCTCACGCGCGTGCGACCGCACGAGATGCTGCCGGCGAGACCGGTCTCGTTCATGAGCTCGACCGTCACGTGCTCCAGCAGGTGGCAAAGCTCAGTCTGGCCCATGCAGTCCTGGAACTCGCGGCCCGAATCGCCCAGGCACAGGTGCTTGGCAATCGCGGGCACCAGATA
>CAKUFW010000024.1 GCA_934650975.1 uncultured Collinsella sp. | reverse complement strand
GGATCCTTGGGCGATTAGCGTACTGTTGGATACCGTGAGAGCTTCTTTGGCGATGATGCCGAAGTCCTGCTCGGAACTCGTGTCGACGGCGCCGCCGCCGGTAATGGTTATATCGCCGTCGGCGCGGATGCCCTCGTGCCTCCCGCCCTTGGCGGTGACGCTGCCGCTTGTATCGATCGAAAGGTCGTTTTCGGCACGTATGCCGTTGACGTCGCCCGTGGCGTTCACGGCGCCTGTTCCGCTGACCGTGATATCGCCTTCGGAATAGATGGCGTCGCCTTCGGCGGTTGCCGTCAGGGTGCCCGTTCCGGAGATGTTGAGCTCGGCACTCTCGCTGGTGCCGTCCCAGACGGAGATGCCATCTCCTCCGTCGTTGGCAACCGTATTGGTGCCCTCGTAACTCACGTTAAGCTTGCCGTAGGCAGCGATGCCTCCGCCGTTATAACCATTGAGTGTCATGTCGTCGGCGCCGTCCCAGGCCCACGTGCTGCCGTCGCCGGCAGCGGCGCCGGCGTAATAGGGGATGTTGTCAACTTCAATCCGTTCGGCCGCAAACGAGATGCTCGGCATGAGCAGCGAGCTCACGGTGAGCGCGCAGGTCAGACCGCAGACGATACGGCGCGTCACGCGGCGCCAGCTGCCACAGGTGAGAACGGCGCGCTGGCGCACGGGGGCCTCGGCGTAATGAAGCCCTGCAACACGATCGGTGTGGCGCGTGGGGGTCGTAAACGTGGTCATGGTCGCTCCAATCTCTCGCGTGGCCTTGGCGGTCACCACTAAGCGTATGGGCGATAGGGCAGAGCTGCTAGTGCCATATGGGCACGAAAATGGCTATTTGCACTGGCGGATATGGGATAGCTTGGCTCGACGATCCGTTGGTGTGCATATAGAAGTTTCCTATATCAAACTGTTATAAACGTATATTTTACGATGGCCATATGAGCGCTCATACTCTGTCCCAGTAAAGCAACCAATGCAAAGGGAGATATCTATGAGCACTTCAATTCAACCGAACGCGCCGTTTCGCGCTGATATCGTCGGCAGCTTTCTTCGTCCGCAGGCCGTAAAGGATGCCCGCGCTGCCTATGCGGCAGGCACGCTTGATGCCGAGGGGCTTAAGGCTGTCGAGGACGAGGCTATTCGCGACTTGGTGGCCAAGCAAAAGGCCGTCGGCCTGCAGGTCATCACCGATGGCGAGTTTCGCCGCAGCTACTGGCACCTCGATTTTATGTGGGGGCTGAACGGCGTCGAGCGTCGTACCTCGCGTACGGGCTATATGTTCCACGATGAGGAGACCACTGCCGACACCGCCGTGGTAACCGGTCCCATTAGCGGCGAGAATCATCCGTTCGTCGAGCACTTCAAATTTGTCAAGGCGCTCGAGGGGGAGGGCCAGGTCGCGCGGCAAACTATTCCGGCGCCGATCCAGACGTTCTCCGAAGTCACGCTCGACCGCTGCGATGGCCAGCAGGAGAGCCTGCGCGCTGTCTATAAGACCGACGAAGAGCTCGCCGACGCCATTGCAGCTGCTTATCGCACGGTGATCGCCGACCTGTACGCTGCGGGCTGCCGCAACATCCAGTTTGATGACTGCACCTGGGGCATCTACTGCGATACCGATTTTGTCGCCAAAACCGGCATGAGTCCGGTCGATCTGCAAAAGGTGAGCGAGCTGGGCGTGGCGCTCAACAACGCGGCTATCGAGGGCAAGCCCGATGATCTGGTCATTAATACGCATGTGTGCCGTGGCAACTACCACTCCACCTACGCCTTCGAGGGCGGTTATGATCCCATCGCACCGTTCCTGTTTGCGCACGAGGATGTCGACGCGTTCTACCTGGAATTTGACACGCCCCGCGCCGGTGGTTTTGAGCCGCTCAGGTACGTTGCCCCCGGCAAGAAGGTCGTGTTGGGCCTGGTGACCACCAAGGTCGCCGAGCTCGAGGACGAGGATGTCATCATCGAGCGTATTCACGAGGCCGCGAAGTACGTGCCGCTCGAGAACCTGTATCTGTCGCCTCAGTGCGGATTTGCCAGCTGCGAGATTGGCAACAAGCTGACCGAAGACGAACAATGGGCAAAGATCGCGCTGGTCAAGCGCATTGCCGAGCGCGTTTGGAAGTAGCAGTACCGTTTGCGGGGACGGTGCGTGCGGGGCGGCATATATCACGTACAATGGTTCGGATCGTATCGTTCGGGCAGGTTATCCGATATGCCCGATCGCCCTTCCATTCGAAAGGACATCCATGTCCCAGTCCTCGACGCCCGCCGTCACCGATGCCATCTACGATGCATCGTCGCTCGGCCGCCCGCGCATGTTCCTGCTCGGTCTGCAGCACCTGTTTGCCATGTTTGGCGCCACCGTGCTGGTGCCCGTGCTCACCGGTCTCTCGGTCTCGGCGACGCTTTTGTTTGCCGGCCTAGGCACGCTGCTCTTCCACTTCCTGTCGCGCGGTAAGGTACCAGCTTTCCTGGGTTCATCGTTTGCCTTTATCGCGGGCTATGCCGCGATTGCGCCCAACGGCGAGGCCGAGCTTTTGCCCTACGCCTGCCTGGGTGTAGCCTGCGCCGGCCTGCTCTATCCGGTGCTGGCGGCCCTGTTCCGCGCGTTTGGTGCCAAGCGCGTCATGCGCTTCTTTCCGCCGGTGGTGACTGGCCCCATCGTCATTTCCATCGGCCTAATTCTGGCGAGCTCTGCCATTGCCAACTGCCAGACCAACTGGCTTGTCGCCGTTGTCGCTGTGGCAGTGATCATCATCTGCAACATTTGGGGCCGCGGTATGGTCAAGATCGTGCCGATTCTGCTGGGCGTCGTGGTGAGCTATGCTGTCGCCGCTGTGCTGGGCGAGGTCGACTTCTCCGGTGTTGCTGCCGCTCCGTGGGTCGGTCTGCCCGTTGTGTGGGACAACACCGTGTTTTCACTCTTTGGTCCGCAGTTCGATAGCGGCCTTGCCACGACGGCCATCATCACCATCATGCCGCTGGCCTTTGCGACCATGATCGAGCACATCGGTGATATCTCTGCCATCGGTTCGACCTGCGAGCGCAACTTTATCGCCGATCCCGGCCTGCATCGTACGCTGCTCGGCGACGGCCTTGCCACAATCCTGGCTTCGCTTTTTGGCGCTCCGGCCAACACCACCTATGGCGAGAACACCGGCGTGCTCGCGCTCACGCGTGTGTTCGATCCGCGTGTGATCCGCATCGCCGCATGTTGCGCCATCGTGCTTTCGTTTTGCCCCAAGTTTGCTGCGGTCATCGCTGCCATGCCGGCGTGCGTCATCGGCGGCGTGTCGCTCGTGCTCTACGGCATGATCAGCGCCGTGGGCGTCCGCAACCTCATCGAGAACCAGGTCGATTTCCAGAACAACCGCAACGTGCTGGTGGCTGCACTGGTACTCGTGCTTTCGCTCGGCATTGCCTACAGCACCGCTGGAGCCATCGTGCTGGAGCTGGGCGGCGTGACGATCTCGCTTTCGGGCCTTGCCGTGGGTTCGCTGGTGGGCATTGTGCTCAACGCCATCCTGCCGGGTAACGACTTTGAGTTTGATGTCTCCGATCTTGAGGAGGCAGCTGAGTAGCGGCTGCGTTTAGCTAAAACAAGAAATGGTGCCCATGCGTATATGCGCGTGGGCACCATTTCTAATGCGTCAGTATCCAGTGAATGCCGCGGGCCATGCGCAAGTCGGTTTGGGCAAAGTGATTACCGGGGTTGAGCTCCAGCGTTGTTGGAATGTCACGCTCGATGAGCAACTCTTCCATCGCGCGCGTGTCGTCGAGCACGTGTCGCATCATGCGGTTGGGCGTCTTGGTTTCCTTTTTTCCGAGTGACAGGTAGACGGCTTGCGGGCTGCCGGCAAACGGTGCTGTGCTGGCACGATCGACAAAGTTGGGAAACCACAGCGACCCCGATGCGCTCGCTGCGTGGTCAAAGGCATCGGTTTGCCAGAGGGACCAAAGTGCAAAGAGGCCTGCCAGCGAGTAACCGGCAATGCCACGCCAGGTGGGCGGCTGGGGAAGCGACGACTCGACCTGGGGGATTATCTGATTCAGCAGCTCATCAAGAAAACCGGCAGCTTGGCCGCCGAAAGGCTCGGCATCGCGTACGGTCCCGTCGCATGCCCAGGGACTCAGCTCGCGATTCCAGTTGAGGCCGCCAATGGCGACAAGGGTGAATGGTGGGCAGTCGAGCTCTCGGCAGCGGTAATAAACATCACTACCGTCGCCCATGACCACGGGGAGGTAAATGACGGGTGCGCTTTCCGTATGCTCCGAATGAACGGTTATCTGCTTTTGCGCTTCCATGACGGGCTTCTCTCAGTGTTGTGATATCGGCAGTTCCAATTGTCGCACGCCAGCGTATACCGGTTGGGTAGCATCAAGAACATTCGCGCGCGTCGTGCGGGCGCAAACAGGAAGCGCCACCGCCGGAGGGGAGCTCGGCGGTGGCGTTGCTAAACGGTGCGCGGACTAGGCGGCTTTAAAAGTGTCGGTTCGTGTATGAAGGGCGTCTATGAGCGCTTGCGGCTCACCACGGCGCCTGCGGCGATGGCGGCTGTTCCCGCAAAGGCGGCTGCCGCGATGGCTGCGTTCGAGGCGTCGCCGGTCGCCGCGAGCTTGCCGGTGGCTTTGACGCCCGTAGTTGCAACCGCGACGGTCTTGGTCGTCTTCGTGTCCTTGGACTTGGAACCCGGCTTGGTCTCGCCAGGCTTCTCCTCGGGCTTGGCCTCCTCGGGCGGCGCGATGACCGTGCTCTTGGCGACGGCTGCATCGTAGGGAGAGTCGATCGTGGCATTGCCCGTGCCGATGGTCTGACCAGCCTCGTAGCCGATGCCGCCGTTGAGCTCTTCCTCGTTGCGATAGTCAATGACTTTGCCGCCTGCGGGCGTCTGGATGAGAGCGTCTTCGATTTCGATAGCGCCGATCGCCTCGCCGTCGGCGCTTAGGGCGAGGGCGAAGATTGCCGCCGTGTCTCCCTCGGCCGAGACCTTGCTGCGGACGATCGAGATGGTCGCGGGCGTGATGCCCTTCTCGGTCTGGGCGAAGATGCCAAGGTTCGTACCTCTATGCTCGGGGATGACCTCGCCGCTTTGGTCGTTGCTGTAGTGATCGGGGCCGTCGTTACCGGACTCGACATAACGGGCTATAGCCTTGACAACAGAATCACTGATGTAGATATGGCCACCAGTTCCGTTGGGGTGATAGTTTCCGGTGGAGATTGCAACCGAGAACCTGCCTTCTGCGAACGCGTCCACGATGGAGCCGTTCTTGATGACGATGTCATCCCAGTTCGTGAAGAGTGCGGTAGCTTGGCCACCGTCCGCGCTTGCGCGGACGGTCACGGTCGCGTGATCGAACGCAACGCCCCCCAAGGCATAGACGCCATATATAGCACCACTTGCGTTAAGGGAGGCGTTCATGACCGTGAGCTTGTACGTGGCAATGACGGCGCTGTATTCCTCAGAGTTCGCCTTGACCTGGCTGCCGCCCGAGATGTTGATGGTGCCGTCGGCCCAAATCGCAATGTCATCGATAGAGCGTGCCTCGACCTTGCCGCCGCCCTTGATGGCGAGGCTATTATGAGCATTGATGCCCAGATTCCTGGTAGCCTTGGCGGCGATGGCGCCGCTGTTGTCAATCGTGATGTCGTCGTGTGCCCTGATACCATTCGATTCGCCCGTGGCATTGACGTTGCCAGAACCTTTGATGGTGAGACCGCCCTTGGCATCGATAGCGTCGCCCTCGGTGCTCGTGGCGTTGACGGTTCCCGCTCCGTCGATGTTGATGTCACCATCGGACATGATGGCGTCGCTAGAAGACGTCACGCTGAGTGTGTCGGATGCGCCACCCTGGATATTGAGCTCGGCTTTTTCGTTCGCGCCATTCGAGACCAGGATGCCGCTGCCGTCGTCGTTGGTGACGGTGTTGTTGCCCGAGTAACTGACGTTGAGCTTGCCCGCGGCCTCGATCGCGCCGCCGTCATAGCCGTTGAGCTTCATGTCGTCGGCGCCATCCCATGACCAGGTGCCGGCCTCGTCGCCTGCTGCGGTGCCATACCGGGCCCCGCCGACTTCTACCCACTCGGCGGCAAGCGAGACGCTCGGCATGAGCAGCGAGCTTACCGTGAGCGCGCATACGGCGCCCACGACGATGCGGCGCGTCACGCGACGCCAGCTGTCGTGTGCGAGCAGCGTGTGACGGCGAGCGTCGGGCTCGGCAAAATGGGCTCCTGAGGTGTTGTCATTGCGCTTGGGGGTCGTGAACAAGGCGGCCATGGTTGCTCCCATCCTCATTGGGCCTATGCGACTGTATCCAGCGTATCTGCAGGATGCGGCGGGCGGTAGTGCCGTTTGGAGGGCAAAATGTCCAAAAACCTGGGAAGAATTAAATCGCGCGCCTACACGTGGCTCGGCTTTAAATAGACAAGCGCGGAGCCGTCCAATGCGGCTCCGTTCGCGTACGTGCCCGGCGGCCGCAAACAGGAACGCCACCGCCGGATGGGAGCTTGGCGGTGGCGCTGCTAAATGGTGTGCGGACTAGGCGGCTTTAAAAGCGCCAGGCCGTGTATGAAGGGCGTCTATGAGCGCTTGCGGCTCACCACGGCGCCGGCGGCGATGGCGGCTGTTCCTGCAAGGGCGGTCGCTATGATGGCCGCGCTCGAGACGTCGCCGGTTGCCGCGAGCTTGCCGGTGGTCTTGGCTCCCGTGGTTGCAACTGCAACGGTCTTGGTCGTCTTCGTGCCCTCGGACTTGGAACCCTCGGACTTGGTCTCGCCGGACTTTTCCTCGGGTTTGATCTCCTCGGGAGGCACGATGACCGCGCTCTTGGCGACAGCGGCGTCATAGGGGGAGTCGATCACAGCATCGCCCGTGCCGATGGTTTGACCTGCCTCGTAGGAGATGCTGGGGCCGTACTCTTCTTCGTAGCGATAGTTAATGATCTTGCCGCCTCCGGGCGTCTGGATGGGAGCGTCTTCGATCTCGATGGTGCCGATCGCCTTGCCGTCCTCGCTTATGGCAAGAGCGAAGATTGCCGCCGTGTCTCCCTCGGCCGTGACCTTGCTGCGGACGATCGAGATACTCGCGGGCGTGATGCCCTCGTAGGTCTGGGCGAAGATACCGATGTTCAGACCCCTAGGCTCAGGAATGACCCCGCCGCTTTGGTCGTTGCTGTAGTGATCGGGGCCATCGCCACCGGTCTCGATATAGCGGGCTATAGCCTTAACAACGGAGTCGCTGATGTAGATGTGGCCGCCTGACTCGCCAGGGTTGTAGTTTCTGCTGGCGATAGCAGCCGAGAACCCGCCTTCTGCGAGCGCGTCCACGATGGAGTCATTCTTGATGACGATATCGTCCTCGTCGGTGATGAGAGCGATAGTTTGCCAGCCGCCGCCCGCGCTTGCACGGACCGTCACGGTCGCGTGGTCGAGCGTGATGCCCTTGCGGCCATAGACGCCATACTCAACACCGCTTGCGTTAAGGGATGCGTTCGTGACCGCGAGACTGCCCTCAGCGTTGACGGCTAGATCTCCCTCGGAGCTCGCCTTGACCTGGCTGCCGTCCGAGATGTTAATGCCGTCGTCAGCCCAAATCGCCGCTTCTTCTATCGAGCTTGCTTCTACCTTGCCACCGCCTTTGATGATCAGGTCACTGCCCGCGGCGATGCCGTAACCTTCGCTTCCTTTAGCGATCACCGTGCCAGAGGAATCGATGGTGGTCTTGCCCTTGGATTGGATGCCTTCGGTACCGCCCGTTGCATTCACGGTGCCCGAGCCCGTGATAGAGAGATCGCCCTTTGCCTCAATTCCGTCGGAAGTGGTACTTGTGGTGTTAACGGTGCCTGGACCTGAAATGGAGAGATCGCCCGTGGATTTAATCGCGTCTGCCTCGGCTGTCACATTGAGCTCATCCGTGCTATTCGAGCTCGTTATGTTCAACTCTGCTTTCTGGTTAGTGCCGTCCTTCGCCTTGATGGCGGCACCGGTGTAATCGGGCTCTGTTTCCACGGTGTTGGTACCCTCGTAGGCAATGTTGAGCTTGCCCGCAGCCGTAATCGCGCCGCCGTTATAGCCGTTGAGCTTCATGTCGTCGGCGCCGTTCCACGACCAGGTGCCGGCGGCGTCTCCCGTGGGACCCGCGGCCGCTTCGTGGCGAACGCCATCGACGTCCACCCACTCGGCCGCGAGCGAGACGCTCGGCATGAGCAGCGAGCTCACCGTGAGCGCGCACACGGCGCCCACGACGATGCGGCTCGTCACGCGGCGCCAGCTGCCGTGCGCGAGCAACGCGCGACGGCGCGCGTCGGGCTCGGCAAAATGGGCTCCTGAGGTATTGTCATTGCGCTTGGGGGTCGTGAACAAGGCGGCCATGGTTACTCCCATCCTCATAGGGCCTATGCGACTACATCCAGCGTATCTGCAGGATATAGCTGGCGGTAGTGCCGTTTGGAGGGCAAAATGTCCAAAACTCGGGAAGCAATCCATCGTGCGCCTATGCGTTGCCTGGCTTTAAAAGAAAAGCGCGGAGCCGCTTGCTGCGACTCCGCGCTTTGGCGCTCTGCTTTGACAGCTTTGCCGTTACGCCACAAAGAAGTAGACGAGGAAGGCGAGGGCTGCAATCCACATGAGCGGCTTGATCTTGGAGGCCTCGCCCTTAAAGAGCGCGACGACCACGTAGGCGATAAAGCCCAGGCCAATGCCGGCAGAGATGGAGTAGGTGAAGGGCACGCCGGCGACGATCATAAACGCCGGGAAGCCCTGCGAGACATCGGACCAGTCGATCTCGGAGGCCTCGCTCATCATGAGGTAACCGACGTAGACCAGGGCACCGCAGGTGGCAGCGCTGGAAACGATGGAGACGACAGGGGAGAAGAACGCGGCGAGGATAAACAGCACGCCGGTGGTGACGGAGGTGAGGCCCGTGCGGCCACCGTCGGCGGCGCCGGAGGTGGACTCGACGAAGGTGGTGATGGAAGAGACGCCCATAAAGCCACCGGCAGCGGCGGCAACGGAGTCAACGACCAGGATGGGGCGGATGTCCTCGACATTGCCGTCCTCGGTCAAGAACTCGCCCTGCTTGGCGACGGCCATCGCGGTGCCCATGGTGTCGAAGAAGTCGCTCATGAGCAGCGAGAAGGCAACGACGAGCAGCATCGGGTCGGTCAGAACCTTCACGATGGCCATGTTGCCATCGGCGGTGCTGGCAAACGGGGCGCCAAAGGTCGAGAAGTCGAGCGGTGCGATGAGGCCCTCGGGCGCATGGGTGACGCCCAGCGGGATACCGGCGATAACGGCGACGATGATGCCGATGAGCAGCGAGCCCGGCACGTTGCGGGAAGCCAGGGCAACCGTCACGACGATGGAGATGATGCCGACGATAAAGGTGGGGGAGGCGATGTCGCCCAGGCCGACGAGCGTACCGGCGCCAGCGGTGATGATGCCGGCGTCGCACAAGCCGATCATGGCGATGAACAGGCCCAGACCCACCGAGATGGCGTGGCGCAGGACCACGGGGATGGCGTCCATGATGGCCTCGCGCAGGCCGCACAGGACGAGCAGCAGAATGACGACACCCTCGAGGAAGATAACGCTCATGGCCACATGCCAGTCACCCCCGCACATGGTGGTGGTGATGCCCGCGATCATGGCGTTGATGCCCAGGCCCGACGCGCAGGCGAGCGGGCGGTTAGCGAAGATGCCCATGCAGATGGTCATGATGCCAGCGCCTAGGCAGGTGGCGCAGGCGAGCGCTCCCGCATCGATGCCGGCGCCCGAGAGCACCGCGGGGTTGACGGCAATGATGTAGGCCATTGCCAGGAACGTTGTCAGTCCAGCACGAAGTTCGGTCCCGATTGTGGACTTGCGCTCGCTGACGTGAAATAGTTCGTCCATGCATACCCTTTCCTTGTTCGGCCCCGAGTTTAGGCCGATTGACACGAACTCACCCACTATATCGCCTTTACGACCTTGCTGTTCCCCACATGTTGATGTTCGGCGCAATGTAGCAGACGGGCGGTATTTTCCGTATGAAAATGTGTAGGTACCGTATACTTAAACAGTTACAACGACCCCTATGGAGGAACGTATGATTAAAGAGCTCTGCCACGACGAGGCTATTCTGTCCCAGCGTTGCGAGGTCGCGACCGTCGAGGACGAGTCGGTGGCCCAGGACCTGATCGATACCATCAAGTCGCTCGACGATGCCGGCTGCCTTGCCGCCAACCAGATCGGCGTCACCAAGAAGGTCTGTGTCTACCTGGACGATGCCGGCGAGCCCCATGTGCTCTACAATCCCCGTCTGGTGTTTGGCCTGGGCGCCAGCAAGATGGAGGAGAGCTGCCTGACGCACGAGGAGATCACCAAGTCCACGCGCTATATCAAGTGCAAGGTTGCTTATGACGTGATCGTCGACGGCAAGATGCGCGAGCGCAAGCAGGACTTCGTCGGCTTCGAGGCGCAGATGGTCCAGCATATGATCGACCACTGCCTCGGCAAACTTGTCTAGAGTGATTTGATCGGGGATTGAACCTGTGCTTTTGGCCCGGGCGTGACATTGTTGTCATGTCCGGGCTTTTGTGTTTAGCGCCTTTTTGTTTGGTGACAATGAACTTAGCAAGAACGTAAAGCTAGGAGGCGCTATGTGTACGAGCATTCGATTTACCGATAATTCCGGCAACATGTATCTGGGCCGCAACCTCGACTGGAGTTTTGACTACGGCCAACAGGTTCGCGTGATGCCACGCGGGTTCCATATTCCGTATTCGTTTATCGACGACACGACAGCGGCACACGCGGTGATCGGTATGTGCATCGATTACAAGAACTACCCTATGTTCTTCGATTGCGGCAACGATGCGGGTCTCGCCGTGGCGGGTCTCAATTTCCCGGGTTATGCCGAGTATGCCGAGGGTCCGGTTGATGGCAAGACCAATATCGCGGCCTACGAGTTTCCCCTGTGGGTCGCCGCGACGTTTTCGACGGTCGATGAGGTTGAGGTGGCGCTGCGTGACGTGGCGATCGTGGTCAAATCGGCGGGCGAAGGCCTGGGCGTGTCGCTGCTCCATTGGATTATCGGCGACAGCCAGCGTAGCATCGTGGTCGAGATGATGGCCGATGGCCTGCATGTATACGACAATCCGGTCGACACCCTTGCCAATCAGCCCACCTTCCCGTGGCATATGGAAAACCTGCGCACCTATATCACCGCCACAAGCGATTTTCCGCAGACGGCGACATGGCGTGGCGCCGAGCTTAAGCCCTATGGAGCCGGTGCCGGCATGCGCGGCATTCCGGGCGATTGCTATTCGCCGAGCCGTTTTGTAAAAGCGGCGTATCTCAATGCCAACTATCCGCAAAAAGAGAGCGAGGCCGAAAACGTCGTCCGTATGTTCCGTTCACTCGAGGGCGTGGTGATGATCGAGGGCGCGTCCAGGATGGGCGATGGCAAGTTCGAGAAGACAATCTACACCGGCTGCTTTAGTGCACGTACGGGCAATTACTATTACGCAACGTACGATGATCCGTCGATTCGCTACGCAAGTCTGATGGATGCCGAGGGCGCGAGCCCCGATAAGCTCGTGACTCCCGAGCCGCGCCGCTCGTAGCTCACCGGTCCGCCGCAACACAAAACGGCCCTGCATCTCTTTGCGAGATGCAGGGCCGTTGTCGTCGGTGGCTGACGGTGTTTTAGAAGTTGGCGTCGTTGAGCTGGGTGCTCTCGAGTCCGTCGAGCTGCTGCTGCTCGGGCGTGTCGGCGACGCTTTCGAGCTGCTCGGTGGGGTCGACATTCATGCTCTTGCCGGCCTCGTTGCCGTTGACCAGGTCGTCCGAGAAGATATCGACTTCCATCTCCTCGGCCTCCTCGACCTGAACCTCGAGCGGAACCTGGGTTCGCACGAGTTTGACGGCCGGTCGCATGCGGGCAAACAGCGGCACGTACTCGATGATGATGGCCGAGTTCTCGAGACCGTACCAGCGTGCCGGGCTTCCGCAGGCGCGGCGGACGGCATACTTGATGGCCATGACGCGATGGTCGTTGCGGTTGATGTCCGTCTCGGGGGCAAGCATCTTGCGCAGCATGCAAAAACGGAAGTCGCCCACGTTGCCGCGCGTCTCGTAGATGGAGTAGGTGTGGTGCTGCGGCGGCAGTTCTCCCGAGGCCATCAGGTCGCCGACGATCTGGCGCAGGTAGGCGTTGACGCGCTGGTTGACCTTAAAGCCCAAGTTCAAGCGCACGCGGAACAGGAAGTCCGTGCCAAAGGTCTCGACGGAATACTCGTGCGTATAGGGCTCGTCGGTAACGTGCACGTTGATGAACCAATAGGCCTTGGCGCGCTTGGGGTGCTTGTCCAGGATGGAATAGAGCACGTCGCGGTCGAGCGTGAGCGGGTCGGGGCTGTTGGTAAGGAACACCAGGTTGTCGGCGAGTACGGGATAGGTCTCGTCGTTGCGCAGGCGATTGAGCTGGTCGATATACTTGGAGACGGGCAGCAGAATCGTCTGCGTACGCTCGATGGCGGTACCGCGGCGCCACACGTACATGAGGCCGAACAGCAGCGCGGCCAGGAAGATCATGACGTAGCCGCCGTCAAAGAACATAGTGAGGCACGAAGCGAAGAAGCAGAGCTCAATGGCGCCAAAGAGCAGGGCGAAGACGCAAGCGCCCAGCTTGTGCTTCATGATGCCGGCGATGTAGCTCGTCAAAAGCGTCGTGGTCATGAGCATGGTTACGGTGATGGCGAGGCCGTAGGCGCTCTCCATGCGCTCGGAGTTTTGGAACAGCAGCACAATAAAGATGCAACCGACCCACATGATGTTATTGACGAGCGGAATATAGAGCTGGCCCTTGGTATCGCTGGGGTAGTGGATGCGCAGGTGCGGCATGAGGTTGAGGCGGGTTGCCTCGGATACCAGCGAGAACGAGCCGGTGATAAGCGCCTGCGAGGCAATGATGGCCGCCACGGCCGAAAGCACGATGGCAAAGGGGCGCAGGGCCTCGGGAAGCATCATGTAGAACGGGTTGACGATATCCATCGCAAGCATCTGGGGATTGGAGTTGTTGGCGAGCAGCCAAGCTCCCTGGCCCAGATAGTTGAGGATGAGTGCCGCCTTTACGAACGGCCAAGATGCGTAGATATTTGCCTTGCCCACGTGGCCCATGTCCGAATAGAGTGCCTCGGCGCCGGTCGTCGACAGAAAGACGAAGCCGAGCACCATGATGCCCGAGTGGTTGATGGGCGAGAACAGGAACATGATGCCGCGGATGGGGTTGAGTGCGCGCAGGATGGACAGGTTGCCGAGCATATTGAACAGGCCGGCGCCTGCCAGGAACAGGAACCATAGCGTCATGAGCGGGCCGAACAGCTTACCGATCGAAGAGGTGCCGGCGCGCTGCATGGCAAACAGGCCGCAGATAATGATGATGGTGATGATAATCACATTGGTCTGACCATCGCCCAGCAGCGCATGGCCCCACTCAATGGTGCGCAGGCCCTCGATAGCCGTAGTAACGGTGACGGCGGGGGTGAGGATGCCGTCGGCGAGCAATGCCGCGCCGCCGATCATGGCGGGCAGAATCAGCCACGGCGCCACCTTGCGCACCAGGCTGAACAGGGCGAAGATACCGCCTTCGTTGTGGTTGTCGGCCTTCATGGCGATCAGCACGTACTTGACCGTGGTCACGAGCGTCATGGTCCAGATGACGAGCGAAAGCGCGCCCAGGATCATGTCCTCGCTGACGGTGCCGATGCCGCCGTTGTTGGCGACGATTGATTTCATGGTGTACATGGGGCTCGTGCCGATGTCGCCGTAGACGACGCCGAGCGTAACGAGCAGCATACCAGCGGAGAGCGGGATAGCTCCGTGCCCGCCCTGACTGTGCTGGTCTTGGAGGCTTGCCTCCAGTTTGTTGTGTGCCACGTGGACTCCCTTAGACATCCAATTTCTGTCAGGACAGAAATCTTTTATGCCATCTTTATATATAAGAGCAGTTTGGCACATCGGGATGCTTTAGACAATAATCCCCAGCTGGGGAGTAGCTGCCTGCGCGGGCGACATTTCAAAACAGGGGCGTATTCGCTGTGTGGTTTGCTGCAAGGTAACAACCGCGGGCGCGCCCTGCTTTGAAATATGAAGAGGGGCTGTTAGGCGCGTGCTGCCTGGGCTATGCCGTTCTTGGCGCTTGCGCGTTTGCCGGCGAGCTCGCAGAAGATCGCGCCGCCGATGATTAGCGCGGCTCCCATCAGGCGGACGGGCGTCACGGCCTCGCCCAAAAGGACGACGGAGAAGACGACGGCCGAAAGCGGTTCAAGATAGCCGACGACGGCGACGGTCTGCACGGGCAGTTTGGCGACGGCGCTAAAGTAGAGCAGACAGCCGAGCCCGGTGTTGACGATGCCGAGCATGGCGACGGCGCGCCAGTCGATGCCGGCGGCGATACTGGGGGAGAAAAACGAGGGAACGCCCTGCGTGATGAGCGTGAGTACCAATGCGGTCGCAAAGGCAGCACTCACCTGAAGGGTGGAGTTCTCGGGGCCCTCGATGTGCGGCGCTCTCTTACTGGCAATGACCATCAACGCGTAGCAGAAGGCAGAGGCGATGCCGCACGCGATGCCCGCGATGGGCATATTGCCGCCGAGGCCTTGGGCCGCGATGAGGAAGGCGCCGCAGGCGACAGCGATGAAGCCGGTGATTTTACCGCCGGTCAGCTTTTCGCCAAAAATGAGCGGGGAGAGGGCCATAACGATGATGGGGCCGCAGTAATACAGCAGAGAGGAGATGCCGACACCAATGGTCTGGTAGGCGCGAAACAGGAATATCCAGCTGGCACCCAGCGCGGCGCCCGAGAGGATAAGGGCAGCGGCTTCGCGGGGACGAGACGGTGCCTGCAACTTATGGCGTTGAGTGGTGACAAGGACAATGATGAGAGAGAGTGCACCCAAAAACGTGCGCAGGAGCACGATATCGGAGCTTGGCAGCGCGATGGCTGCGGCGATGATGCCGTTAGAGCCAAACAACAGCAATGCTGCTAAGTACGTAAACAGTCCGTTGTTCATGCGCTGACATCCCTTCTATATCTGAGCATGTTTACTATGGGTGAACTGGCTTTAGAAGAAAAGCGAATATAATGCATGGATGACATGACAAATACTCATGCAAAGGCAGGGACGTGCCGTGGAGACCAATATCCAAAAGATGCAAGTGCTGCTCGAGACGGTGCGTGCCGGTAGCTTTACGCGCGCCGCTGAGCGCCTGAGCTATTCGCAGTCGGGCGTGAGCCGTATGGTGGGCGACCTTGAGGCCGACTGGGGTTTTAAGGTGCTCGACCGCAGCCGCGAGGGCGTGGTGCTTTCTGCCGACGGGCGGCAGATCATGCCGGCCGTCGAGGCGTTATGCGAGGAGTTTGGCCGCCTGCAGCGATGCGTGGACGAGATGCGGGGGCTCATGCGCGGCAAGATTTGCATCGGTACGTTTTCGAGCGTGGCGACCCATGTGCTGCCGCCGGTCATCGCGCGGTTTCGCGCCGATCACCCGGATGTCGATTACGAGCTGCTGATGGGTGATTACTCCGAGATTGAGCAATGGGTGGTAGAAGGTCGCTGCGACCTGGGCTTTATCCCGCGCGAGCCACGCGGCGCCGGCATGGCGTCGCGGCAGTTGGTGCAAGACGAGTTGATGGCCGTGGTGCCGGCAAGTTCTCCGCTTGCCGCCGCAAAGGCCGTTTCTCTTGCCGATTTGGTCAACGAGCAATTCATTCTGCTGGAGCGCGGTAGCGACGACGAGATTACGCCGCTGTTCCGCCGTGCGGGCCTAGCGGTGCGCTCTAAGCTGTCGACTTGGGATGACTATGCGATTATGGCCATGGTCGAGGACGGTCTGGGCGTGAGCGTCCTTCCGGCGCTCATCTTACGCCGCTGCCAGTTCGATGTTGCCGTGCGTCCGCTCGAGGGGCATCCCCATCGGCAGATCAATGCCATATACCGCACAGCTGATGTTTCGCTCGCGGCGGCTCGTTTCCTTGAATATCTATAGGGGCGCGTACCTGTTGTCCACTTTGGGGCGAATCTTGGGGTTCGGCGCATTTTCTTGTGAAATTGAACTATCGGATTATGCGCCGCGCTATACTGCTGCCTAAATTGAACTCAGGTTCAATTCGTGTTCTATAAATTGAACTTTGCCAGCAAGGAGGTTCTAGTGGCCCAAGAGACGTTTAGCGATCGCCTGCGACAGGCTATGTCCGATCGCGACGTTCGACAGTCGGACGTGATTCGTGCATCGGAGATGCTCGGCAAAAAACTCGGCAAGAGTCAGATGAGCCAATATGTGAGCGGCAAGACGATCCCGCGGCGCGATGTGGCAGAGCTGCTCGCCCGTATTTTGGAGGTCGATGTTACCTGGCTGCTCGCCAGTGACGCCGACCAAGGCGAGACACCCTCGCCCCGTAACGTTGTCAAATCCGAACCTAGCCCCACGGCTCAAATTGCAGGGAGCACCACCATGCGCACTTTCTCTAAATCCACCAAGCTCGATAATGTCTTGTATGACGTGCGCGGTCCCGTCGTCGACGAGGCTGCCCGTATGGAGGACGAGGGCGAGCGCATCCTCAAGCTCAATATCGGCAACCCGGCGCCCTTCGGTTTCCGCACACCCGATGAAGTCATCAAGGACATGCGCCAGCAGCTGCCCGACTGCGAGGGCTATTCCAACTCGCGCGGCCTGTTCTCCGCGCGCAAGGCGATCATGCAGTACTCGCAGATCAAGGGCCTGCCCAACGTTCAGATGGAGCATATCTACACGGGCAACGGCGTGTCCGAGCTCATTCAGCTTTCGATGAACGCGCTGCTCGACAATGGCGACGAGATTCTGATCCCCAGCCCCGATTACCCGCTGTGGACGGCATGCGCGACCCTTGCCGGTGGTCATCCCGTGCATTATCTGTGCGATGAGCAGGCGGATTGGTATCCCGACCTGGAGGATATGGAGTCCAAGATCACGAGCGCGACCAAGGCCCTCGTCATCATCAACCCCAATAACCCCACGGGTTCGGTCTATCCGCGCGAGGTGCTCGAGGGCATCGTCGAGGTCGCGCGCAGGCATCAACTGATGATTTTCTCGGATGAGATTTATGACCGCCTGTGCATGGACGGTTATGAGCACGTCTCGATTGCCTCGCTCGCACCCGACCTGCCCTGCGTTACCTTTAGCGGCCTTTCCAAGTCGCACATGATCGCGGGCTACCGTATTGGCTGGATGGTGCTTTCGGGCAACCAGCGCTGCATGAGCGACTTTATTATGGGCATCAACATGCTTTCGAACATGCGCCTGTGCTCCAACGTCCCGGCTCAGTCGATCGTTCAGACGGCGCTCGGCGGCCATCAGTCGGTCAATGACTACATTCGCCCCGGCGGCCGTGTCTACGAGCAGCGTAACTTTGTGTACGAGGCGCTCAGCAAGATCGACGGCATCTCGGTGGTCAAGCCGCGCGCAGCGTTTTACATCTTCCCCAAGATGGATGTGAAGAAGTTCAACATCACCGATGACGAGCAGTTCGCCCTCGACCTGCTGCACGAGAAGAAAATCCTGATCACGCGCGGCGGCGGCTTTAACTGGGCCGAGCCCGACCACTTCCGCATCGTCTACCTGCCGCGCATGGAAGTGCTCAAAGAGTCTCTCGAAGACCTCGCCGACTTCTTCGATCATTACCGTCAGAGCTAATGGGATAGAAGCTCCGTACTATGAAAAGCTCCCTGCAGTTGCTTGGCTGCAAGGAGCTTTTTTGTGGACCCGTGGGGCGTGGGACTAAATAACAATCCCGTTGCAATGGTCGATTTCGTGTTGGATGATCTCGGCGGTGTAGCCCGAGAAGTTTTTGATGCGGTGGACGAAGTTTTCGTCCAGATACTCCACTTTAATACGGCGGTAGCGAGTGCAGGGACGTTCGCCGACGAGTGAAAGGCATCCTTCGCTCGTCTGATAGGCGTTGACCTGCTCAAGAATTTGCGGGTTGTACATAAGCAGCGACTTACTGCCGTCCTTTACGCAGATGATGCGTTTGCGCACGCCGATCATGTTTGCGGCGAGACCGACGCACTCGTGCTCATGTTCGTGCAGGGTGTCCAGAAGATCCTGCCCGGTTGCGGCGTCTTCGGGGCCGGCGTCTTCGGAGGGTAGGCGTAAAAAGAACTCGGACTTCATGATGGGCTTGATCATGGCGGGCTCCTTAAGGTGGGCGCGTTTGGTTCACGCCATGATACCGCGACATGTCGCATTAATGTGTGCACATAGATTCTGCAGCTAGATTGGCGGACGACACCATAAACTAATGGACGTTTTGCCGAGAGGCATGATTTATAAGCGCAAAAGAGTGCGCGACGGGCCCCGCGAATGGGGCGATGATGCCCGAGAGGGCCAAGAAGGAGTCTCATGTCTGAGAACGAAGAGATCATGAACGAGACCGAGAACGAGACCATGGCTGCCGAGGTCGAGGCAGTCGAGACCGTGGAGACCGAAGCTGCCGAGGTTGAGGCTGCTGACGAGGTTTCCGCCGAGGAGGAGGCCGAGGTTGTCGAGGCCGCCGTTGATTACGATGACGAAGAGCTGATGGACAAGATGCAGAAGGCCGCCCGCCTGCTGCGTAGCCGTCGCTTTGCTATTTCCAAGGAGGAGGAGGCCAAGGCCGAGCGCATGGCGAACATCGAGCGCGCCATCAAGCTCCTTGACCTCAAGCCCAAGATGGAGCAGAAGGAAATGTCCGACCTGCTGGGCATGCGCCTTCGTGAGCTCGATGGTCTGATGGCCGAGGCCGAGGCTGCCGATCTGGTCGGTCGCATCGACGACGCCGAGGGCGATATGCGCAAGATCGTCGTCTTCGCTGCCGAGGATGCCGCTGAGGGCCTGGTCGAGCTTGCCAACAAGAAGGAGAAGCTCCTGCCCGAGCTTTCTTATGAGGAGGCCACCGAGCTGATGGCCGCTCTCGATAAGGTTATCGCTCCGCTCGTCGCCATGGGCCTGGACGAGGACCGCGGTCCTCGTGGCGGCCGTGACGACCGTGGCGGCCGTGGCGGCGACCGTGGCGGTCGCGGCGGCTTTGGCGATCGCGGTGGCCGTGGCGGTGACCGCGGCGGTCGCGGTGGCGATCGCGGTGGCCGTGGCGGCTTTGGTGACCGTGGCGGCGACCGTGGCGGTCGCGGCGGCTTTGGCGGCAACCGTGGTGGCTATGGCGACCGCGGTGGCAACCGTGGCGGCTTTGGCGGCAACCGTGGTAACGACCGCGGCGGCCGCGGCGGTGACCGTGGCGGCCGCAACGGCGGTGGCTTCCGCGGCAACCGCTTCTAGTTGGGTTACGCGGTTCTACGAACCGCGTAACTAATTGACGCTGCGCGCCCACTAGAGCGACAACTTGTCATTCAAAGAGGACGGCATGACCAGAAGGTCTATGCCGTCCTCTTTTCATGCCAATTTGTTCGCTCTGGTGGGCGCTCGCTGTCAGTGCCAAAACATCGGCATTGCCATGATCCAAGGTAGTCATTGGGGACGTTCTCAAACGACTACATAGCATGAGAGTGGATAATCTCCCGGTTTGAGCCTGCATTCAAGCTCAAGGTGGGAGATTATCCACTCTCAATTTGTAAGTGTCCGAAAATCCACGCTCGTTTTATCTGCCTACATTTGTAGGAACAGTTCGTGGAGGAGGGTGTCTTCGTCGAGTTCGGGGTGGAAGGTGACGCCGAGCTGGTTGCCTTGGCGGGCGGCAACGATACGCCCGTCGACTTCGGCCAAGGCCCTGGCGTCGCCGTGGACCTCGACGATGCGGGGTGCGCGGATAAACGTCAACGGTACCTCACCGTCGATGCCGGCCACCTGGCCCTTGGTGCGAAAGCTGCCGAGCTGCCGGCCGTAGGCATTGCGCTCAACGAGTACATCCATGGTTGCCAAACGCGGCGTCCCCTTATCATCGTGGGCGGCAAGATCGCGCGCCAACAGAATCAGGCCGGCGCAGGTGCCCAAGACGGGCATGCCTTCAACAATGCGGGTGCGAAGCTCGTCGAGCATGCCCAACTCATCAAGCAGCTTCCCTTGAACGGTAGACTCGCCGCCGGGAAGTACCAGACGGTCAAAGTTCTGCTGCAAATCAGCCGCTTGCCTCAGCTCAATACAACGTGCGCCCAGTTCGGACAGTCTCGCCTCGTGCTCGACAAAAGCACCTTGGACCGCCAGCACGGCGACCGTCTGGTCTGCGTAATCGCTCATGTGCGATCCTTTCCGCTGGACTAGCGTCCGCGCTCCTCCATGATGATCTCGATCTCGTCGGCGTTGATGCCGACCATGGCCTCGCCCAGGTCCTCCGAAAGCTCGGCAATGAGCTTGGCGTCGGTGAAGTTTGCCACGGCCTTGACGATGGCGGTGGCGCGCTTGGCGGGGTCGCCGCTCTTAAAGATACCCGAGCCGACAAAGACGCCCTCGGCACCCAGCTGCATCATCAGCGCGGCGTCGGCGGGGGTCGCCACGCCGCCGGCGGCAAAGTTCACGACGGGAAGCTTGCCCGTGGCATGGACCTCGCGCACCAGCTCGACCGGAACCTGCAGTTGCTTGGCTACCTCAAAGAGCTCATCATCGCGCAGGGCAACAACGTCGCGGATCTGCTTTTGGATTTTGCGCATGTGACGCACGGCTTGGACAACGTCGCCCGTACCCGGTTCACCCTTGGTGCGAATCATCGTGGCGCCCTCGGCAACACGGCGCAGCGCCTCGCCCAGGTCGCGGGCACCGCAGACAAACGGGACGTCAAACTGGGTCTTGTCGATGTGATAGACGTCATCGGCGGGGGAGAGAACCTCGGACTCATCGATGTAGTCGATTTCGATGGCCTGCAGGATCTGCGCCTCGACGATGTGGCCGATGCGGCATTTGGCCATAACGGGGATGGAGACGGCCTCCTGAATGCCCTTGATCATCTTGGGGTCACTCATGCGCGACACGCCGCCGGTGGCGCGGATGTCGGCCGGGATGCGCTCGAGAGCCATGACAGCGCAGGCGCCTGCCTCCTCGGCGATGCGTGCCTGCTCGGGCGTGGTGACGTCCATGATGACGCCGCCCTTGAGCATCTGCGCGAGTTCGCGGTTGAGTTTGACGCGATCGGCCTTGCTGGTCTGTTCTGCCATGGTTGCTCCCTTGGTTGGCATGTGCATTGCTTGACGGAACATCCTATCGGGGAGCTGGGTATGGCGAAATACTCAGTTTTCGAGATAATAACAAGGTCAGACTAATACCAGATTGAATGACTCGATAAGGTCAGGTGACAAACTCATGCTCGACTACAATTTGGAACAACGCGGCGAAGCGTCGCTCTATGAGTATGTTTACCAGCAAATTCGAGATGATATCGTTGCTGGACGCATTGCGGCGGGGGAGCATCTGCCGTCTAAGCGCGCCTTTGCCAGTCATCTGGGAATCAGTGTTATTACCATCGAGAATGCATATAGCCAGTTACTCGCTGAGGGCTATATTTGCTCAATGCCACGTCGTGGCTACTACGCTTGCGAGCTTCCGGATGCACCGGTTTTGGCTTCGGCTGCAGAGGGCATCGACCGAGATGCCGCCTCTGTGGGCCCCAGCGCGCATGATGTCAACGGACAGGTCGAGCGATTCGATGCGCTTTCTCCTTCTGCTTTGGAGGCGGCGCGCCTCTGGCAAAGCGCACTGCGGGCGACGCTGACATCCGAAGACGAGCGTGAGATCTTTTCGCCTGCACCAGCGCAGGGCACCGCTCGGCTACGATGCGCAATCGCTCACCACCTGCGTGGGACAAGGGGCATGAATGTCGATTCTAATAACATTGTTATCGGTGCGGGTGCTCAGTTGCTCGATACCATGTTGGTTCAGTTGCTTGGCGCGGACAAGGTGTATGCCGTTGAGGACCCGGGCTATTTGCGCCTGACGCGCATCTATCAGGCTATGGGCTGCAAAGTTCGACATATCCCGTTGGATGATGAGGGCGTGGACTTGGGCACTCTACAGAAAAGCGGGACCGATGTCCTTCACCTGATGCCGTCCCATCAGTATCCGACCGGCCTTGTGACGAGCATTGCGCGTCGCTATGCGCTGCTGAGTTGGGCCGCCGAGCGACCAGGTCGGTATCTCATCGAAGATGACTTTGATTGTGAGTTTCGCCTTGCTGGCAAGCCGATTCCCGCGCTCGCGTCGATCGATGCCGCTCAGTCGGTTATCTACACCAACACGTTTTCGAAGAGCCTGTCATCGGCGTTGCGTTTAGCGTACATGGTGTTGCCCGATGAGCTGATGGAGCGGTTTAGGCGCAACCTTGGTTTTTACGCCTCGTCGGTAAGTTCTGTTGATCAGGTCGCCTTGGCGCGTTTGCTGGAATCGGGTGATTACGAGCGACATGTGAACCGCGTGCGCGTTCGTGCTCGTGAGGCGCGTGATGGTCTGGCGTCGCTTGTGCGGAAAGCGTTTCCAGCAGGGGAGGTCTCGATCGAGCATGCAGATGCGGGTCTTTACTGCACTGTGGTTGCGGAGCGCGGAACGGGCGGAAGCTCTTTTGCGCGGGCTCTCACGCGCTCGGGTATTCCGTTTATCGATATCAGTGACTGTTATTGGTGTGCCGATGGCGCATCTGTCCCTGAAAACTCAAGCCAAATTCTTGTCCAGTATGACGACCTGAGTCCGGAAGTGCTTAATACCTTGGGATTGCAGCTAACGGGGGAGCTCTGCAATCTAAGTGAGTAGACTTTTGGCACTTTGGCGACCGGGTCGTTTTGAAACAAGCTATCTACCTGTGGTTTTGAGAAGCAGGATGACTGGCCTGCGCGGCAAGTTCGAAAAAGTCTACTCACTTGCCGCGCAAAGCTTCCGCATGAGAAAAAAATGGGGTTTTCAACAGGGCTTCGTCCAGCTCACGGCAAGCTTTTGGCCAGTTGGGGAGGGCTGTTGAAAACTTAGCAGTCCGTTCGGTGCCATTTTTGTTGCGTTCGCGCCAATGCGAGACCGACTGGGTTGAAATCCGTGTTTTCCTGTGCCTATGAAGGATCTACTTTGTGACATATCGGCTTTTAGGTACTGGCGTTTGCCTCCTCAAGTCCGCGCTTTGTGTCCGCCGCTTCCACGACCGGAAGAAGACCGGCAGCGATATGATCTCGCCCGCAACCCGACGGCTGCGGTCGCGCTCGGTTTTCCGTTGTATACATTGGTTCGGACGAGAAACAAACGGACTTGCCCTGCCAGCATTAGGCAGCGGCTGTTTCTTGGTGAGCTCCCCAGGGAATCCGTGCTGGAAACGGAGCATGGGTTTTTGGTCACGTCTCCTCTACTGACGGCATTTATCATGTCGCGGCATCTGACGGATCTTCAGCTTCTTTTGGTATTGGCGGAGATGTGTGGCTTGTTTGCGGTATGTGCTCTGCCGGCGGCACTCGAGGCGGAGCTTTCGCGCGCAATTGATTCGGGCGCCATTTCGACAACGTTCGGTTGGGTGCGCTGCCCGCCCGAGGACGGCACCGCCTCAAATTTATGGCGTCGAGACGCTTTGGTTTTAGGCGGAGACCTTCACCGTTTTTGTTCAGATGTTTGCGGGATACGTTACGGCAATAGATTTAGGGCGGTGTCGCAACTCGTTCCATTGGGTGCCGCATCGCCTTTTGAGGTCGAGGCGTATTTGTTGCTTGCACTGCCGCGGTCCCTGGGAGGCGAAGGTTTTTGCGGCATAGAGCTTAATGTTGAAGTGATGCTAAGCACAAGTGCTCGAGCGATTGTGGGAAAGTCCCGCGTATATATCGACCAGCTTCTGTCTTCGCCGGACGGGGGGCGACAGGTGGCCATTGAATGTCAGGGAAAGGCCTCGCACGGGCGCGCAGGGGATGGCTTGCGTGACGCAGACCGTATGACGGCCCTTCAGGCTATGGGTTACGATGTGCTTCTCCTGACACACAGACAGATATCCGATGAGGATAGATTCCGCGCGATCGTTAAGGCCGTATGCAGGATGCTCGATACTGAATATCGTGATAAAAGCTCGGATGAGCAAAGGGCTGAGGCATTACTCAGGTCTGAACTATTTGTCGACTGGACAAAATTGGGAGTCATCGACGGAAAGATGCCCGTTGGACACAAAACAGCTCGATTGTGGACGGCTGCGGAACTAAGTGAGTAGACTTTTGGCTTGATGGCGACCAGGCTGTATTTGCAACAAGTCATTTACCTGCGACTTTATAAAGCAATATGGATGGTCTGCTCGGCAAGTTCCAAAAAGCCTACTCACTTTGTTTTGACGAGAAACCGATGCCGAAGATAGCTCTATTTCAGGGCGTTAACGAGTCCTCGAGACATAAAAAAGCCCAAACCATGCGGTCCGGGCTTTATCGAGCTAAAGATTATCTCTCGGGCGGTTTGCTTAGCCAAAGTAGCGCTTGAGCAGGCCGGCGAAAGCCTTGCCGTGGCGAGCCTCGTCGCGAGCCATCTCGTGCACGGTGTCGTGGATGGCATCGAGACCAGCGGCCTTGGCGCGCTTGGCGAGATCGGTCTTGCCGGCGGTGGCGCCGTTCTCGGCCTCAACGCGCATCTCGAGGTTCTTCTTGGTGGAGTCGGTCACGACCTCGCCCAGGAGCTCAGCAAACTTGGCGGCGTGCTCGGCCTCCTCGTGAGCAGCCTTCTCCCAGTACAGGCCGATCTCGGGATAGCCCTCGCGATGAGCGACGCGAGCCATGGCCAGGTACATACCGACCTCAGAGCACTCGCCCTCGAAGTTGGCGCGCAGGTCGGCAACGATGTCCTCGGAGACACCCTCCATCTTGGCGACGCCCACGACGTGCTCGGCAGCCCACTCGAGCTGACCCTCCTCCTGCTTCAGGAAACGAGAACCGGGAACGCCGCACTGGGGGCACTTGAAGTCCTCGGGCAGCTGGTCGCCGTCGAACTCTTCCACATAACCACAAACGGGGCAAACAAACTTCATGATTCGATCCTTTCGATCGATGGCGATGGCGCGCTCGTCCGGTCCCGTAAGGGCCCTCTCCGGACGTGCGTCTTGACGGGTTCTATTATCCATAAATGCAACCAAATGTGAAGCCTATTAGGAATGATTTTTAATAAAACAATTTTGCAACCGCCATTTAACAACGGCCGCATAATCCGCAGCGGACGCAGCCGTTGCAGATGAACTTGCTTCCGCAGGTTTCACACCACTCAAAATACGGTGGATCCCAAAGCTCCGAGCTGGGGATTTCCAGGCCGAGCGGGCCCCTTAGGTCCCATTCGATTTGGCGGCCGCGGTGCTGGAGGTCTGATTTCCATGCCTGCTCGCTTTGCAGGTTTTTGCCGCGAAGGTGATATGTTCGCCCGTCCTTAACGAAGGTGCTTCCGGTTTCGATGAAAGCAAACGTTGCATCTACCGCCACGCATTCGGCATGCAGCTGACGTACCCATTCGTAATGGCAGGGGCGTGCTCCCGCGTAGTTTTCTCCGCCCGCGATAACCTGCTCAATCCCATCGGGCTTTCCTAGACTGCCGGGGGCGGCTTTCTCGACCGACACGCTTCCGATAAACGGCGCACACATGATGCCGCGGTGTGCGGCCGGCGTGGCGAGCAGGAGGGGAATCCGCTCATTTGCCCTGCGCTGGTTTTCGCAGGTTACGTTGAGCATGACGTTTTGCCAGCCATCGCCCCAGTCGCTGGGAAGACACTCATTAAAGCGCTCGGGACGTTTGGTCAGAATGAAGAACTTTACGTCGGGTCTCTGGCGGATGATATCCCATACCTCTGGTCGCCAGGGATCGGCTTCGGGCAATAGGAAATCGCTTGTCATGCAGATGCGGATAAGCTCGCCGGCGCGAACTTTGTAGCTGCCGTCCCGGCGGCGTTGGAGGGGATAGGTAAAGCCCGACTTGCTTTTTCTAACCACGGAGGGGTCGATACCGCGTTGTCCGTCCATGTAATACACGTAGCAGTTGTCGCATCCCTCGCTGACGCGCGTGCAGCCATGCCAGGGGTTCCAGATGTCGTGCACCTTTGTGCCTCCCTTGCGGCGGACGTGAATCCAATGGACTCTGAAAGACTAACACCGGATGACGCCGGGAAGCTCCGAACAATATGAAGA
>CAKUFW010000023.1 GCA_934650975.1 uncultured Collinsella sp. | reverse complement strand
TGCCACGTGCCCCTGGGCAAGAAGTCCTTCTCCGAGCAGCAGCTCGTCGAGAACTACGCTGCCCTGTACACCGAGATCCTGCGCGTCAAGCCCTCTTCTGCTAAGGGTAAGTACGTCAAGTCCATCTCCGTGTCTTCCACCATGGGCCCTGGCGTCAAGGTCGATCCCGCTGTCCAGCGCGACTTCCTGGCTGAGTAACTGTTAGTTACTGCCTGAGCAAAGCAAGCATTGCTAAAGAAACCCGGTTCTGCCTCGTGCAGGGCCGGGTTTCTTGCTATCAACCTACCAACACACCAAAACCACCACGAAGGGGACAGGCACCTTTGTGCTGGTCTTGGTCCATGGGTTCATAATTCGCGCTGAAAAACGTTTCGTGTGTGTTACACTTTAGCGCGATGTAGTAATACCCGAGGCCGAAGGGAGCCGAACATGTTTAAGAACACGCAGCAGCTCCTAGGCCTAGCGCTACTAGATTCGATTGTGCGCTAGGGTTTTATACTTGCTATAACGTTTTCGTACCCGGGTGCGCTATCGTCCGCCGCTTTTGGGCGTGATGAGCGACACGGGTATTTTTCTATCTTGGGGCACTCCATCTCTCCTGAAAGCCATCTGTATCTCAGGCCTATCAGGAGGAAATCATGAGCCGCAAAATTGCAATTTTTGACACCACTCTGCGCGACGGAGAGCAGTCTCCCGGCGCCAGCATGAATACCGAGGAGAAGCTCGTTATCGCTCGCCAGCTCGTGCGCATGAACGTGGACGTTATCGAGGCAGGCTTTCCTATCTCGAGCCCCGGTGATTTTCGCTCCGTGCAGGAGATTGGCAAGATCGCGGGCGACCGTTGCACGGTATGCGGCCTCACCCGCGCGGTGGACAGGGACATCGAGGTGGCCGCAGAAGCCCTCAAAACGGCTCAGAGGCCCCGTATTCACACCGGTCTGGGTGTGAGCCCCAGCCACCTGCGTGACAAGCTCCATATGACCGAGGATGAGGCTATTGAACGCGCTATCCATGCCGTGAAGTATGCTCGTAAGTTTGTCGATGACGTTGAGTTTTATGCCGAGGACGCGGGCCGATCCGACCAGGAGTTCCTCGTCCGCATTATCGAGGCCGCGGTCAAGGCCGGCGCAACGGTCGTGAACATTCCCGACACCACGGGCTACAACATGCCCTGGGAGTTTGGCGCCCGCATCCGTGACCTGCGCGAGCGCGTGGCCGGTATCGAAGACGTCACGATCTCGGTCCACACCCATAACGATCTGGGCATGGCGACGGCGCTTGCGCTCGAGGCCGTCCGCAACGGCGCGACGCAGATCGAGTGCACGATCAACGGCTTGGGCGAGCGCGCGGGCAACACGGCGCTCGAGGAAGTCGTGATGGCCATGAAAATGCATGGGCAGGATCTGGACGCCCACACCGACATCGTGACGACCGAGCTCACGCGCGCCTCCAAACTCGTCAGCTCTATTACCGGCATTAACGTGCAGCCCAACAAGTCCATCGTGGGCGCCAACGCCTTTGCCCACAGCTCGGGCATCCATCAAGACGGCGTGCTCAAGGCGCGCGATACCTACGAGATCATCGATCCCAAGGACGTGGGCGCCGCCGGTTCCGAGATCATCCTTTCGGCACGCTCCGGTCACGCGGCGCTGCGCCACCGTCTCGCCGAGCTGGGCTATACCTTTGCCGACGAGGAGTTCGAGGCCATTTACCAGCGCTTTTTGGAGATTGCCGACCAAAAGAAGGAAGTCTTTGACGAGGACCTGGAGTCGATGATTCAAGAGCGTCAGCGCGAGGTCAAAGCTATCTACACACTCGATGCACTTCAGGTTTCCTGCGGCGACCCGCTCATTCCTACGGCCACGGCAACTATTACCGACGAGGAGGGCGAGACCCACGTGGTGTGCTCGACGGGCACCGGACCGGTCGATGCGGCGTACAAGGCGGTCGACAAGGCAATCTCGGCCCACGGCGAGCTGACGGAGTTCAACGTCAAGGCCATTACGCGCGGTATCGATGCCATCGGCGAGGTAACGGTGCGTATTACCGCCGAGGACGGCAAGATCTACACCGGTCGCGGCGCGGACACCGACATTATCGTGAGCTCGGCCAAGGCCTACATCAACGCCGTCAACCGCATGATCCAGACCAATCGCTCCAAGGCGGGCAAATAACGATATCCGGCAGGGCATAGGCCCGCATGAGAGGGGAATCACATGGCACGTCCCATGACCGTAGCAGAGAAGATTTTGGCGGCACACGCAGGCTTGGACGAGGTAAAGCCCGGCCAGCTGGTCGAGTGCGACCTGGACATTGTGCTCGCCAATGACATTACCGCGCCTATCGCGATCGATGTCTTTCGCGAGCTGGGTGCGACCGAGGTGTTCGATCGAGATCGCATTTGCCTGGTGCCCGACCACTATGCGCCCAACAAGGACATCAAGAGCGCCGAACAGACCAAGAAGATGCGCGATTTTGCACATGAGCAGCATGTAACGCATTACTACGAGCAGGGGTGCGCGGGCATCGAGCATGCATTGCTGCCCGAGCGTGGCGTCGTGGTGCCGGGTGACCTGATTATCGGCGCGGATTCGCATACCTGCACCTATGGCGCGCTGGGTGCGTTCTCAACCGGCGTGGGCTCGACGGACGCGGGCGTGGGCATTGCGACGGGTCGCGCGTGGTTTAAGGTGCCGCCGACGATTCGCTTTGAGATTAACGGCGAGCTCACGGACGGTGCTACGGCCAAGGACATCATCTTGCACATCATCGGCATGATTGGCGTGGACGGGGCTCTCTACCAGGCTATGGAGTTTGCCGGTAGCACCATCGAGGGCTTGTCGATGGAGGGTCGTATGACCATCTCGAACATGGCGATCGAGGCAGGCGGCAAGGCCGGCATTATCGAGGTCGATGATGTTGCCCGCGCCTGGCTCAAGGGACGCTGCGAGCGCGAGTACGTTGAGTATCACGCCGATCCGGATGCCGAGTATGCCCAGGTCATTACCATCGACGCCGCCGACATTAAGCCGTGCGTGTCGTGGCCGCATCTGCCGAGCAACACTCATCCGGTGAGCGAGAGCCGTCATATCACGATTGACCAGGCGGTCATCGGTTCGTGCACCAACGGCCGTATTGAGGACATGCGTGCGGCGGCCGAGGTCATGCGCGGCCATAAGGTTGCAGACGGCGTGCGCTGCATTGTGATTCCGGCGACGCAGGCAGTCTTCCGTCAATGCATGAAGGAGGGCCTGACCGATATCTTCCTGGATGCCAACTGCGTGTTCTCGACGCCCACGTGCGGTCCGTGCCTGGGTGGCTACATGGGCATCCTGGCGGCGGGGGAGCGCTGCATCTCCACGACCAACCGCAACTTTGTCGGTCGCATGGGCGACCCCAAGTCCGAGGTCTATCTGGCCTCGCCGGCTGTGGCAGCGGCTTCTGCTGTGGCGGGGCGCATCTGTCTGCCGTCTGACCTGTAGGGGCCGTGGGGGCCTTGGGTGTTTCATCCGGCGCTCGGACAGTCCTGGCTCGCACGGAGGCCACATTAAGTGGCCTCCGGCTCGTGCGGAACTCGCGGCGGACGAAACACCCAAGACCCTGCTGCGATGAGGTCTGATATGACATGTTTGCCACGGTAGAGGCTGCTGTACTGCCGAGTGGGGCCAGATGGACCCGCGCCGTGGAAAGGTCTTATCTGATATTGAAACATTAGCTTTTTTGTAGTCGAAACGAGAACGAGGGATTTGATATTTGCTTGCGTTGAGTTCCGCACGAGCCGGAGAGCACTTAATGTGCTCTCCGTGCGAGCAGGACTGTCCGAATAAGCAAGTAAATATCAAATCCCCCACATACCATTTTGAACGGAGAACGATATGAACTTTGAAGGAACGGTTTTTCGTTACGGTCGTGACGTTGATACGGATGTCATTATTCCAGCTCGGTATTTGAACTCGTCGGATCATGCGCACTTGGCGGCGCATGCTATGGAGGATATTGATCCCACGTTTGCCTCCACCGTTAAGCCTGGTGACATCATTATGGCTGAGGAGAACTTTGGTTGTGGCTCTTCGCGCGAGCATGCTCCGGTTGCTATTAAGGCTGCGGGGGTGTCGTGCGTTATTGCAAAGAGCTTCGCTCGTATTTTTTATCGCAATGCTATCAACGTGGGCCTGCCTATTATGGAATGTCCTGAGGCCGTCGATGCGATTCGTGCGGGTGATACGGTGAAAGTCGATACCGAGGCGGGTGTCATTACCAACGAGCGTACCGGCGTGACCTTTGCGGCCGAGCCGTTTCCGCCGTTTATTGCCGAGATTATCGAGGCTGGTGGCCTGGTCGCGCGCACGCGTGCCAAGATTGCCGCGGCAAAGGCTCAGGAGGCGTAGGCGATTATGGCGGTCAAGTTGGATAACCCGTTTGCAAAGGGGCCGAGTAGCGAGAGTTGGAGCTGCAACGTGAAGAAGAGCTATAAGATATGCTGCCTTCCAGGCGACGGCATTGGCCCCGAGGTCATTGCCGAGGGCAAGAAGGTGCTGGCTGCGGTGGGCAAGCGTGCCGGCGTGGAGTTTGCCTTTGAGGATCACCTGATTGGCGGTGCGGCGATCGATGCATGCGGAGATCCGCTGCCCGCCGAGACCCTTGCCGCCGCGAAGGCGTCCGATGCCGTTTTGCTGGCATCCGTCGGTGGCCCTAAGTGGGATTCGACCGATCCTTCGGCCCCTCGTCCTGAGCAAGGCCTACTGCGCATCCGCAAGGAGCTCGGCCTCTATACCAACCTTCGTCCCGTCAAGATTTACGATGCGCTGGCCGGTGCGTCGACGCTTCGTTCCGAGGTCATCAAGAGCGTGGATATGGTGCTCGTTCGCGAGCTCACCGGTGGCATTTACTTTGGCAAGCATGAGCGTTTCTACGATGAGGATGGCGCTGGTGCCAACGGCACTGCCGGTCAGCGCGCGGTCGATGTGATGGAATACCGCGAGTACGAGGTGGAGCGCATCGCCCATCAGGCATTTGAGGCGGCTCGCAAGCGCCGCGGTAAGGTGACGAGCGTGGATAAGCGCAACGTGCTGGAGACGAGCCGCATGTGGCGTGAGGTCGTGCATCGCGTGCACGACAAGGAGTATTCCGATGTGCAGCTCGAAGACCTGCTTGTCGACAACGCGGCGATGCAGCTCATCAACCGACCGTCGGACTTTGATGTCGTGGTGACCGAGAACATGTTCGGCGATATTCTGTCCGACGAGGCGGCACAGATTACAGGCTCACTCGGCATGCTCGCATCTGCCTCGTTGGGCGACGGCGTGTCGCTGTTCGAGCCGAGTGCTGGCAGCGCGCCTGACATCGCGGGACTCGGTATCGCCAACCCGCTGGCACAGATCCTGTCGGCGGCAATGTTGCTTACCTATGCACTCGACATGGACGAGCAGGCGGCTTGGGTCGAGACCGCTGTGGCGCGCGTGCTCGACGAAGGCTGGCGCACCCGAGACATCGCCGACGCCAATACCCCTGCTGACAAAATCCTCGGCACCGCAGCAATGGGCGACAAGGTCGTCGCCGCGCTGTAGCGCAATCAGGCAAAACCACCACGAAGGGGACAGGCACCTTTGTGGTGGTTTGTCTATTTTGGCTTGCTACCAGGGCGTTTTGCCGAATGAGGACTCGATGGCGTCGTGGCGTTTGAGTTCGCGACGCATAGTTTGCGAATTGAGCCAGGCTGCCTGCCAGCCGCGGATGGGGTAGCGCGTCTCGTCGAGTTCGAACTGCGTATAGCCGCAGGCGTTGATGATCGTTGTCCCGCATGCATGCTGGCGCTCGCGCTGAAAGTCGCGACCATAGCATTGGTGCACATGCCCGTGCACCATGTAGTCGGGGTTCCAGGATTCGAGCGCTGTGTTAAAGCATTCGAATCCTCGATGTGGCAGATCATCCAGATCGCCCACGCCGGCGGCGGGTGCATGGGTGAGCAAGATATCGCAGCCGCCGACCATCCTCACTTTGCGGGACAGCTTGCGCATACGCTTGGTCATCTCGCGCTCGGTGTACATGTTGGCACCGTCTCGATAGCGCATAGAGCCGCCAAGCCCCGCAATGCGGACGCCGCGATACACGTACACGGTGTCTTCGACACAGATGCAGCCGCCCGGTGCATGACGTGCATAGCGGTCATCGTGATTGCCGCGTACGTAGATGAGCGGTTTGTTGATGACCGTAACCAAAAACTCAAGATAGTCCGGGTCCAGATCGCCAGCGGACAAAATCAGGTCGATACCTTCAAAGCGCTCCTTGCGAAAGCACTCCCAAAGGCATCGCTCCTCGGTATCGGCTATGGCAAGGATCTTCATAGGGCGGTGACTCCCGGCTCATCGTCGAGCTGCGGAATGGTGCCCACCACGTTATCTGCCAGCCAGTCCATCTCGACAATCTGCGTGCTCGGCAGCGGGGGAAAGCCCTCGATCTGCACCACGCCGTCCTGGCTGTGGAGTTCGCCGCCAAAGGGGTTAATGGAGCCCTCGACGATGCCGTTGCGGAGCAGCTGCACCAGCTTACGCGTTTGATAGGGCAGGCCCGGGGCATAGCGAATGTCGATGACACCCGAGCTCATGCCGTACCAGTAGTTGACGGCGCGCACTTGGCTGTCGTCGCTCGTCTCGTCCCACGTGCCGTGCAGCAGGCTTCGCACGATGAGTTCGTAGTAACGCCCCCAGTTCCATACGGGCATGGCGATGCCAGTGACCTCGTCGTCGACCAAGCGGTGGAGTCCGTAAGCCGTGGGGTCCTCCAGCGATTTTGACATGTCGGCACCGGTCATGACGCTCACGCCTTCGCGGCACATGGCTTCGGCAAGGCCGCCGGCCGGCACATCTCCCCAGGTGAGGATTACCTGCGCGCGCGGGTCGAGCAGCGAGGCGCCGATGGCAAAGGCGTTGATCTCGCTCAGTGCGCCCGATGCGAAGACCGACGCGTGGTAGCCGATGCGATGGCTGTCCGCCATGCTTGCCGCAAGGGCGCCCAGCAGGAACTTTGCCTCGTACATCTTTCCAAAATACGAGCGCACGCTTTGGTGGGGGAGGCCAATGGAACAGTTGAGGAACCGTACCTGGGGATATTCGACGGCGGCCCTGAGCGTGTATTCCATTAAGCGGTGCGAAGTCGAGAAGATTACCTTGTCTCCGTGCTTGACGGCCGTCTCTACCGCAGCGTAGAACGCGTCCGGATCGTGGCAGTCCTCAAACGCCTCGGTGCGCACGATACCGCCAAAGTGCTCATCGAGATATTGACGCCCTTGGTCGTGCAGGCTGTCCCAGCTCGACGTGGCGCAGGGGAATTCGTGGATAAAGGCGATGCGCAGGGGGTTGGCCACCGAGTAGACGGTCTTGCCCATAAAGAAGTTGAGCACGCCGGAGGTCGACTTGGCAGGCGCCTCTTCTTCGTTGGGCTGCGGCGCCTCGACAAGATCGACCTTCTCCTCGTCGCTTTTGCCGGCAATGACCAGCTCGCGCCAAATCTTGCACAGGCGGTTGACAACGATGTCCGTCGGCGTGTCCAGCAGGCGGTCCTGGTTGTACACGTTGAGATAGACGAGCATGGCGTCGGCGGGCGTAATGTCCAGGTGGCCGCCGCCCGCGCGAAGGTAGGCGCGTTTAAAGAGCAAGAAGGTGTGGCGCAGGTAGTCGACCTTTTTCTGCGGCCACTTTTCGGTCAGGTTTTGACCGAGCATCTTAGCGAGCGTCTCGTAGCTGCCCTCGCGCGAGAACTCGATCTCGTACAGGGGGCAGACGTACCAAAACGCGCAGAACTCGCCGTAGAGGCGGCTCTCGACGGAATCCCACTTGCCGGGGTAGAGACGGGTGACCTTGGCCGAAACCGTCGGGGCGTCTAGGAATTTGAGGACGCTGACGCGCTTGTTGCCCTCTTGGACGTAAAACCGATGCATGAACTCGGTGACGATGATGGGGTCGCGATAGCCCTCAGATATTTGAATGTCGTAGAGGTTGGACCACTTGCGGGCGAATTCGGTGTTAAACGGCAGCAGCGGCATAAAATTGCACGAAAAGGCGGACTGACGGCCCTTGGTGACCGTGCCGACGACCATCTCGAGCGGAATGTCCCTGAGGCCGATGTTTTCACGCTGGCCACAGGGGAGCTGGGCAACGAGGCCATCGAGGTCTGTGAGATACGGATGCTCGCTTTGGCTGATGGCGCGGCGGCGTCCCTGCTCGCCGCGCTTGCGTGCTTGACGATAGGCCTCTTCCATGGTGCTTGCTCCCTTAGTCGTTTAAACAACTATATGAACCATGATATCACGAAGCAAAACCACCACAAAGGTGCCTGTCCCCTTTGTGGTGGTTTTAGGCGATGATGGGGGCGATGGCGCGGATGCAGGCGTCGGCTGCCGTGAAGGTGGTGCTATCGTCGCTGACGATAAAGATGATTTTGCCTTTGACGCCAAAGTCGCCGATCTCGCTAAAGAGCACGTAGGGCTCCTTGTCAAAGCCTGAGATGGGAAGCACTGCGGCTTTGGTGGCGCCCGCGAGCTCGTCTGCCAGCGCGTCCAGCGATGCCCACTTGGACGTATCCTTTACGGCAACGGGTACGGCGACGCGCCCAAAGGGCATGAGGTGCACGAGCGTGTTTTTGGAGATGTTTGAGTTGGGGACGATGATGGTCTGCCCGCAGGCATCCTCGATAGTCGTGTGGCGCCAGGTGATGTCCTGGACCACGCCCGACACGCCGCCGACCTCGATGTTGTCGCCGGGCTTGATGATGCCCATAAACGTCACCTGCATGCCGCCGATGAGGTTTGAGAGCGTGTCCTGAAAGCCCAGTGAGATGGCGATGCCGCCGACGCCAAGAGCGGCGACGAGGGCGTTTGCGTTAATACCAAAGCAGTTGTCGAGGATAAAGCTGCCGCCGATCATCCAAATGACGGCGCGCGCAATGTTGATGAAGATGCTCGATGACGGGAGTGGATTGTCGTCGCGGTTGAGCAGATGGTGCAGGGTCTTGGATGCGATCTTGGCAGCAACGGCGGTGCCGATGGCCAGGATGCCGGCCCAGATGATGTTATGGACCCATCGTTGCGTAAAGAAATGAAGAATCGGATCAAACAATTCCATGTAGGGAAAACCTCCTAAAGATCGTCCAACCATGATACCCACCAAAAAGCCCGTCCGATCACATCGGACGGGCTTCTGTGCTCGATATAAGGGTTAACAAAAACCACCACAAAGGTGCCTGTCCCCTTTGTGGTGGTTTTCCAAGGTGTTAGCTCAGCAGCATGCGGTCGTTGGCGAGCTCGCCGCCCGAGACCTCCTCGAACTTCTGGAGCAGGTCGGCCACGGTGAGCGACTTCTTCTCGTCGCCGGACACGTCGTAGATCACGTGACCCTCGTGCATCATGATCAGACGGTTGCCCAGACGGATGGCGTCGTTCATGTTATGCGTGACCATGAGCGTGGTCAGGTGGTTTTCGTCGACGATCTCCTCGGTGAGGTTGAGCACCTTGGAGGCCGTCTTGGGGTCGAGTGCGGCGGTGTGCTCGTCGAGCAGCAGCAGGCGCGGCTTGGTGAGCGTGGCCATGAGCAGGGTGAGTGCCTGGCGCTGGCCGCCCGAGAGCAGACCGACCTTGGCGTTGAGGCGTGTGTCCAGGCCAAGGTCCAGGCGCTTGAGCAGCTCAACGTACTCGTCCTTCTCGGCCTTGGTGACTCCCCACGAAAGGCCGCGACGCTGACCGCGGCGCTTGGCGAGTGCAAGGTTCTCGGCAATTTGCATGTCGGCAGCGGTGCCGCGCATGGGGTCCTGGAACACACGGCCCAGGTACTTGGCGCGCTGCGACTCGCTCAGACGCGAGATATCGGTGCCGTCGAGCTCGATAACGCCCGAATCGAGCGGATACACGCCGGCGATCATGTTGAGCAGCGTGGACTTGCCAGCGCCGTTGCCGCCAATCACGGTCACAAAGTCGCCGTCGTTAAGGGTAAGGTCGACGCCGGTGAGTGCGCGCTTCTCGGTGACGGTGCCCTTGTTAAAGGTCTTCTTGACGTGCGAGAGCTTAAGCATCTGCCTCATCCCCCTTCGTGTAGGAGCTGCGGAGCTTATAGCGCTCCCAAACCACGGGCACGCACAGGGCCACGGCAACGATCACGGCGGAGAGCAGCTTCATGTCGTTGGCGTCCATGCCCAGCTGCAGCACGATGGCGCGAATGAGGAAGTACACCACGGAGCCAAAGACGGCAGAGGCAAGACGGACGCTAAACTGCGTCAGGCCGCCGGGCAGCAGGCGGCCGAGCACCTCGCCGATAACAATGGCAGCAAGACCGATAACGATGGCGCCGGTGCCCATGCCAATGTCAGCGTACTTCTGGCTCTGGCAGATGAGCGCACCCGAAAGGCCGATAAGGGCGTTGGAGAGCACGAGGGCGATCATCTTGGTGGAGTTGGTGTTGACGCCCAGGGCGCGGATCATGTACTCGTTGTTGCCGGTGGCACGCAGCGCCGAGCCGATCTCGGTGCCAAAGAACCAGTACAGGATGGCGACGATGGCCACGGCCAGCACAATGCCCAGGATGATGGCGACGGTGGACTGCGGCAGGCCCGTCATGTGGCTGACGGATGAGAAGATAGTGCCCTTGGCAAGGATGGGTGTGTTGGACTTGCCCATGATGCGCAGGTTGATGGACCACAGACTGATCTGCGTGAGGATTCCGGCGAGGATTGCAGGAATCTCAAAAACGGTGGTCAAGATGCCCGTGACGGCGCCCGCGATGGCGCCGGCGCACATGCCGGCCAGCACGGCGAGCAAGGGGTCGACGTTATTGTTGACGATGAGCACGGCGCAAACACAGCCGCCGAGGGCAAAACTGCCGTCGCAGGTCATATCGGGGATGTCGAGCAGGCGGAACGTGATAAACACGCCGAGCACCATGATGCCCCAGAGGACGCCCTGCGAAACGGCGCCCTGCAATGCAATGAGCATGCTTCATACCTCCTAGGATAGGGTGGACACGTGATTCACCATAATAGCGGTAACAATGCATAAAAGAGTTGCGGACAGACGTTTTGTTTTACCTGAAACAAGCAGGGCGGACGCCGGTCTACGACGTCCGCCCCTGTGGCTCAGATATTGAATAACGCGACTATAACGCGAGCACGGGCTCCAGACGCTTTGCCGCGTATGGAGCTATTCGTCCAGAGCGGAAAGGTCGATACCCAGAGCCTCGGCCATCTCGTCGTTTTTGACGACGACCAGGTCCTTGCTCGAGAGGTGCTTGATCGGCATATCCTCGGGCTTGGCCTCGCCCTTCAGGATCTTGACGGCCATCTCGCCTGCAGCGTAGCCCAGGTCCTCATAGTTGATGGAGAGGGTGAACAGGCCGCCGGCCTTGCACATGCCCTCCTCGCCAGTCACGAAGGGGAGCTTGTTCTCCTTGCAGATCTGGCCGACCTGCGAAGCGCCCGCGGCGATGGTGTTGTCGGTGGGGGAGTACAGCGCGTCGACCTTGCCCACGGCGGACTCGACGACGGACTGAATCTCGTTGGAGCTCGAGACGGTGAAGTCGGTGTACTCCAGACCTAGCTTGTCGAGCTCCTTCTTGGCGGCCTTGATCTGGACGTCGGAGTTGGACTCGGCGGTGCAGTAGAGCAGGCCGACCTTCTTAACGTCGGGCAGGACCTTCTGCATCATCTCGAGCTGCTCGGCGACCGGGGTGAGGTCGGAAGCGCCCGTGACGTTGGTGCCGGGCTTGTCGTTGTCCTGGACCAGGCCGGAGGCGGCGTAGTCGGTGATGGCGCAGCCAACGATGGGGATATCGGCGGTGGCGCCGGCGGCAGCCTGCGCGGCGGGTGTAGCGATGGCATAGATCAGGTCGACACCGTCGCCAACGAACTTGTCGGCAATGGACTTACACGTGGACTGGTCGTTCTGGGCGTTCTTCTGGTCGATCTTGACCTTGAGACCGCTCTCCTTGATGGCCTTGACAAAGCCGTCGTTGGCGGCATCGAGTGCGGAGTGCTCGGTGAGCTGCAGAACGCCGATGGTGTAGTCGGAACCGGCGGCAGCGGAGCCGGAACCAGAGTTGCCGCCGCATCCGGCGAGCGGAGCGAGCGCGAGCAGGCCAGCGGAGACCAGAAGGCTCCTGCGGCTGATGGTGATGTCCTTCATATCATTACCCCCAGTATAAAAATGGCTGGAAACACTGCACTAGGAAAAAGTGCAAGTGGGTCTATAGTAGCGCGGATGTCCATTTTTACAACATCTGGGCGAGTAATTTAATTCTGAATCGGATGGGCAGCGCTGAGGAACGACGGACGGTAACGGGGTTTACGCTGCGGGCGCGGGGCTGTCTTCTTCGTCTAGCGCGGCAAAGAGTTTCTTGCCGTCGAGCAAACGCGTGCTGACGTTTCTCATGCGGCTGACCTCAACGGTGCGCAGGGTATCGTCGGCGCCTCGGGTGTTGTAGACCGTTCCCAGCAGATACGAGACGCCATCGCGCTGCCTGATGGCAAAGGGCCGGACCGTCATCCGCACCACCTCGGTTTCGCCTCGGGTCAGGACGTTTGAGATATCAAAGCTGACAGTTGTTCCATGGTCGATGGCCTGTTCGACGAGCTCGCACGTGTCGATACGCTTGGCGTGCGGACGCACTGTCTTGATGGGCACGTCGTTGGCGGCCGGTGTCGGTTCGGGCATATCGAGATAGCCGCGAACATCGGCGCTCGCCATGGCGACCAGGTGCTGCGCCATGCTTTTTCGAATGGCTATGGGCGTCGATCGGTTGCGCATGACCATGCCATGGAGCCGTATGATCTCCTCGTCAGCAAGCGGGCGGGTGAGGAGCCGATAGCCCACGCCGCGTTTATAGTCGATTTCGTATCCGGCGTGACGAAGTGCGGATATCGAGGTATAGATGCTGCGGCGTGCCGCCGAGATGGGCATGCGGGCGGGGTCGTCGGGATGGGCGAGGAGCTCGACCAGCTCGTCGGAAAGCAGCGCCTTGTCCTCGCCGGTGTTCTCGCTCAAAAGCTGCAGGATGCGCACGGCGCGATAGGCTGCCATCGAGGCGGAGCCTCTGGTCGTGGTCTCGTAGTTTTCAACAACGGTTTCGGTCATAGCGCCCACGTCCTTTCCTTTTTTGGTGATGGCAGATCAGAGCCTAGGGCGCGGAGCCTGGCCAAGGACGCGTGGCGCCTTGGACGGTCGATGGTTGCCGGCAAACGGCGGGTCGAGTTTTCAACAACCCTGCCTAACTGACCAAAACCTTGCCAAAAGCTTGACGGATGCTGTTGAAAAAAGCGCCTCTCGGCCGATGTCGAGAGACGCTTGTGCGATGAGCGTTGCGCGTGGCGACGCGAGCTAGTGCCCGACGATTAGAAGTCGGCGTTGCCCACGGTGCGCGGGTGCGGCAGGACGTCGCGGATGTTGCCCACGCCGGTCAGATACATCACCAAGCGCTCGAAGCCCAGACCGTAGCCGGCGTGCTTGCAGGAACCGTAGCGGCGCAGGTCAAGGTAGTACTTGTACTGCTCGGTATTCATGCCCAGGTCCTTGATGCGGGCCTCGAGCAGATCCAGGCGCTCCTCGCGCTGGGAGCCGCCGATAATCTCGCCGATACCCGGAACCAGACAGTCGGCGGCGGCGACGGTCTTGCCGTCCTCGTTCATGCGCATGTAGAACGCCTTGATCTCGGCCGGGTAGTCGGTTACGAAGGTCGGGCGCTTAAAGTGCTCCTCGGTCAGGAAACGCTCGTGCTCGGTTTGCAGGTCGATGCCCCAGCTCACGGGATAGTCAAACTTGTGACCGGCGGCGACGGCCTGCTCCAGGATTTCGACGGCCTCGGTATAGGTGACGCGGGCAAAGTCGGAGTTGGCGACATGGTCCAGGCGCTCAAGCAGACCCTTGTCCACAAACTTGTTGAGCATATTGAGCTCGTCGGGGCAGGTGGCCATGACGTCCTTAAGGACGTACTTGAGCATGGCCTCAGCGTTGTCCATGTAGTCGTTGAGGTCGGCGAAGGCCATTTCGGGCTCGATCATCCAAAACTCGGCGGCATGGCGCGTGGTGTTGGAGTTTTCGGCGCGGAAGGTGGGGCCAAAGGTGTACACGTCGCCAAAGGCCATGGCAAAGTTTTCGGCATTGAGCTGGCCGGAAACGGTGAGGCTCGCATGCTTGCCAAAGAAGTCCTGACTCCAGTCGACCTCGCCGGCCTCGGTGAGGGGTGGGTTTTTGGGGTCGAGCGTGGTCACGCGGAACATCTCGCCGGCGCCCTCGCAGTCACTCGTGGTGATGATGGGGGTGTTGACGTAGACAAAGCCCTGCTCCTGGAAGAAGCGGTGGATGGCGGCAGCCGCGACAGAGCGGATGCGGAACACGGCGCGGAACAGGTTGGTGCGCGGGCGCAGGTGCTGCTGGGTGCGCAGGAACTCGACGGTTGCGCGCTTCTTCTGCAGCGGGTAATCCGGGGCGCTGACGCCCTCGACCTCGATGGAGGTGGCAGAAAGCTCGAAAGGCTGGGGCGCATCGGGGGTCAGCTTGACGGTGCCGGTGCAAATGAGTGCGGCCGAGACGTTTTGATGGGCGATCTCGTCGTAGTTGTCGAGTGCCTCGCGGTTCATGACGACCTGCAGGTCGCGGAAGCAGCTGCCGTCGTTGAGTGTAACGAAGCCAAAGTTCTTCATGTCGCGGACGGACTTGACCCAGCCGGCAACGGTGACGGTCTGGCCACCGAGCGACTCGGCATCGGCATAGAGCTGCGCGATTTTGGTGCGGTTCACGTATCCTCCCATGATGGTTGAATGACAGTTATCCATACAGTTCGATATTCTAGCAGCTTGGCTCATTTGGGCTATGCAGATAGCTCGTCGTCTGAAGGGTTTTCAAACGAAAAGCGCCCACGGCCAGATGGGCGTGGGCGCTTGGGTACCTTGTTTGTTGGCTGCGCGGCGCAGGGCTCGGCTACTTGGTCTTGGCAACCAGCAGCGGATCGCCAAGCTTGACGAGCGGGTTGCCGCCGATAAGCGTGCCAGACTCGCCCACGTGGTCGATGCTCTTGAGGCGATCGAGCTCAGAGATGATGACGGTCACGATGTCCTCGTGGCCAGCGGCCTTGATAGCGTCGCGGTCGAAGCTGATGAGCGGCTGACCGGCCTTGACCGTGTCGCCCATCTCGACAAAGCGAGCAAAGCCCTTGCCGTTCATTTGCACAGTGCCCAGGCCAACGTGGATAAATACGCGTAGGCCGTCCTCGGTAATCATGCCGATGGAGTGGTTGGTAACGGTGGTGGCGCCGATACGGCCGTTGGCGGGGGCGTAAATGGTGCCGGTAATGGGCTCGATGCCGTAACCCTGGCCGAGCATGCCCGAGGCGATGGTCTCGTCGGGAACCTCACTCAGATTGACGAGCACGCCGTTGACGGGAGCGTAGATGACGCCTTCGCGGGTGGCGAAGCTTGCTGCGGGCGGAACGGACGCCTCGCCCGACGAAGTGAACGTGGACTTGAGCGAATCGAGCAGACCCATAGATGCCTCCAACGTATCAGGCGTGCATGTTGCACGCGTGTGGTTTGCCGGAAACGTTTCGTACGTGTTTCCCAGCACGGTCAGCGCCCCTATTTTACGCTGCCGAACGATACCTCTGAACAGCGATTTTGTGATATATCAGTTGAAGGCCAACTTATTGCGGGGGTGTTTCTGCGCCGCGGGCTCAAGTGGGGTACGCTAAGGTGCGAAAAACGAGTGCGTACGAATCGCACGGAGGGAGCACCTATGATTATTGAGAACCATGCGCTGTGGGGCGAGGAGCCGACCGAGGATTATCCGGCGACGTTTACGTATCTGGGTGCCGAGCCGCTGCCCGACAAGCCCAATGGCCGCCGCCCCGCGGTGATTATCTGCGGCGGAGGCGCGTTTACGCATATCGCTCCGCATGAGCAGGATCCGGTGGCGTTTACGTTTTTGGACCACGGCTACCAGGCCTTTGTGCTCAACTATGTGACGAGCGCCACGGGTGACGTGAGCTTTCCGCACCCCCAGGCCGACCTTGCCAAGATGGTTGCCACGGTGCGCGCCAACGCCGACGAATGGCATGTCGACCCCAAGCGCGTGTGCGTCGTCGGTTTCTCGGCGGGCGGCATGATTTGCGCCTCGCTGGCAACGCAGTGGAAGAGCGGTCCTTTTGCAGGGCTTGCCGAGGCTCGTCCGGAGGATATCCGTCCCGATGCCGTGGTACTGGGCTATCCATTGCTCGACCTTGCCTATGTGCGCGATATACAGACGCGCGACCCGCGCATCGACCTGCGCGTGCCCAAGACGGGCGGCAAGACGGGGCGCGATTTGCTCAACGACTATCTGTCGATGGTGACGGGCGGCGAGGCGACCGATGACCACTTGACCGACATTTGCCCTACCACGCACGTTTCGCGCCAGATGCCCCCGACCTTTGTTTGGGGCGTTTCCGACGACAAAACGGCGCCGATCGCGCAGGTCTACCCGTTTGCGCAGCGCATGGCCGAGGAAGGCGTCGCATGCGAGATGCATGTCTTTGACCAGGGCGGCCACGGCCTTTCACTCGGCAACGCCAATACCGCCGTCGACAACGAGGACAAGCAGATTTCCGTCCGCCCCTGGATTCGCCTGGCCTTTAGGTTCCTGGAGCGCCACGGTTTTTAGGCCGCTCAGCACGAGGGTGGAAAATCTCCCGTTTTTGGTCTGCTTTTCGACTAAAAGTGGGAGATTTTCCACCCTCGTGAGGCGAACGTCCGAAAATCCACTCTCGTTGCTTTGCTACCAAACGGTGAACTGGGCGTTTTCCGTGTTCCAGTGGACATCGCGAACGTAGTCTCGCGCGCCCGCGGCATCCCGCGCTTCGAACAGCTCAAGAATATGAGCATGCTCGTTGTTGGCCTTATGAAGCAGCTTACAAGCCGTTTCCTGGTCGACGGTCTCGTAATCACGTTTGATGAAGCAGCGTTCGAGTTGGGAAATCATGTCGCGTAGACGGTCGTTGCCGCAGCGGTTGAAGTATGTAAGATGAAAGTCCCGCTGAATGTCGTCGTATTTACGGATGAGACCGCCTTGGATCGCAAGGTCCATAGAGCCGACGAGGAACTTAAGCTGTGTGATGTCATCATCGGTTAGTTGTGGGCAAGCAAGATAGGCCGCCTGCCCGTCGAGCGGCCCCATGATTTCAAAGACCTCAACAGCGTTTTGCTGATCGAAGCCGCGGACACGGAATCCGCGGCGGGGAAGATTGTCCAGGTAGCCGTCGCTTGCCAGCTGGATGAGCGCTTCGCGAACCGGTGTGCGCGATACACCCATGGCATCGCAAATTGCCTGCTCGCTTACACGGTCGCCAGCCGAAAGCTCGCCGGCGTCTATGCGGCTCGAAATATAGTCGTATACGTGGTCCTTCAGGGGTCTTCTGAGCGTTTCCATAAACTTATAATCCTTAACTGTATATTTTCAAAAATAAATACGTTTCGCTTGAATAGGCTAGTTAAATAATAGAACGACCAGCTAAATCGTACTACGTAACCTGAATAAGCAATAATACGTTCACCGATGAATACCTACCGTTCATGATTGTATACAATATACAAAAAAGCAAAGACACCCTAAGATGAAGCCATCGAAAGGAAGACGGGCGCAAAGAAAGCCCGCTCTCTGCTAGGAGATCCAAGGAGGATCATCATGACCAAGTTCAGCCACGTCATCATCCGTCGTCCCGGCAAGTCCCTGAGCAATGGCATCACGAGTGCCCCCGAGCTTGGCCAGCCCATCTACGAACGTGCGATCGAGGAGCACTACGATTACGAGCATGCACTCGAGCAGTGCGGCGTCGACGTGTCCGTGCTGCCCGCGCTCGAGCAGTATCCCGACAGCTGCTTCGTCGAGGATCCGGCCGTCATTACTCGCTGCGGAGCCATCATTACCAACCCCGGTGCCGATAGCCGCAATGGCGAGAAGGACGAGATCGAGCCGGTCGTCCGTCGCTTCTTCGACGACGAGCATGTAAAGCACATTGTTTCCCCTGGTACGCTCGATGGCGGCGATGTCATGATGGTCGGCGACCATTTCTATGTCGGCCGCTCCGCTCGCACCAACGAAGAGGGCATCCGTCAGTTCTGCGAGATTCTCGAGGGCTGGGGTCTCGAGGGCTCCGAGGTTCCGCTGGAGGAGGTCCTGCACCTCAAGACGGGCGTCAACTACATCGAGGACAACAACATGCTCGTCTCCGGTGAGTTCATCGATAAGCCCGACTTTGCCCAGTACAACAAGATTGTCGTGCCCGAGGACGAGGCCTATGGCGCCAACTGCATCTGGGTCAACGGTACGGTCATCGTGGCCGAGGGCTATCCGACCGTGCTCAAGGCCGTGCAGGACCTGGGCTACAAGACGCTCGTTGTCGACACCTTCGAGTATCGCAAAGTCGACGGCGGCCTCTCCTGCCTGTCACTGCGCTTCTAATGTGGTCGTTGTAATAGCTTTATGACCGCTTGATAGATGGCCCGGCACCCGATTCGGGACGTCCGGGCCATCTTCCGTACGGTTACATGATTAAGGAGGTGCACATCTATGTCCTCTAAAACTCAAAACGAGGAGATTATCGACCCGAATGGCTTGGATCTCTTTCGACTGACCATGATGGTCATCACTGCGAGTATTTGCGGCGGCATTTTCTCTCTTGCAGGCGACATGGCGGCGGGCGGAGCCAATACCGGCGCGGTTATCGTCTCGTGGGGAATTTGCTTTATTGGTGTCTTCGCGCTGATGATGGTGTTCAACGGCTTGTCTCAGGCGCGTCCCGACCTAACTGGTGGCATCTATGCATACGCCGCGGCTGGTTTTGGCGATTACATTGGTTTCAACTCCGCTTGGGGTTACTGGATCAGCGCGTGCCTTTCTAACGTGAGCTTTGCGCTCTTGCTGTTTAGCGCGCTGGGCTATTTCTTCCCTGCGTTTGGTGCGGGCAACAATCTGCTTTCCATCGTCTGCGCCAGCGTGTTTTTGTGGTTCCTTACCGCTCTTGTGCTTCGCGGTGTTAAGGAAGCCGCGGGCATTAACACGATCGTCACGTTGGCGAAATTGGTACCGCTGGGCCTCTTCGTGCTGAGTATTGTGCTCCTGGGCAAGTTCAACGTCGACATATTCATGGATAACTTCTGGGGAGAGCCGGCTGGCCCCGGGTTTGGCGAACAGGTTGTCTCGACCATGATTGCCCTTGTTTGGGTCTTCACGGGCATCGAGGGCGCTGTCGTTATCTCGGGCCGTGCAAAGTACGTGCGCGACGTCGGGCGCTCAACGGCACTTGGATTTGCAGCGGTGTTCGTCCTGTATCTGATCATCTCGATGCTGTCGCTCGGCATTATGCCGCGCGAAGAGATGGCGCAGCTCGCAACGCCCTCCATGGCTGGAATTCTCGAGCGCGCGATTGGTCCGGTTGGCGCGGCAATTGTCAACCTCGGTGTTATCTTGTCGCTGGTCGGCGCCATGCTCGGCTATGTCATCATTGCGTCCGAGACACCTTTTGAAGCGGCGCGTCAGGGGTCGTTCCCGTTGGCGTTTGCCAAGACAAACGAACGCGGTGCCCCCGTGGTGACGGTTCTGGTGAGCTCGGGTATCACGCAGCTCTTCTTGATTGTGTCGTATGTGGCGGCGAGCACCTATCAGTTCTTCTATAGCTGTGCGGTCAATACGATTCTGGTCCCGTATGTCTGTTCGGCTGCCTATTACATGGTAATCGGATGGAAGAACGAGCATCTGGATGGGCCTTATGCGCCAAGCGTCGGTAAGGCGCGCTTCTTCGGTACGCTCGGCTTTATTTACACGTTGTTCTTGGTGTGGTCAACGGGCCTCCAGGGCGTCATGATCACGACGATCCTTTTTGCTCCGGCCATCCCCGTCTACATTGCAGGCGAGCGAGGCCGCGGTAAGCTGGTACTTCCGCATCTGCACGACAAACTGATCGCGGCGGTGGTCATTGTCGTAGCAATCATTTCGCTGTATCTGCACTTTGCCGGCATTGCGCCGATTGTCTAAGACTGCGGCGAGCTTCATTGCTTGGTAAGCTGGCGGGGCATCGCGTATCGGTGCCGCTCGGTATTCCATAACTGATGTGGGCCTCTGTAACGTGCCTTTGGGAGTGCCCACCAAGCCCGCGCGGGTGACATTTTGTTGCCAGCGCGGGCATTCTACAGTTGCGGTGGAATAGTTCCTGTTTTAGCCTGTTGAAGCCTCAAACAGGAACTATTCCACCGCAACTTCGTTTTGATGTCCGGAAACTGCGACCCAGTTTTGTCCTCCAAGGTGGGACACAGTTTCCCATAGGCCCTCGACTGGGAAAGCGCATCCCGTTTCGAGCGGGAATTCCGGGATGCATTTTCCGCAAGAGGCCTGTTTGGGAAACGGTATCCCGTTCCGAGCTCAAATTCTGGGTCGCAGTTTCCCCGAGGGGTCCCGTTGGGAAACTGCATCCCGGTTCGAGCTTTAATAGCGGGACGCGCTTTCCGCGAGGGCCTCCTGGGGAAATTGAGTCCCAGAATCCCTCTGCCGGGCCGCGTTGGTGCAAAGTAACCTGTCCCCTTTGCACCAATCTATTGATTGAACGTCGTTGTGTGTTCGCGTTATCATGCATGGGTGCAATTGGTTAGCCGTGGCAAACGGTTAGCCAAGGTAAACTAAATGCAACGCCTTGTGGGTACCGGGGGAGGAACGCGGACGTGAGACTCGATACACTCGAGATTGGAAAAGACGCCGTTGTCGCATCGGTGACATCGGACGACCAGGCACTCCGACAACATATATTGGACATGGGCCTAACGCCGGGCACCGAAGTTACCATGATGAAGTACGCCCCCATGGGCGACCCGCTCGAGATTCGCCTGCGTGGCTACGAGCTAACGCTGCGCAAGGACGATGCCGCGCGTATCGAGCTCGTGGATGTCCACGACACGGACACGGGTCCGCGCGTTAACGCGGCAATCGGCACGACGGAACACCCGGCACTGGGCGAGGGGACGTATTCGCCCCGCGCTGCCAAGACGGCCGTGCCCGAGGGTGCGCCGCTACATTTTGCCCTTGCCGGCAACCAAAACTGCGGCAAGACCACGCTGTTCAACCAGCTGACGGGTTCTAACCAGCACGTCGGCAACTTTCCCGGCGTAACGGTCGACCGCAAAGACGGCACCATCCGTAACCATCCCGAGGCGAGCGTCACCGACCTTCCCGGCATCTATTCGCTGTCGCCGTACACGGGTGAAGAGATTGTCAGCCGCCAATTCATCCTTGACGAGAACCCCGATGCGATCATCGACATCATCGACGCCACCAACATCGAGCGCAATTTGTATCTGACGCTGCAGCTCATGGAGCTCGATCGCCCCATGGTCATCGCGCTCAACATGATGGACGAGGTGACGGCCAACGGCGGCGCCGTGGACGTCAATCTGCTCGAGAGCCTGCTGGGCGTGCCGGTCGTTCCCATTAGTGCCGCCCGCAACGAGGGCATCGGCGAGCTTGTGGAGCATGCCCTGCACGTGGCACGATTCCGCGAGCGCCCCGGTCGCTTGGACGTTTGTGCGCCCGACGGCCCGGACGGCGGCGCGCTGCATCGTTGCATCCATGGCATTGCCAACCTTATCGAGGACCATGCCGCAACGGCGCATATTCCGGTGCGCTTCGCGGCGACCAAGTTGGTTGAGGGCGATGAGCTGGTAACCGAGGCGCTTCACCTGGACCGCAACGAGCTCGATGCTATCGAGCACATCATTACCCAGATGGAGGGCGAGGCCGGCACCGATCGACTGTCCGCACTGGCCGACATGCGCTTTAGCTTTATCGGCGACGTGTGCGGGCGCTGCGTGGTCAAGCCGCACGAGAGCCGCGAGCACGTGCGCTCCGTCAAAATCGACCGCATCTTGACCGGTCGCTACACGGCCATTCCGGCGTTCATCCTCATCATGGGCCTCGTCTTTTGGCTGACGTTTGGCGTGATCGGCGCCGCGCTGCAGGGCCTCATGGAGGACGGCATCGCGGTCGTCATTGCCTCGGCCGATGCGGGCCTCAAGGCGTTTGGCACCAACGACGTGGTGCGCTCGCTGGCGGTCGACGGTGTGCTTACGGGCGTGGGCAGCGTGCTGACCTTCCTGCCGATTATCGTCGTGCTCTTCTTGTTTCTTTCCATTTTGGAAGACTCGGGCTATATGGCGCGCGTGGCCTTTGTTATGGACAAAGTTCTGCGCCGCTTTGGCCTTTCGGGCCGCAGCTTTGTCCCCATGCTCGTTGGTTTTGGTTGCACGGTGCCGGCCATTATGTCGACGCGAACCCTGCCGTCCGAGCACGACCGCAAGATGACGGTCATGCTCACGCCGTTTATGAGCTGCTCGGCCAAGCTGCCGGTCTACGGCCTGCTGTGCGGAGCGTTCTTCCCAAAGGCGACGGTTCCCGCCATGGTTTCGCTCTATGTGCTGGGCATTGTGGTCGGCTGCATTGCAGCGCTCGTGCTCAACCGCACGGCGTTCAAGGGCGACCCGGTGCCGTTTATCATGGAGCTTCCCAACTATCGTCTGCCGAGCGTCAAGACGACGGTGATGCTCGCGTGGGACAAGGCCAAGGACTTCATTACCAAGGCCTTCACCATTATCTTTGCCGCTACGGTCGTGATCTGGTTCCTGCAGACATTCGACATTCGCTTTAATGTGGTTGCCGACCAGTCGCAGAGCCTACTTGCCGGTCTGGGCAGCATCATCGCGCCGGTGCTGGCGCCGCTCGGCTTTGGCGATTGGCGCGCATCGACGGCGCTCGTCACGGGGCTTATCGCCAAGGAGAGTGTTATCTCGACGCTCACGGTGCTTTTGGGCGCAACTTCGCCCGCGGCGTTGTCGACCATGTTCTCGCCGTTTACCGCCTACGTGTTCTTGGTCTTTACGCTGCTGTATCCGCCGTGCGTGGCGGCCATCGGCGCCGTCAAGAGTGAGCTGGGCGGGCGTTACGCTGTGGCGGTGTTTGCGTTTCAGGTGGCAGTCGCCTGGATCGTGGCATTTTTGGTCCACGGTGTTGGCGTCCTGATTGGCTTGTAAACGAAAGGCTCGCGAGTTAAAACCTTTCCGCTCCTGGTGCAACCACGGGCTATACTCCTCTGTCAAACAGTTCGTTTGGCGGAGGAGTTTTTTGTTATGGCGTTCGATAAGGCGATGACAAATTTAAAGGCGAAGGGCTTTGGCGACCGCGTGATCGTGCCCCAGGAGGAGACGGCGACCGTCGAGGAGGCTGCGGCGGCGCTGGGGACGGCGCCCGCGCAGATCGCGAAGACGATGGCGTTTGACGTCGACGGCGCGCCGGTGCTTGTGCTGTGTGCCGGAGACGCGCGCGTCAACAGCTCCAAGTTCAAGAAGTTCTTCCACGGCAAGCCGCATATGATTCCCGGCGCTGCGGTGGAGGAGGCTGTGGGCCATGCACCCGGCGGCGTCTGCCCCTTTGGCGTTAACGAGGGCGTGGCTGTTTATATGGATGAGTCTCTCAAGCGTTTCGATACCGTCTATCCCGCCTGCGGCGACGACCACAGCGGTGTGGCGCTTTCGGTGCCCGAGCTCGAGGCGGCATCTGACGCCCAGGGCTGGGTCGACGTCTGCCGCGGGTGGGAGCTGCCGACCGCGTAGACCTCCATGTGTCGAATTGTTTTCGGTCCCGTGTCCGTTACTGACGGATGCGGGACCGTTGCTATATAATCGCCTCCGCTCAAAATGATTGGAGACGTTATATATGAGTCGAGCAAGGCAAGACGGCATCACGCTCAAGCAGTGGCTCCCGCTCATCGGGCTCACCTGCTGCGCGTTCGTGTTCAACACGTCGGAGTTCATGCCCATCGGCCTGCTGACCGATATCGCCGCATCGTTTTCGCTCACCGAGGCCCAAGCTGGCATCATGATTTCGGTCTATGCCTGGGGCGTCATGCTGCTGTCGTTGCCGCTCATGGTGTTCGCCTCGCGCTTTGAGTTTAAGCGGATGCTGCTGGGCGTGCTGGCCGTGTTCTCGCTTGGCCAGTTCCTGTCCGCCTTGGCTCCGACCTATCCCATTTTGGTCTGCGCGCGCCTGGTGGTCGCCTGTGCGCACGCCGTGTTCTGGTCAGTCGCATCGATCATGGCCTCGCGCCTGGTCGATACCCGTCACGGAGCGCTTGCCATCAGCATGATTGCCACGGGCTCGTCCATCGCGCAGATCTTCGGCCTGCCGCTCGGCCGCGCCATCGGCCTGGCCGTCGGCTGGCGCATGACGTTTGCCGTGGTCGGAGCCTTCTCCACCGCTGCGGTGGTGTACCAGGCCGCCGTGTTCCCGGCTATGTCGGCTGGCGAGCGCTTTACGCTCAAGCAGCTGCCCGAGCTGCTCAAGAACCCGTTCCTCATCGCGCTCTATGTGGTCACGGTGTTCATGGCGACCGGCTATTACGCGGGCTACAGCTATATTGAGCCTTTCCTGGCTCAGGTCGCGCATGTCGATGCGAGCGCCATCACCATGACGCTGACGGCGTTCGGCTGCTCCGGCCTGCTGGGCAGCTGGCTGTTCGGCCGTCTGTTCGACGGGCACCGCTTCCCGTTTCTTGCGATCACGCTCTCCGGCGTGCCGCTGGCTCTGTTGCTCATGGGGCCGGCTGCAGCGTCGCTCGCCGCGGTCCTCGCCGTCTGCGCGCTGTGGGGCTGCTGCGCCACGGCCTTTAACGTGGCGTTCCAGGCCGAGCTCATCAAGTACACGCCGGCGGATTCGTCGGCCGTCGCCATGTCGATCTTCTCGGGCCTGTTTAACCTCGGTATCGGTACGGGCACCGCGATAGGCGGCGCCGTCGTGTCGGGCCCCGGCATTGCCTGGATCGGCTACGCAGGCGGCGCGATTGCCGTCGTCGGCGTCATCCTCGCCATCACGGTGATGTTCCCGGCCATCCGCCGCGCCAAAGCCGTCGCCTAACCACATCCCCTCATCAGTTGCGGTGAAATACGGACTGTTTAGCCCATAAACCTGGCAAACAGTCCGTATTTCACCGCAACTTATTTTGGGGGAGGGGATGCGCGGCGGGCATACAATGGATGTCGTTGTGTTGAGCTTACCGGGAGGTTGCTATGTGGGCATACGAGACGACGTTCTATCAGATCTATCCTCTGGGCTTTTGCGGAGCTCCGCGCGAAAACGCCGCGCCCGTTGCCGAGGATGAGCTCGCCCAGACCGCCGATGCCACAGTCAACCCCGATGCCCCCATCACAAAGATCGCCCAATGGGCCGACTACCTGCGGGAACTCGGCATTGGCGCTGTGCTGATCAACCCGCCGCTTGAATCCGACAGCCACGGCTACGATACGCGCAGCCTGCGCCACATCGACCGTCGCCTGGGTGGGGATGCCGACTTTGCCTCCGTGTGCGAGACGCTGCACGCCCATGGCATCCGCGTGGTGCTCGACGCCGTCTTCAACCACGTCGGCCGCGGCTTTTGGGCCTTCCGCGATGTGCAGGAGCGCAAATGGGACTCGCCCTACAAGGACTGGTTCCACATTAGCTTTGACGGTGACTCGTGCTACGGCGACGGCTTTTGGTACGAGGGCTGGGAGGGCCATTTTGAGCTCGTGAAGCTCAATCTGCAAAACCCCGCCGTAGTCGATTACCTGCTCGAATCCGTGCGCCGCTGGGCCGAGGTCTTTGGCGTCGACGGCCTGCGCCTGGACGTCGCCTACATGCTCGACCGCGACTTTATGCGCCGCCTGCACGCCTTTACCCGCGAGCTCAAGCCCGACTTTGTGCTGATCGGCGAGACGCTCCACGGTGACTACAACCAGATCGTCAACGACGAGATGCTCGACTCCTGTACTAACTACGAGTGTTATAAGGGCCTGTACTCCAGCTTTAACTCGGTCAACATGTTCGAGATCGCCCATTCGCTGCATCGCCAGTTTGGCGGCGATTCCTGGTGCATCTACCGCGGCAAGCACCTGCTGTCGTTTGTCGACAACCACGACGTGCCGCGCCTGGCGAGCATCCTGACGGACAAGTCCTGCCTGCGCCCCGCCTACGGCATGCTCTTTGGCATGCCGGGCATCCCATGCGTCTACTATGGCAGCGAGTGGGGAATTGCCGGCGAAAAGGGTGGCCCCGACGGCGACTGGGCGTTGCGTCCTGCGCTTGACGAGCCGGCGCCCAACGAGCTGACGGCATTCGTCACGCAGCTGACGCACCTGCGCTCGGCAAACGACGCGGCGGCCCACGCCCTCAACTACGGCGCCTATCGCAACGTGGTGATCCAGAACAAGCAGCTGCTGTTCGAGCGCGCCTGCGACGACGCGACGGCGCTCGTGGCGGTCAATGCCGTGGACGAGCCCTATACCTTTGGAGCCGGCGAGCTCAACGGCTCTTTCGTCGACCTGCTTGCCGATGGTGCGCCCACGGTCGAGCTGTCGGGCTCCCTTGAGCTTGCACCCTACGAGGTGCGCTATCTGCTGAGGGTCTAGCTCATGACTGCGCCGGACGAGGGATATCAGCATATTGAGCATGGGTTTGAACCCGTGTTTGACGAACGCTCGCGCGTTTTGGTGCTGGGCTCGTTTCCCTCAGTGCTCTCGCGTGCCAACGCCTTCTATTACGGCAACCCCCAGAACCGCTTTTGGCGCGTAATGGCTGCGTGCCTTGGTGCGCCCGTGCCACCCAACGAGGGGGAGCCGTTGTCGAGCAGTGAACTCGCGACGCTCGACGCTTCGATTGCCGTCAAGCGGGCTATGCTGCTAAACGGCGGTGTGGCCCTGTGGGACGTGATCGAGAGTTGCGACATCAAGGGCTCGAGCGACGCCAGCATCAAAAATGTCGTGCCGGCGCGTATCGAGCGTATTACCGATGCGGCCCCTATCGAAATCGTTATTTGCAACGGCGGCACTGCCGGGCGGCTCTACAAACGCTATCTGCAAGAGCGGACGGGGTTGCCGGCTATCGTCTTGCCGTCGACGAGTCCCGCCAACGCGGCATGGCGCCTGGATCGGCTTGTCGAGCGCTGGCGTGAGGCTGTTGACTGGGTAGCTTGTTAATTTAGATGTATGAGCGGCTGCCGAGATATTTCATAGCGTTACGCCAAATCGGTGCGGGCAGCGCGGGTTCGGCATAAACCATGCCATCGGTGTCGACGTCATCGGCATTGCCGCTGCCAAGTCGCTGCGCATGCTCAACCGAGCAGCCCATGCGCACGGCACCTACCAGCATGTCAATGGCTTCGGAAAACGGCCGTCGCAGGAGCCCCATGCGTGGGGAATGACGAAGCGTCGCGATGCCGGAACCGGCGCAGACAGTGACGCCACCACACCACGACAGCCCTCGATGCTCGCATGCTTCGCGCAGGCGGCCAACTGCAACGTGCGCCTGTTCAGCGCTTCCGTAGGCAGCTTGAACGATGACATAGATGCGAGTTTCCATGCCCTCAATGCAATCAAACACCTGTTCAACAGCGGCCATCGCTTCGTTATCGAGCGCATCCTCAACAGCAAGCACGATGCCGTCCACAGCGCTGACGCCATCACCCGTTCCCAGATCGACCGGGCGGGGGAGCGAAGTACCGGAAAGCCGCGCATAGGCCGCAATGGCATCCTGAAGGTCCCAGAGCAAAAACTCAAGATCTGCGTTATCGGTAATGCTGATATACGCGATGGTTTGCAGCGTTTTTGGTACATCGCCGCGCGCGGTCGCCTCCATGCCATCTCCTTTCCAGTCCGTTTCCGTTTAGGTTACACCGTCTGCCAGCCCTCCGCCGCGCTATCCTAGTGCAACCCTTACGAAAGGAATGCCATGCGCCTGCCCATGAATACCTCGCTTGCCACGCTCAAGCCCTCCGGCATCCGCCGAATCAACGCACTCGCCGCGCAGCATCCGGGATGCATTGCGCTCGCACTTGGCGAGCCCGATTTTCCCACGCCCGACGTGATCAGCGCCGAGGTGACCGCATCGCTCAACCGCGGAGACACGCACTATCCGCCCAACAACGGCCGCCCCGCCTTGCGCGAGGCGCTGTCCACATATATGGGTGACGCAGGCCTTTCGTTTTCGGCGGATGAGGTCATCCTCACGGACGGCGCAACCGAGGCCCTGTCGGCAACATTCATGGCCATGCTCAACCCCGGCGACGAGGTCATTATCCCTACGCCGGCTTTTGGCCTGTACGAGAGCATCGTCGTGGCCAACCACGCCAAGGCGGTCTTTTTGGATACGGAGCCCGC
>CAKUFW010000022.1 GCA_934650975.1 uncultured Collinsella sp. | reverse complement strand
GCGCCGTAGTAGTTGAACAGGCCGTAATCGGTGCCGAGCTTCTCGTTGATCTTCTTCATGTAGCCCTCGACGACGGCAGGGAGCTCGTCGTAGACCTTGTTGCAGGCCTCGCGGTTCTGGAAGAAGATGTCGCCGTTCTCGTGGCTGCCGCGGGTATGCGGGTGCTCAGGGTTGAGCGCGTGATCGCGGAAAGCCTGGACGGCGTCCATGTCGCACATCTCGGCAAGATCCTTGTAGTCCCACATGGCGACCTTCTGGATCTCGTGGCTGGTGCGGAAGCCATCGAAGAAGTTAAGGAACGGGGTCTTACCCTCGATGGCGGCAAGGTGAGCCACCGGCGAGAGGTCCATGACCTCCTGGACGTTACCCTCGGCGAGCATGGCGAAACCGGTCTGGCGACAGGCCATGACGTCGGAGTGATCGCCGAAGATGTTCAGGGCGTGCGAAGCGACGCAACGCGCGGAGACGTGGAAGACGCCCGGGAGCTGCTCGCCCGCGATCTTGTACATGTTCGGGATCATCAGGAGCAGGCCCTGAGAAGCCGTGTAGGTGGTGGTCAGAGCGCCGGCGCCCAGCGAACCGTGAACGGTACCGGCTGCACCTGCCTCGGACTCCATCTCGACGACCTTGACCGGGGTGCCGAAGATGTTCTTGCGACCCTGGGCCGCCCACTGGTCGACATGGTCGGCCATCGGGCTGGACGGCGTAATGGGATAGATTCCCGCTACCTCGGTGTACGCATACGAAACATATGCGGCCGCCTCGTTGCCGTCCATAGACTTAAACTTACGCGCCATATACCCCTCTCCTCTCATATAGGTATACAGGCCCCGGCGATCGCCGGGATGTTGGCGTGATGGGATTTTCGTTGTTGCTTCCAATCATCTGGCAGGCAGACTGAGCAGCAGGTACATGGCGTGGAGAGAAGGCATGCCGAGGCGAGGGGCGACTGGCGCGCTCCACAGGTCCGACCGCCCGTCTTGCACATGACCGAGCGCCGCAAAGGCCGCATGCCGGATGCTCCCGGGCACGCCCCGGCGATGGGAAGCGCCCGCAACGGAAATCCGCATGCTGGTTTATTGTACCCCGCCGTCAAGTGTAATTTCGGCAAATATAGGCGGGCGGTAAAGGTTTACCCCGGGTGACCGTCAAGGGGCGAGATGGCCCCTCGGACGGAAAAGTCGCAGCCTGCATCGAGAGTGGATAATCTCCCACTTTTTGCCTGGATCTTGGCCAAAAGTGGGAGATTATCCACTCTCATGCGTTATGCGTCCAAGAGTTAGAGGGCGCCGAGGAGGATGGCGTAGGTGGTGGATTCGCCGAGCTTGAGCTCGTCGCCGGGATTGAGCTGGGCGGAGCGACCGGGCTCCACCTGGATGCACACGCTCGTGGCACCGTTTACCACCACGGTTCCATTGGTGGATGACAAGTCCTCGACGTGCCAGACATTTTGAGCATCGCACCAGATATGGGCATGACGGGCCGAGACGTCGTCGCCGACGTCGGTGATGTCGCCCTCCCCCGTGGCCAGCGCGCCGATCTCGACGCCTTCCTCACTCGGCTGGATCCAGCGCGGGGCGCTCACCACGTAGCCGTTTTGCACGCGCAGCAGTCCCAATGGATGCGCCGGCGAAGCCTCGTGCTCGCCTGTGACTGAAGATGTGCTCAGCGAGCGCGGCGTCGACGTGGCGCCGCCACAGGTCGCATGAGCGTAGTCGATGGCATAGGTCACCGACGAGCGGACATCTGCCGAGCAGCCCACGGCGACAAACAGCACCAGGATGGCCTCGGCGCGCTCGGCGGGCATGAGCTCAGCCGCCTGCGACAGGCGCTCGAGCGCATTGCGATAGAGATTCGTGTCCTGATGGCATTCCTCGAGTGCCCGCACCATGGGCTCGCCAGCCGGGCCGCACACCATATTGGTCACGGCAGCGGCGTCCATGGGATTGCGACGGCGCAAGGCCAGCTGCGACATGATGCGCGCGGCCGAGGTGCCGTAATCGGCAAAATAACGTTCTTGCAGCGTGCCGACCGGCGCGCGCACGATAAAGCGCGAAACCCAGGAGCGATCGGCGGCACGGCTCTGCGGGCTACGGCCGTCGGCGAGCGGGCGGCTCGAGAGCACCAGGCCGCACAGCTCGATATGGCTCAGGTGCGCCGCACGCTTAAAGATGTCAAACATTGCCCCGCACGGGGTGAGCTCAGCTTGAGAAGCCATAGCTTAGCCCTCCTTGGTCGCAGAGATAGTGTCAGATACTTCGGCCGGCCTGCCAAAGGCACGGGCAGCCGCGGCCCCACCGGCAAGCGGCGTCGCCATGGGAATTTTCGCACGTCGCGCTGACACGACAGGAAGCTCAAAAGCAAACCCCATCGCCAGCAAAAACCACGTGAGCGCATAGGTTGCAAGTAAGGCGGCCACCAGGCCACCCGCCACGGCATGCTGGGAAAACACGGCACATGCGAGTGTGACCAGCGCCGGAACCTCGCAGGCAGAAAGGACCAACACGCCCCGCAGGAATCCCGCACGGCGGTCGCGCGCCAAGGCCCCGGCAGCGATGCCCACCATGCCCGGCAGCGCCAACGCCAGCGCGGCGACGATGCCCGGCAACTTTCCGGACCACATAAGAGGCCCCGCGGCAATCGTCACATGGGCGCCCGACGCCAACAGTGCCGCTGATACCACGACCACAGCCCAAAGCACGCCGCATACCGCCGTCGCACCAACCATCGCCGCGCGCCGGGCCGTGTGCCCCGACGCCTCCATCGGGCACGGCATGAGCGGCTCGGCGCGAAGCGAGCGGGCGACATTTTGCGCATAGTGGTCGCAAAATGTCGAGAGCGCCGCCTCCACCGCAGCCGGCTCGGGACGATCTTCCTGATGGCAGGACAGGCAGGCCATCACCACATCGAACAGCTGAGCGTCGACAAACGCCAGCGCATCGCGCAGATCCTCGGAATTTGGATCGAGCCCCAGTTGCTGAGCCTGCTCGGCCGCGGCAAGTGCCACATCGGGCTCGCGTCGCAGCAGTTGCGTCAAGTCGCAGCCGGGCGCGTGGGCGCCGACGGGATAATCGGGCAGCGTATCCATCTTGAGGCGATAAGGGCTGGCGATATCGCGCGTCTTTTTGCGCGAGCCCGAAGTACCCGACGCACCCGGCGCTACTTCGTACGGCGCGACACCGGCGATGAGCTCGTAGACCGTACTCGCCGCCGCATAGACATCGATTGCCGGCGACATGCGAAGCATGCGCAGGTCGGGAATATCGTCGGTGAGCATCTCGGGCGGGGCGTAGGCCACCGTCGCGCGGCGCAACGTGGCATAGCGCTCGGTAAACGACGCCTTGCCGCCGGTGCCGGCCGCCGCAGAGGCGGGCTCGAGCGCCAGCGACGAGCCAAAGTCGATCAAGCACAGGTCGAAAGTGCCTTCGGCAAGCTGTCGGTCGAGCGGCAGGCGCGCCGTGCGCACCATAATATTAGCGGGCGAGATATCGCGATGGACGAATCCCTCGCCCACCAGGTTCATACGGCAGAGCAGATCGAACAGGTCGCGACCCAAGCGCGCCGCCACGAGCGGCGACAGGCGCCCGGCATCGTCCACGGCAAGGCGCGAACGCAGGCGAGCCAGCGTCTCGCCCTCGACCCATTCCATGACAATCGCGGGCACGCCGTCGACCTCGCCCCATCCATAGAGGCGGGGAAAGCCCTTAAGGCCCGAGAGGGCGCGATGACATTCATACTCCTCACGAAACGCCGCCTCGAACTTGGTGACCAGCGCCTCGTGTGCAGCGTCATCGTCAAACCCATCGCGCGTTGGCAAGATGAGCTGCTTGAGCGCCACGGCCTCACCCTGCGCGTTGACGGCACGCGTCACGCGGCCGATGCCGCCACGGCGCATGGTGGCGTCATCGGCAAACAGCATCGCAAATCGACGTTGGTAGACGGGCAACTCATCCGGGCTCAGCGCAATAGCAGGCTCAAACCCTCCAACGCGCGCCAGGCGCAGGCCCACCATAGGGTCGCGGTTTAGCGCGCACGATGCGCTAGAAGCAAGGCTATTCGTCATAGGGCGATCGCCGCCACTTTGGTATTGAAGTTGTTGAGCGCGACGTCGTCATCGCCGTAATGCCCCACCCATTGGCACAGATTGGTGTAGCAGCCCCACAGGTTGGCGTATTGCCGATACCACTTTGACTTGGGAGAAAACGTTTGCCGGCCAAACTCGGCACGGATGACGAACATATCGTTGGCCAGGCTATCGCACGGCCCGGTATCGCCTGTTGCGTTATAGGTCGAGACCACGCTATTGGCGCGGGCGACATAGCCATCGAGCATGTTGTATTTGGTCACGAGCCAATTGTGGATTCTCTCCTCCTCGGCAGCCGAGAGACCACCCGAGCTCGTGTCGCCGCCGGCACCGCCGTCCGTCGAGCCGCCACTCGAAGATCCACCGCCAGAGGCGGAACCCGAACCGGAACCGCCGTCCGAGCCCGCCGAACCGGTGCCAGAACCGGACCCGTCCGAGCCGCCGGGCTTGCCCGCCTGCTGCGTATCCTGCTCCTTCTGCTGCTCCGCCTTGTTAACGACAGAAGCCACACTGTTATTGGAAAGCTCCGTAATGACCTTGGTGTTGGTGAGCACGATGGTCTTGCCGTTTGCCAGCGTGATCTCGTTGGACGCCCGCTCGCCCTCGTCCGCAGGATCGACGCCAAACACGGTGCGCCCGACCACGCTCGTCCACGCATATCCAGTTGTCGTTCCCAAGTCGCTTTTGGCCTTGCGCCCAATATGCAGCTCGCGCGCAGCATGCGCCTGCACCATGGACGGCACCGTCATGCCATAAGCCGAAACACCGGCTATGACCAGCACGAGCGAGCAAGACAGCAGCACGTACGCCCGAGGCGCCAGGCCCAGCCGGCGTCGCATGCGCACCGCGGCGTCATGCTTTGTCTGAGTGCCAGCGGGCCGCATGCGTTCTCCTCCAACAAAAACACGCCGCTTAAAAGCGGCGCATTCTTTCATATCCACATTTGAGTGTATCAGCGAACCCAAAAGGTTGCGCAACGAATGGGCAAATACGAGGTGCGAGTGGACCCATCCACGCGATAAGCGGATGGAAAGCAGGTTTGTTGCACAACAAACGCATGAACGCGTGCCCAATTATGAGTGCCCCGTGCGGCAGGCCGACGGGACATACCGTGGAGCTGACGCCGCCTAGATCGCGCGGCGGGCCTCGATAGCGCGGCCAAGCGTAAGCTCGTCGGCATACTCCAAGTCGCCGCCCACGGGAAGGCCGCTCGCAAGACGCGATACCTCAACGCCCAATGGCTTGATGGTGCGAGCAAGGTAGCTCGCCGTGGTTTCGCCCTCAATGTTGGGGTTGGTGGCGATAATGACCTCGTGGATGTCCTCGTGGCCCAGGCGCGCCAGCAGCTCGCGGATATGCAGCTGCTCGGGACCGATCTTGTCCATGGGGCTGATCACGCCGCCCAGCACATGGTACAGGCCATGGTAGCTGCCCGTGCGCTCGATTGCCTGGACGTCGCGCGGCTCGCCCACCACGCAAATGCGAGTGGTATCGCGCATCGGGTCCTGGCAGATGGAGCACTCGTCGGCCGTGGCGTAGTTAAAGCAACGGCTGCAAAAGTGGACCTCCTGCTTGACCTCCAGGATGGCCTCGGCCAGGCGGCGGGCCTCCTCGGCATCGGCCTCGAGCAGGTAATAGGCGATGCGCTGGGCCGACTTGGGACCAATGCCCGGCAGACGACCCAGCTCATCGAGCAGTTTTTGCAGACTGTGATTCGCACTCATATATATGCGCGTCTTAGAACGGCATGCCCGGGATGTTGAGGCCGCCGGTGATGGCGCCCATCTGCTTGTTGGCAAGCTCGTTGACGCCGCGGACAGCCTCGTTGACAGCAGCCATGATCATGTCCTGCAGCATATCGACGTCCTCGGGATCAAGCGCATCGGGATCGATGGTGAGGTTGACGAGCTCCATCTCGCCGTTAACGGTCACCTTGACCATACCGCCGCCGGCAGAGGCGTCGACGGTCTGGGACTTGAGATTCTCCTGCGCGGCGGCAAGCTGCTCCTGCATCTTGCGAGCCTGCTTCATCATCTGCTGCATGTTCATACCGGCCATAATGGCTCCTTTACGTGCGGCCGCGCAACGAGCTGCAAGGGCAGCCGGGGCGCGGCGGGACTTTCAAACTCAAAAATCGTACCACGGCGCGGGGCAAGCGAGCGGGGCGGACACGCTACCCTAGTCGATATACATGTCCTCTAGCGTGACGCGCCGCCCAAGACTATGCAAGGCCGAATTATGTAAGGTTGCATAATTCGGCTTATATGCCCTTCCGCACGGTTACTCCACCGGTTTGAAGATGGTGGACTGGCCGAAGACGCTGCGGATGAGGGCTTTGGCCTCGTCCTCGGTCTGCGGGATGCTCGGGGCTGCACCCTGGTGGCCGAAGGGACTGCCGGCGCCGGGGTTGGATTCCCAGGGAGCAGCGGAGGCGTCCTCCTCTTTGGGGGCAGTTGCAGAGGGCTTGGGCGCGGACGCCGCACCCGGCACGTCGAACGGGGGCAGATCATCCCCGCCGGCATCGGCAGCAAAACCGCCGACCATGGCATCGTCGTAGGGAACCTGCTCGGATTCCCACGGCGCAGACTGTGCAGACGGCTGAGCCTTGGGAGCGGCAGAGCGCTCGGGCGCACGGGGCGCGGGCTCGGTCGGAAGCTTGCCCGTAGCGGGAGCGCCGGCAGGGTTGTCGGAGCGCAGCCAGGGAGCCTTGGCCAGGTCGGACGACTTGGACGCAGGCGCCGGGGCAGCAGGTTTGGGCGTGGCGGGCTTAGGCGCCGACGGGGTCAGTGCCATCACCGGCGTCGCTTGCTGCTGCGGAGCGCTGGCGCTCGAGGATACAGGGGCCGCCGAGGACACGGGTTGCGGGTCCGCAGATGCCGCAGCCCGTGCAGATGGAGAATGCTCCTCATGTTGAGGAGCCGGCGTGCCACCTCCATCCAGAACGTAGTCGACGGTGCGACGACCGAAGACCGCGCAGACCGTCGGCAGGACCACCGACTGCGTGTCGGCGCGACCGAGCATCTTGATGGCAAAGGTTGAGCCCGCGGGGAACGAGACCGTAAGCTTGGAGCCGTCGTCGGCCGTGGCACGGGCGTTGAGCAAAAGCCCTGCGTAGGAAGCCTGACGCGCCTTGACACGCTCTACAACCTCGGCCCATTTGCGCTGGAGCTCGCCGGCGTCCTCGACCGCGGGGGTCTCGGCAGCACCGGCGGCGGCAACCTGGGCGGCGTTGTTGGGCTTGGACACCGGCACGGTCGATGCAGCAGGCGCGGGAGCCGGAGCTGCAACGGGTTGAGGTGCAGGCGTTACGGGTTTGGGCGCGGGAGCCGGAGCCGCGGGCTTGGGCGCAGGCTGGGCAGCCGGAACAGCAGCGCCGCGGTCCCAAGGCATGCCACCCTGATGCGCGGACATAGCAGCGGGGGCGGCGGTCGCCGCAGGAGCGGCAGCACGGGCGCCCGAAATGAGCGTCGGCTGCTGGGCAGCAGCGGGTACGGATGCTGCAGGCGCGGCGGCCTGAGCAGCAGCCACGCTCGCCGGAACGGCGACGTTGGCAACCATGGCCTCCAAGCGAGCCACGCGCTCGGCCAGAGCCTCAATGGTCAGATCGGCCTCGGGACGTGCCAGGCGCGTGCAGGCGATCTCGAGCACCAGGCGCACGTCGCTCGCGCCCCTCATCTCCAGCGCGGCATCATCGAGCACCGTCAGCACGCGGGCCAGACGGTCGGCCGAGTGCTCGCCAAAGGCAGCGGCCTCGGCAGCAAGCGCCTCGGCCTGCTCGGGGCCGCCCTCAAACAGCTCGGCGCGGGCACCGGCAACGCAGGCCACATACACGTCGCGCACATGCGCCACCAGGTCGCGCGTCAGTTCCAGCAGATCGTTACCTTCCTCGACCTGCGCGCGAATAAGCCCATACAGCTCGGCGACATCACGATCAGCAATGGCGCGCGCAAACTCGCCCAGAATCTGGTCCGAAACTTCGCCCAAAAGCGAGCGGGCATCGTCCGCATGCACGGTGCCGTTTCCGAAGACGCTCAGCTGCTCCAGCGTGGAGAGCGCGTCGCGCATGCCGCCCTTGGCATGGCGCGCCACGATGGCCAGCGCCTCGTCGTCGTAATCGAAGCCCTCCTGCTCGCACACGTAGGACAGGCGATGCTCGATATCCTCGTTGCCGATACGGTGGAAATCGAAGCGCTGACAGCGCGAGAGGATGGTCTCCAGAATCTTTTGCGGGTCGGTGGTGCACAGCACGAAGATCACGTGTGCCGGCGGCTCCTCGAGCGTCTTGAGCAGCGCGTTGAACGCCGCCGTCGTGAGCATGTGGACCTCGTCGATGATGTAGATCTTGTACTTGCCGCGCACCGGGGCAAAGTTGACGGAGTTGATGATCTCCTCGCGCACGTTGTCCACGCCCGTGCGGCTTGCGGCATCGAGCTCATAGACATCGGGGTGGTTGCCCTCGGCGATGAGCTCGCACTCCTCACAGGTGCCGTCGGGCATGCAGCCGCTCGCACCCTCGGCGCGCGCCGCCTCGGCATTGCGGCACAGCAGCGCCTTGGCCAGAATGCGCGCCATGGTGGTCTTGCCCGTACCGCGCGGTCCGCAGAACAGGTACGCGTGGGACAGGCGTCCCTCGGTGATGGCGTGCTCGAGCGTCGAGACGATATGCTGCTGGCCCACCACGGAGTCGAAGGTGAGCGGGCGATACTTTCGGTACAACGATTCCATGGGTGCTCCCCCGGGTATACTGAGTCTTGTTGCCGCGGCGGCCACACGGTCGCACGGCATACTGCATTCCATAATAACCCGTACGGCGAGCCCGCCGCGATAGGAGTCCAAAGAGCATGGCAGACGCAGAGAGCAACCTCGTTCCCTCCGAAGCAGCCGACCAGGTCGAGGTCGCGCTCGAGGCGCAGGCCGCAGCCGATGACGGTATTCTGTACCTCAACGAGTACCAGTACGAAAACGACCTCGTCACCGACTTCGCCCGCCTAGTCGCCTCGCCCAGACGCCGCGGATCCCTGTACGTCGCCGCCGCGATTGCCGCCCTGCTGGGTGTTGGCATGCTGGTAGCCGGAGGCAACTGGATCAAGTTCGGCGTCGTCCTGATCGTATTCGGCGCCTTTTTGGCCTGGTGGAGCAAGAACCTGCACCACACGCTCGCCCGCGACTATATCGATGCCGTCGAGGCCGACGAGTCCATGGGCGGCCGCTACCGCCGCGTCGCCGCCAACGAGGACGGCCTGATGGTCTGGGGCAAGAGCGGCAAGTCGCAGTTCTTCCCGTTTGAGAAACTCGACCACGTGCTCGACGGCGAGCGCATCTTTGTGGCCATGTTCGCCGACCAGGGCGTGACTATCCCTAAGGACACCTTTATTCGCGGCGATGCCGAGCAGTTTGGCCCCTTCCTTAAGGCGCGCATCAACAAAAAACTCCGCATCGAGACCAAACGCAAGAAGATGAAGGCCGAAAAGGCCGTTGCCAAGGCCAAGCAGGAAAGCGAGCCCAAGAATGCAAAGGCCAAACAGCGCAAGCAGAAGAAGAACAAGAAGAAGCGCTAAGGCCAAGTCAGACAGGCCACCTCGCCCCGCTACCTTCACCATGCGCCCGAGCGTGCTACACTAGCAGCATCTATGCCACCGCGAATGGCTCGGCCCCGCGCCCGCCGCTCGCAAACGAACTTTAAACGCACGAGGGTTGGCCATGCCGCTTTTCTCGCAACATACCGCCCGGTTCTCGCCGGACGTTCCCTTGGAGGGCACCAGCTCTCGCGAGCTGCTCAAGCGGTACCAGCCGCTCGAGACGCTTGCGACCGGCGGCTTTGGTTCCATCGAGATCTGCCGCGACACGCATCTGCGCCGCCGCGTGGCCATTAAGCGTATCCCCCTTATCAACGGCGCCGGCATGCCCGCCAGCGACATCATGGATGTACTGCGCGAGGCGCACACCGCCGCCATGCTTCAACATCCCAATATCGTGCAGGTTATCGACTTTACGCACGACACCGCCTATGCCTACCTGGTCATGGAGTATGTCGACGGTATGTCGTTGGCCGAGTTTTTGCATCGCGTGGATGGCCACTCGCTCACCTTTGACGAGGCTGCTGCCATTGCCGACGCGCTGGGCCAGGCGCTCACCTTCGCCCATAGCAACGGCGTACTCCACCTGGATATTAAGCCCGCCAACGTGCTCATCGACCACTCGGGCAATGTAAAGCTCACCGACTTTGGCATGGCGCGGCTGTCGTCCGCCGGCGGCTTTGGCGGCTCGCGCGGTGGCACCATCGGCTACATGCCACCCGAGCAGCTCGATATCGAGACCGGCACGGTCGACGAGCGCGCCGATGTCTTTGCCCTCGCCTGCGTGATCTACGAGGGTCTGTGCGGCAGCGCCCCCTTTATGGCCGCCACGCCCGCCGACTCGCTCGGCCGCATCATCGGCGGCGCCACCTACCCTAGCGAGCTCATCCCGCACTTTCCCCCGGGGGCCGAGGCGGCGCTCATGAGCGCCCTCTCCCCCATGCCGCAAGACCGCCCCGATAGCATCGAGGCATTCTGCGACCGACTCCTTGCCGGCTTGGGAAGCGTGCGCGAAGGCCGTCGCAGCTTGGAGCAGATGGTAGGCGAGCTTTCGGATGACGAGTGCGCGGCAGACGATATGGAGTCACTGCCCTACGAGGATGACGCCATCGAGGTCGACCCCGCACTTGGCTGGGTGGGCACGCGCTGGGGCCGCGCGCGCAACTACACCATGCGCGCCATCTCGGCTCTCTCGTGTGGAGCCTTTAGCTTCTTGCTTATGCAGACAGCCGGCGTCGCCGCGCTTCCCGGCTTGGTCGTCGCGGCCATCGCGATCGGTGCGGCAGCCGGCCTGGCCCCGCAGATCGGCTCGGCCATCTCGGCCGTGGGCTTTTTGGTGCTCATGGCCAACGCCACCATGCAGGCACAGGGCATTCTGTCGATGCTGCCGGTCGCGGTCATTTTTGCCGCCGCCATGTCCGGTTGGTGGATCGCCTGGGGACGCACCGAGGCGGCCGCGAGCGCGGCGCTCACCTGTGCGCTTGCACTGGGCTGTCTAACCGGCGACACCCTGATGGCATCCGGGGCAGCCGCGGGCTTTGCGGCGTTTTGGCTCGGTCCGGCAAGTGCCGCGGCGGCTACGGGCACGGGCGCGTTCTTTGCCTGCCTTGCTGCAGCAGCTCTCTCTGCGGGAGGCGTACTGGGGTTTGGCAATGTCACCGCAGCGCTGGGCGACGCGTTCCTCTGGGCCGCCTTCGCACTGATCGCAGCAACAGCCGCGGCAACATCGCTGCTGCTCAACGCCCATGCCAAGCGTGCCGAGCAGGGGTCGGACCTTACCTCCATCGTCGCAATTGCCGTCGTCGGCATTGGCTCGGCGGTGTCGTTTTGTCTTGCACACCATATGGAAATTGCCAGCCTTGCGGGCCCGGTCGTCGCCAAGGCGGCGGTTGCGGGAATCCTATCCTCTATAATCGTTGGGATATGCCTTTATTTGCTCGGATACCAAAGAACCTATACGGAGAGTGATCTTTCGTGAACTTCCTGAACATCTTCGAGGACCACGTGGCCGGCATCTTCGGTGCCACCCGTGCCCCGTTCTCCTTTAAGAAGCTTGCCAAGCAGGCCGCTCGCGACATGGAGGATCAGACTCTGGTGATCAACGGCGTCAACACCGCGCCGGCACTCTATACCATCCTGATTGCCGCCGACGACGACCCCATGCTCGCCCCGTTCTACCCCGAGCTTTCGCGTGAGGTCCGCGAGTTTGTGAAAGCGCAGGCTGAAAAGCGCCGCTACGTCTTCGTCGGCGAGCCCCTCGTTCGCTTTATGATCGACCCGCAGCTGCGCGGCGGCAAGTTCTCGGTCTTTGCCGAGAACGTCGATGCCCCCACGCTCGGTCGCCTGTACGAGGAAGAGCGCGCCTACCAAAACGGCCTGGGCCAGAACAACTCGGCCGCAAGCCGTGCCGTCAGCGCCCCGCGCGCCGGCCAGCAGCAGTTTGCCGCCCCGCAGCAGCACCCCGCTGCCATGCCGCAGCAGCAGCCGGCACCTCGTGCTGCCACTCCCGACCCGCTTGTCACGGCCGACCCCTTTGCGCCCAATGTGCCCGACCCCGCCGCCGCACCCATTCCCGTGCCCCAAACCGTCTCGCGCGACGCGCTTGCCGGCATGGGCGGAGCCGCCGCGACCGGCGCCGCCGTGGGCCTTGGCGCCGCAGCCAGCATCGCCTCCAACATGGCAAGCCCTCGCGCCCCGCAGCGTCCGCTTGCCCAGCTCGTCGACGTCGTGAACGGCGAGAGCCACGCCATCACCTCCGCGCAGGTGACCATCGGTCGCGAGCGCTCGGTTTCCGACATCGCCCTGCGCGACCCCAACGTGTCGCGCCGTCATGCCCAGCTCACCTTTACCGGCTCGGACTGGTCAATCGAAGACCTCAACTCCACCAACGGCACGCTCGTCAACAACCGCCGCATCACGCGCTGCCCGCTGCGCAACGGCGACCTGCTGACGTTTGGCCTGAGCACGTTCGAATTTAGGGGATAGTCGCTTATGAACATCGATATCGTCCTGTTTGCAGGCCGCATTGTCCTGGTCGTCCTGCTCTACATCTTCCTGTTTGCCGTCATGAAGACCGGCGTGGGGCTCGTGCGCGGCCAGCGCCGCGACTCGGCCATCTGGACGATCGATGTGGACAAGGGCCCGCGCGGCATCCGCGGCATCCACGTGGATATGCTCGGCCCCGTCATCGTCGGCCGTTCGCCGTCGTCGGACATCTGCATCAACGAACCGTTTGTCTCGGCCTCGCACGCGCGTTTTTCGCTGCAGGGCCCGGCACTTATTATCGAGGACCTCAACTCGCTTAACGGCACACTCGTCAACGGCCGCCAGCTGGTGGAGCCCGCAACGCTGCGCGAGGGCGACGAAGTCCAGATTGGCGACGTGGTCATGAAGGTGAACCGTCGATGATCGACGAGGAGAACAAGTCCACAACCATGCCCGAGACGTCGACCGCCCCCGCGGCCGCGCCGGCTCATGCCGCCCCGGCGGGCCCTGCGCCCGTGGAGCCCGAGGACACCGTGTTCTCCCTGCCTCTTTCGCATGTAACTCAAGAATATCCGGCACTCGCCGATGACGAGGACGCCGACACCGAGCAGCTCGACGCCCCCATCGGCGCGCACGCTGCCGAGCAGCCCGCGGCACCGGAGGCAACGCCCGCACCGGCTCACTTTGCCGAGCCCGTCGCCGAGGCGATTAACGAGAGCGCTGCCGTGTTTGCAGCCCCCGAGCCCGCCGCGCCGGTGTTTCCCGTCGCCCCGGCAACCGAGGCGGCACCCGTGTCCGCAACGCCTGCCGAAGTCGAGCAGCCCGTTGCCGCGCCCGCCGCAGCTCCCGAGCCCTCCGCTCAACCCCAGAGCACGCCCGCGCCGTCGCACTTCGCGACGCCCGAGCCAGCGGCTGTCGAGCCGCAGCAGGACGCCGATCCCGCCGACCGCGTGACCGAAGACCTCAGCCTTCCGGACATCTCCGACGCCGAGCCGGACAACGATGCCGACACCGTCTCCCCCGGCGACACCGCCGAGATCGATGTTGCCGCCGTGGAGGCCAAGCTCAAAGACCCCGGTTCGACCATGAGCTTTGAGCCGCTGGCCGACGAGCGCATCGAGACCGACTCGACCTATGACGCCGGCACCACAACGCAGCTCATGTGGGGTGCCCGCTCCGACGTCGGCTGCGTGCGCCCGCACAACGAGGACTCCTACCTGGTGCAGTCGCCGCTCTTTTGCGTATGCGACGGCATGGGAGGACATGCCGCCGGCGAGGTGGCGTCCTCTATCGCCGTCGAGACCATAGCCAAGACGGCACCGCAATCCGCCGATGCCGCACGCCTGGCCGCAGCCGTCGAGGCCGCCAACGCCGCCGTGATCGAGGCCGCCCTCAACGGTTTGGGCAAGCCCGGCATGGGCTGCACGGCCACCTGCGCCTACATCGAAAACGATACGCTCGCCATCGCCCATGTGGGCGACTCGCGTGCCTACCTGCTCCACGAGGGCACGCTGATCCGCGTGACCCGCGACCACTCCTACGTGGAGGAGCTCGTGGACGCCGGCGAGATTACGGCCGACGAGGCCCGCGTCCACCCCAACCGTTCGGTCATCACCCGCGCGCTGGGCTCGGACCCCGCCATGTACGCCGACCACTTTACCCTGCACATCGAGGAAGGCGACCGTCTGATCCTATGCTCCGACGGCCTTTCGAGCATGATTCCCGATAGCGATATCGAGAACATCGCCACGCAGTCCTCGACCGCGCAGATCTGCGTCGACAACCTGGTGGACGCGGCGCTCGCCGCCGGCGGTCACGACAACGTGACCGTAGTGGTGGTCGACTTGGTCGACGATGGCGTCATGCGTGAGGCAAAACGCGTCCGTCGCCGCAACGTCACCATCGCCGCCGTCCTGGCCCTTGTCTTTGTGCTGGCGGCGGGCATCTGGGCGTACACGGGCATCACCGGCTCGTACTACTTGGGCACCTACCACGGCAACGTCGCCGTTTGGCGCGGCCTGCCTGGCGAGACGCTCGGGTTCAAGCTCCACTGGCTCGAAAGCGAAACCAGCATCAAGCTATCCGACCTGCCCGAAGACACGCAGAACCGCCTGAAGGCGGGCATTCCGCAAACGAGTGTCGACGACGCACAGGACACCATCTCCAAGTACCGCCATCAAATTGACGAGGAGCAGACCCGTCAGGTGATTGACGCGCAAACGATTCGCGACAACACCGATCAGGAATCCACCTCCGAGTCAGATTCCGAGAAAACCGCCGAACAGTCCGCCGAGGCCGAAGCCTCCGATAAGAATTAGAAAGGGAGTGCCGCTTATGAGTCGCCGCAACACCGAACTGCTCTTGCTCATCGCCTCGGCGTTCCCCGTCATCCTGCTCTACGCGATGTACGTGCTCACCGCGGGCGCCACAATCTCTTTCGAGACGCTCGCCGTGCCGATCGGCCTGTTCGCCGCCTTCGCCGCGGCGCATATCGCCGTGCGCATCCTGGCGCCTGGCGCCGACCCCGCCATCCTGCCCATCGTCTTTGTGCTCTCGGGCATAGGCATCACGTTCGTGACGCGCCTTGCCCCCGACCTCGCCATCTCGCAGCTCATCATCTTGTTTGTCTCGGTGGCACTCATGGTGGGAACGCTCGCGCTGGTCAAGAACCTCGACGTGGTCATGCGCTACAAGTACACCTTTGGCATTATCGGCATCATTTTGCTGATGCTGCCCATCTTTATCGGTACCACGATTTCGGGCTCCAAGCTGTGGATTCGCATCGCGGGCTTTACCATCCAGCCCGGCGAGTTCGCCAAGGTCTTTATCGTGCTGTTCCTGGCCGGCTATCTGGCCGAGAACCGCGAGCTGCTCTCTATCTCCAACCGCAAGATTCTGGGCCTCAAGATCCCGCGCTTCCGTCTGCTGCTGCCGCTGTTTGCCGTGTGGGGCGTGTGCCTGCTCGTCGTCGTCTTCGAACGCGACCTGGGCTCGGCCGTGCTGTTCTATACCATCTTTTTGCTGATGCTCTACGTTGCCACGGGACGCTTTTCGTACGTCATCATCGGCCTTGCACTGCTTGCCGTTGGAGCCGTGGGCGCCTACAAGTTCCTGTCGCACGTTCAGGTGCGTTTCCAGATTTGGGCCGATCCGTTTAAGGATGCCCAGGGCCAGGGCTACCAGATCGTGCAGTCGCTCTTTTCGCTGGCCGACGGCGGCCTGGTGGGCGTCGGCATCGGCAACGGCATGGCCAACAACATCCCCGTCGTCGAGTCCGACTTTATCTTCTCGGCCATCGGCGAGGAGATGGGCCTTTTGGGCGGCGGCGCCGTGCTCATCCTGTTTATGCTCTTCGCCGTGCGTGGCCTCACCACGGCCGCCCGCGCCAAGTCCGACCTTGCCGCCTTTAGCGCCACGGGCCTCACGGCAGCCATCAGCTTCCAGGCCTTCTTGATCGTGGGCGGCGTGACCCGCCTGATTCCGCTAACCGGCGTCACCCTGCCCTTCATGAGCCAGGGCGGCTCCTCACTGCTGGCGAGCTTTATCATCGTCGCACTGCTGCTGCGCGCCGGCGACGAGGCGACCGGACGCGAGGCAGAGCTCACCGGCACCGGTACCATGGCCGCTATCACCGATGACCAGGTCGCATCTGCCGCAGCCCCGACCGGCACGCGTTTTGCAACCTCGTCTTCTTACGGCCGCGGCAGCCACTCCGCCGGTTCGCGCATGCGCCGTCGTCTGCTCGACACGCCCGAGTCCGGCGTACTCGGCCGCGTGGCGCTTGCCAACCGCCTGACCCGCGCAGTGTTCGCCTTTACGGCGCTGTTCGCCATCCTTATCGGCAACCTCACCTATGTCCAGGTCATCAAAGCCAAGGACTACCAGGACATGCCGACCAACAACCACACCATCGCCCGCTCCAAGTACATCCAGCGCGGCTCCATCATCACGTCCGACGGCGTGACGCTGGCCGAATCGTTGCAGCAAGAGGACGGCACCTACGCCCGCTCCTACCCCAACGGCAATATGGCGGCACACGTGGTGGGCTACGTGAGCCAGCAGTACGGCACCGCCGGCGTCGAGAGCGTCATGAACGACACGCTCACCGGCTCCAAGGACTACTCCAGCTGGAACAACGCCATCGCATCGCTCGCGGGCCAGACTCAGCCGGGCAACACCGTCAAGCTCACGATCGACTCGCGCATCCAAACGGCTGCCGAGCAGGCACTCAAGGGCTTTAAGGGCGCTGTGGTGGTCATGGACCCGCGCACCGGCGCGGTCCTCGCGTGCGCGAGCTCGCCCACCTACGACAACACCAACATCGATGCCCTGCTGCAGGCAGGCGGCGGCGAGGACGGCTCTATGTACGACCGCGCCATGGACGCGCTGTACACCCCGGGCTCGACGTTTAAGGTCGTCACGCTTGCCGCGGCGCTCGAGACCGGCACCGCCACGCTTTCGAGCACCTACCAGGCGCCCGGCTCCATGGATATCGGCAACGCACCAGTCACCAACTACGATAACGAGAGCTACGGCACCATCAGCCTTCAGCAGGCCTTCGCCGTGTCGTCCAACGTCGTCTTTGGCCAGGTGGCAAACGAGGTCGGCGCTAGCTCGCTGGTGCAGTTTGCCAACGCCTTTGGCTATGGCCAAAAGCTCGGCCAGGACCTTACCACCGCCGCCTCCATCATGGCCGACCCGTCGCTCATGACCGAGTGGGAGACCGCTTGGGCAGGCGCCGGCCAGCCCGTCGGCATGGACCACACACCGGGTCCGCAGACCACGGTCATGCAAAACGCCGTGATCGCCGCAGCCATTGCCAACAGCGGCGTGGTCATGGATCCGTTCTTTGTATCCCAGGTGCTCGCGCCGGACGGAACCGTGGTTAAGACCACGCAGTCCCGCTCGCTGGGCCAGGCCGTCAGCTCGGCCACGGCCGACCAGGTCAAGCAGGCCATGCTCGCCGTCGTCCAGTCCGGTACCGGCACCGATGCCCAGATTCCGGGCGTCAAGGTTGCCGGCAAGACCGGTTCGGCCGAGACCGGTGGCACCAACGTCAACTCTATGTTTGTTGGCTTTGCACCTTATGATTCACCCACGGTTGCCATCTCGGTGGCCTTGGAGGATTACGACAAACACGACGTCGAGGCAGCCAAGATCGCCGGCATCGTCCTGACCGCGGCACTTGCCGCACAGGGAGCGTGATGCCCGTGATCAAAGCGGATACTTGGGGCACGCCGCGGCCGATGAGCTAGTGGCAACGCGCCACACGGCCCCGGCGGCCACACATTTGGTACTACACACATCGTTGAGCGAATAGTTATGTTAGGAGCAGGAATGGAACAGAGGGTCCTCGGGGGAAGATACCTCCTCAAGGATAAGGTGGGAACGGGCGGCATGGCGACCGTCTTCCGCGCGCAAGATCAGGTCCTCGACCGCACGGTGGCCGTCAAGATCATGCTGCCGCAGTACGCTGGCGACGCCACCTTCGCCGCGCGCTTTAAGCAGGAGGCTCAGGCAGCCGCCGGCCTCTCCTCCCCCTATATCGTTGGCGTCTACGATTGGGGCAAGGACGGCGACACCTATTACATCGTCATGGAGTACCTGCGCGGTACCGACCTTAAGAGCGGCATCAAGAGCCACGGTGCCCTCGATCCCAAGAAGGTCGCGCAGATCGGCTCGCAGATCAGCTCCGCGCTTTCGGTCGCACACAAGCACGAGATCATCCACCGCGACATCAAGCCGCAAAACATCATGGTGCTGCCCGACGGCAACATCAAGGTCATGGATTTTGGCATCGCACGCGCCAAGAACAGCCACCTCACGCAGGATAACAACGTTCTGGGCACCGCCCACTATGTAAGCCCCGAGCAGACCCGCGGCCAGGACCTCGGCCCCACCTCGGATATCTACTCGCTGGGTGTCGTCATGTACGAGTGCGCCACCGGCCGCGTGCCCTTTGACGGCGACGACGCCATCTCGGTCGCGCTCAAGCAGGTCAACGAGCTCCCCATCCCGCCGAGCCAGATCAACTCCGGCGTCGATGCCGACCTGGAGCGCATCATCCTCAAGTGCATGGAGAAGGACCCGGCAAACCGCTTCCAGACGGCCGACGAGCTGCGCCAGGTGCTCAACAGCTACCTGTCCGGCCGTGCCGTCAACGTCTCGGAGCCCACGCGCATCATCGGTGCCGCCGGCGACCTGGGTGCCACCAAGACCCGCGAGCTTTCCGACTCAACGCGCGCTATGGTTCGTCCCGTCTCGGGCGTGAGCGGTCAGAACACCGCCCGTAGCGCTGTCTCGGGCTCCACGGGCTCCTACGAGGTCGAGAAACCCAAGTCCAACAAGAACAAGATCATCGCCGCCGTGATTGCCGCCGTCGCCGTGATTGGCGTTGTAGTGGCCTTTGCCACGGGCATGTTCAGCGGCGAACAGGTCACGGTGCCCGACGTGCTGGGCAAGGACCAGGAAACCGCTATTGAGCTGATCAAGGAAGCCGGCCTTGAGGTAGGCACCGTCGACCAGAGCTACAACGACGATGTCGACGAGGGAAAGGTCGCCGAGCAGACCCCCAACGGTAACACCAAGAAGGCCAAGGGCACGAGGGTGAACCTGGTAATCTCCAAGGGCCCTAAGCCCTCCGAAAAGGTTGAGGTTCCGCAGCTCGTCGGCCTGACCAAGGACCAGGCCGAGGCCGCACTGGCAAGCGTGGGCCTGAAGGGCAGCGCTACCGAGGCTGCAAACGAGGCCGAAGAGGGCCAGGTCTTTGAGCAGGGCACTGACGCCGGCAAGGAGGTCGAGAAGGGCACGACCATCTCGTACAAGGTCTCCAGCGGCCCGGACACCACCTCGGTGCCCGATCTGACCGACATGACCGAGGCCCAAGCGCGCAACGCTCTCGACATGGCTGGCTTTGGCGTCGACGTGAGCTACCAGGAAAACGACTCGGTAACCGAGGGCACCGTAATTAGCTGGAACCCCAGCGGCAAGCAGAAGCCCGGTGCCACGATTACCGTCGTCATCGCCAAGAAGTCCGGCAAGGCCAGCGTCCCGGGCAACCTGTACGGCAAGAGCATCTCCGCCGCCGTCACCGCGCTCAACAACGCCGGTTTCTACAACATCGGCTTCTGTGACCAGAACGGCAACCCTGTGAGCGGCAACGAGAATGCCACCGTTACGGGCGTCTCCCCCACCGGTAAGCAGTCCACCGACACCACAATCACGCTGACGGTTTCCGTCTCCGGTTCCGGCTCCGGCGACGACTCCGAGTCTAGCAACTAACGTCGATCGCTTGTTGCTCCGAGCGGTTTAGACCGCAAACGCATTCGCTCAGAAGCGCCCGCTTGCTCCCCCAGCAAGCGGGCGTTTTAATGTTCCTATGGCAGGCATTCGGTAGGCTTCGATAGCAGGATGACAACACGCGGGATGACAACGCGGGCACAATTTGATTTTTGAAATATGGACGAATTCCTCGTCAGGAGGGTAAAATGGTGCCGACGGCAGCCCAAGTTGTAGAGAGCTGGGCAGAGCCGTTGCTTAATGAAGTTGGGTCATCGTCTTAGCGACGGTGGCCTTTCTTTTTGGGCTTCGAACCCTGCTTGAGTGCCTTGGAAAGGCCGACAAGGGCCGTGAGGAGCGAGACCATAGCGATCAGGAGCTTCACGAGCTCGGTGAAATCGGTCACGGGCATCACCTCCCATCGGATGGAGGGCTCTGCCCGGCACGAGGGCTGCCGACAGCGAGGACGATTTTATCAGAGTGGTTGGCCCTCTCCGATTAATTCGCGATCCTCACCCTCGCTAAGAGTGCGGGCATGGCAGAATCGGCACTAAACGGCAGTGCGCTAGGGCACCGACGACGAGCTTTCCAAAACTAGCAAGGCGTGTCGCCGTTGCGGTACCGGGCTCGACAAATCTCTGTTGCCCCCGGCGGATTCGAAAACTCCCCCCGCGGGGAAATTGGTGACGCGGGTGTCGACGGCCCGAATCCGCCGGCGGCCCCCACAAACCAGAAACGGCGCCGCTCTCGCGACGCCGTCATATTCCCTGGTGCCCCCGGGCGGATTCGAACCGTCGACACCCGCTTTAGGAGAGCGGTGCTCTATCCCCTGAGCTACGGAGGCATGTTGTACTAGTGTAGCAGATTTACACGTTGCTATGCAGCGTGTAGCCACTCTTCGAAATTGCGGTGGAACAGCTCTCCGGAAAGTGCGTCCCACAATCTAAGCAAATTCTGGGTCAGACTTTCCCCATGGGACCTCGCTGGGAAACTGTGTCCCAGAATTTCGGCTCGAAACGGGACACGGTTTCCCAAACGACACCGTTCCGGAAACTACATCTCGGAATCAGCGCTCTAACCGGGATGCACTTTCCCAATCGAGCCCCAAGGGAAACTGCATCCCACATTGAGGGGGCGCTCTTTAATGACTAGTTGCCTTTGTGGAAGAGGTTTTTGATAACGGAGGGGATGCTCTTGGCGCCCTTGGCCGTCACGTCGATAAAGTCAGGCGAACGCACGAGTTTATCCTCGTCAACGTACTTGCGAACCGCGCGCAGCGTCTCTTTGTCGTCGCGCGTCGAAAACGTAAAGTGACCGTTGTCCTTGGTGAAGATGGCAAAACGCGTAATCTTCTTGGTGCCGCGCAAAACCTCGGCGGCAATATAGTCGACCTCGTCCCACGGGATCTGAATATAATCCTCGGGATTGCGCTCGTTATAGTACTCGAACGCCTTATTGCCCACCATCACGTTACCGTGGCTAGTAAGCCCCATCAGGCAGGTTGCCGGCGTTGCCAGATCAACCGTGCTGTTCTGAGATTGCGCCATGCGCGCCTCGCCCTCCAAATAAAACAATCGGACCGCATCCAGTGTACCCACCGGGTGCGGTCCGTTTCAATGGCTCAAAAGCCCTTGCCTAGCAATTATCGGTCTTAAGCCGAAACGTGCTTACATGAAGCCGCAAACGCGACCGATGATGCCGACGGCGAAGAGAGCCAGGATGATGACGATCGGGCTGACCTTCTTCTTGAGGAGCTTGCAGACCAGCAGGGTCAGGCACACGGCGGCAAGGCCGGGGATGAGCTGATCGAGGTTGGCCTGAAGCGTGGTGACCTTCACCTGATCAAGGGCGGTGGCACCGACGGAGTTGTACATCGTCAGCGCTTCCTTGACGCCCTCGGAACCGGAAGGCAGGTTGGCCCAGTCAATGAAAGCGCCAGCAGACTGCGTGACCTTGGAGACGACCGGGGTGAAGGAGATGGACACCCAGCGCTCGACCAGGGCACCGATGATGAACATACCCAGGATGGAAGCGCCCTCGGTGACCTTGCCCATCAGACCACCGGAGAGGTCCTTGGCGATGGAGGAGCCGACCTTGTAGCCAAACTCCTGCGTGTACCACAGGAAAGCGTAACGGATGATGTTCCACGCGAAGAAGAACAGCAGCGGGCCGGCAATGCTGCCGGACAGGGCCATGGAAGCGCCCAGAGCGCCCAGGATCGGGCGAAGGGTGAACCAGAAGGCAGGGTCGCCGACGCCGGCGAGCGGGCCCATCATACCGACCTTAACGCCCTGGATGGCGACGTCGTCAATCGGAGCACCGTTGGCGCGCTCCTCCTCGAGAGCGAGGGTAACGCCAATGACGGGGGCGGAAACATAGGGATGGGTGTTATAGAACTCCAGGTGACGCTTAAGAGCGGCAATCTGGTCATCCTTGCTGGTGTAGAGCTTCTTGATCGCAGGGATCATTGCGAAGCACCAGCCGCCATTCTGCATACGCTCGTAGTTCCACGAGCCCTGAAGGAACTGATGACGGAAGCAAACCTTCTTGCGGTCAGCCTTGGTAAGCTGAATCTTGTTCTCTGCCATATGTATCACTCCCCTCCTACTCGTAATCGTTCAGAATGTCGCCGAGCGGGTCGCCGGAGCCACCGCCCATGCCGCCACCCTGCTTGGCCAGATCCTTAAGGCCAAGGTAGATAAGGGCAAGGGAGATGCCGATGAGGCCCAGGGCGATCAGCGTGAGCTGAGGGATGGCAGCAAGGACGAAGCCGAGGATGAAGAACGGCCAGGTCTCCTTGGTGGCCATCATGTTGATGACCATGGCGTAACCGACGGAAGCGACCATGCCGCCGCCGACAGCCATGCCGCCGGACAGCCAGTCAGGCATAGCGTTGAGCGCGTTGGTCACGGCCTCGGCCGGGATGATGCACAGCAGGACGGCCGGGATGGCGATACGAAGGCCCTGCATGAGGATGGCAGCGTACTGCCAGCGCTCGATGCCGGCGAAATCGCCCTTCTCGGCGCAACCGTCCATGGCGTGAGCGATAGCGGTGGCCAGGGTACGGCAGATCATGGTCAGGAACAGACCAGCGACCGAAAGCGGGACGGCGACGGCGATGGCGGCGGTAACGGCCTTGGCCGAATCGGTGGCGCCGCCGTTGAGGGCGAGCACCATGATGATCGAAGAAGCGACCGATGCCAGAGCAGCGTCAGGCGCGACGGCGGCGCCGACGTTAGCCCAGCCAAGGGCCATCATCTGGAGCGAACCGCCCAGGAGGATGCCCTCCTGAAGGTGACCGGTTACGAGACCGATAAGCGTGCACGCAACGAGCGGCTGATGGAACTGGAACTGGTCCAGAACGCCTTCCATACCGGCAAGCAGCGCGATGATCGCGATAAGAACAATAGTAAGCGCGGACATGTATCGGACCCTCCTTTACTATGCTTGAGCGGCCAGTTCGGCCTTAGCTTTCTTCAACATGGCGTCGAGATCCTCGGAGGAATCCGAAGGAACCTTGCGGACCTCGAACTTGACGCCCTTGGCCTTGAGGGCCTCGAGAGTCTTAACGTCGTCATCGCCCATAGCGACGGCGTTGGTGACGACGACCTTGCCCTTGGAGTGGGCCATGGAACCGATGTTGACTTCCTTGATGTCGACGCCGGCCTCGATGGCCTTGAGCAGATCCTGCGGGTTCTCGAAGAGCAGCATCGCCTTGGTGTCACCAAAGCGCGTGTCCTTGACGACCTCGGCCATCTTCTTGATGGGCACGACGTTGGCATGGACTCCCGGAGGGGCAGCCTGCTCGATCATGGTCTTGCGGAGCTCGTCGTGAGCAACGCCGTCGGAAACCACGATGATGCGGTTGGGGTTGATCTGCTTGGTCCACGTGGTGGCCACCTGGCCATGAAGCAGACGGGTGTCGATACGGACGTGGGCGATCTTGATGTGCCCGTCGCCGATGACCGTTCCCGGAGGGATGGCGCCTGCAGGAGCAGCAGCGGCCGCAGCCGGCTTCTTCTCCTCGGGCTCCAGAGACTCGGGCTTGACGCGCACGCCAGCCTTAGCCTCAGTCACGAGATGTTTTGCGATCGCATGTGCAGTGTTCTTTGCGTCAAAGCGCTGCGAATATGCCTCGATGAGCATAGGCAGGTTGACACCGGTGACGATAGCCCAGGAATCGTGGCCCTCGATGAGCCCGCTGATCTGGTTGAACGGCGTGCCGCCCCACAGATCAACGAGGAAGAGCACCTGCTCCTGGTCCTCGAAGGAAGCGATTGCTTCCTCGACCTTGGCACGGAAGTCGTCGGGGCCCATGCTCGGCTCGAGCGAGACCACGGCTACAGACGGCTGATCGCCAAAGACCATCGAGCCCGTCTGCTTGATTCCAGCAGCCAAGTCCCCGTGGCTAGCAAGAACAATACTTACCATCACATAACCTCCTTTTTGTCTACGTAATTCCTACATGACATGAAAGGAGTATACCTGTTTGCTTTGTGGAATTATAGCTAAAACTGCAAATGGTTGGATTATTTGTTTAAACGTCAATCTTTGTTACAAGTTAATTACATTACTGATTTTTAGCTCATTACCTGCTAAATGCGGCTTATCAACGCATATTTTTTGCATATACAAGTAAACCGTTCATTAATACCGATTTTAAATAGGTAAAAATGTGCTTGTACTGACGATATTTTGTTTAAACAGACCGAACTTGACTAATGACGAAAAATATGCTCTGACAATCTAGCAAAACTGAACAATGGGGACGCAAAAAGTTGCGGTGGAATAGTTCCTGGCTGGGGGCCATGGGGCCGATTTTAGGAACTATTTCACCGCAACTGATGAGGGGCTAGGCGATGTGGAGGGGATTGGCGGCGTCGACGGCATCGGGGGTGTCGGCGGGAGCAGTCGGGCCGCCCGAGGCGGCGTCCGCCGGGTCCTCGTCGGGAGTCTCGATCTGCTTGATCATGACCTCTTGGCCCTGCAGCAGATAGGTCTCGCCGCTGCCGCAATGGGGGCAGGTCTTGCCGTGCTCGACCGTCGCGTAATCCCGTCCGCATGCCTCGCAGTGCGTCACGGCCTCGACAGGCTCCACGACAAGCTCCGCGCCCTGCGTGATGGGCTTTTTATCTGCTGCCCAGCGCCAAGCATCGAGCAGCAGATCGGGAACGACGCCCGAGACCTCGCCCAGCAGCAACGTCACGCTCGAGACGCGACCCACGCCATTGGCGCGTGCCACATTCTCAACATCGCGAATGATGTGATAGACGATTCCCAGCTCGTGCACTTTATATCCTTCCGCCGTTCCCTTATCCGCTATGGCCTTTTACTTCTTGCCAAACTTAATTTTGATGGCGCGTTTGAGCGCGTACTTGCCCAGGCTGGGGAGCTTTTGCTCGTATTTGACCATGGTGGAGCACTCGGGGCGGTCACGATCGAGGTGGATGGCGTCGAACGCGCACTTGGTGGTGCACAGGCCGCAGCCGATGCACTTGTTGGGGTCGACGATCGAGGCGCCGCAGCCCAGGCAGCGGGCGGTCTCGGCACGCACCTGCTCCGCGGTGAAGGTCTCGACGTACTCGCTAAACGGCGCGGCCTTCTCGCGCTCGCGGTCCACGTGGGCAACCTCGCGGCTCGCGTTGTCGTAGCTCTCGATCACGACATCGTCGCGGTCGAGCGCGGTGTAGCGGCGCTGGTTGCGGCCGATGGTGAGCGTGGAGCCCGGCTGCACAAAGCGGTGGATGGACACGGCGGCCTCGTGACCGGCAGCGATGGCGTCGATGGCAAAGCTCGGACCGGTGTAGACGTCGCCGCCCACAAAGATGTCGGGCTCGGCGGTCTGGTAGGTCTGGGGATCGGCAAGGGCACCCTGGCCGCGGCCAAGCTCCACCTTGGAGCCAGCCAGCAGGTCGCCCCACACAATGGACTGGCCAATCGACATGACCACGCGGTCGGCATCGACACGGCGCAGATCGTTCTCGTCGTACTCGGGCGCAAACCGGCCCTCGTCATCGTAGACACGCGTGCAGCGCTTGAAGGTGATACCGCACACGCGACCGACCTCGTCCAGGTGAACCTCCTTGGGGCCCCAGCCGCAGCTGATGTGCGCGCCGTCCTCGATGGCCTCGCGACGCTCTTCCTCGCTGGCGGGCATCTGCGCCTCGCTCTCCAGGCAGAACATCTCAACGTGTTCGGAACCCAGACGGCAGGAGTTGCGCGCGACATCGATAGCAACGTTGCCACCGCCCACCACGATGGTGCGGCCGGGCAGCGCATCGATCTTGCCACTGTTGACCTCGCGCAAGAAGTCGACGGCCACGGTAACATCCTCGGCATCCTCGCCCGGAATGCCGGCAAGGCGGCCGCCCTGGCAGCCGATGGCCACATAAAAGGCCTTAAAGCCCTGCGCGCGCAGCTCGTCGAGCGTCACATCGCGACCGACCTCCACGCCATAGCGGAACTCGGCACCCATCAGGCGAATGACCTCGACCTCGGCCTCAATGACGTCCTTCTCCAGCTTAAAGCTGGGAATGCCGTAGGTGAGCATGCCACCCGGGCGCTCATTCTTCTCGAACACGACGGGCTTGTAGCCCTTCTCGGCCAGGTAGAACGCGCAGGACAGGCCCGCCGGACCGGCACCGATGATGGCGATCTTCTGGTCGAAGCCGCCGGCGCGCGTCGGGGGCACCACGGGCGGGACATAGCGGGTCGCGGCGTCCAGATCGCGCTGGGCGATGAACTTCTTGACCTCGTCGATGGCCACGGCCTCGTCCACGCGACCGCGGGTGCAGGCGTCCTCGCAGCGGCGATTGCATACGCGGCCGCAGATGGCAGGCAGCGGGTTCTCGCGCTTGATGAGTGCCAGGGCCTCGTCGTAGCGCCCCTGGGCCGCAAGCTTTAGATAGCCCTGAACGGCGACATGCGCGGGGCAGGCCGTCTTGCAGGGCGCCGTGCCGGACTCGTGCGTCTCAATACGGTTGTCGTTGCGGTAGTTGGGTGACCACTTGGTGTGGTCCCACTTGGTGGCATCGGGCAGCTCCTGGCGCGGATACTCGGGCACCTGTCCGCCGGCCTTTTTGCTGCAGAGCTTCTGGCCCAGCTTGGCGGCGCCGGCCGGGCACACCTCAACGCAGCGGCCGCACGCCACGCACTTGTCCTTCTCGACCTTGGCGACATAGGCCGAACGCGACAGGTTAGGCGTGTTGAACAGCTGCGAGGTACGCAGGGCGTAGCACACGTTGACGTTGCAGTTGCAGATGGCGAAGATCTTGTTCTCGCCGTCGATGTTCGTGATCTGGTGCACAAAGCCGTTGTCCTCGGCCTGGCGCAGGATGTCGTAGACCTCGTCGCGCGTCACGTAATGGCCGCGGTCGGTCTCGACCACGTAGTCGGCCATATCGCCCACGGCGATGCACCAATCGGCCGGGTCGTCGGCGCAGCCCTCGCCCATCACGCGGCGGCTCGCGCGGCAGCTGCAGGTGCTGGCGGCATACTTGCCCTCGTATTTGTCGAGCCAGTGCTCGATATGCTCAATAGGCACCGAGGTACTCGCGGCGTCGATGGCCTTCTCGACCGGAATGACGTGCATGCCGATACCGGCGCCTCCGGGCGGCACCATCGGCGTGGCCTTGGACAGTGGGCCTTTGGATGCCTGCTCAAAGAACTTGGCATAGACCGGATGTTCCTCGAGCTGACTCACGCGCATGTTGAGGAACTCGGCGGAACCCGGCACCAGCATGGGCAGCACCCACTGCTTGGCGCGCTCGGGGTTTTCCCAGTTGTACTCGAGCAAGCCCGTGTAGCTCATGTCGTCGAGCATCTTCTCGATATCGGCCTCGGGCATACCGGTGAGCTTGACCATCTCGGGCAGCGTGTAGGGACGGCGCATCTTCATCTTGCAGAGCACTTCGGCCTGCTCGTCGGTCGCGGCCTCGGCAAACGACCAGTACTCGTAGCCCAGCAGCTCATCGCGGTGAAGCAGACGGTTGGTGCAGTGTTCGCACAGCTTGACGATGGCCTCGCGCGGATGCTCCGGCAGCGGCGGCACAAACTCCGCGCCGATGTCGGGCTCGGTATAGCTAATCCCCGGTCCGTTGAGAATCATGGTTGTCCCTTCTCTTGCCGCAGCCCGGCGAGACTGCAGCGCCCCTCTTTTTTTGCAGGCCAAGCATGCCCCCATGCCGTTCACCCGCCATTGTTGACATTGTGTCAAAAATAGTATTGACGAACCGTCAACAATATTCAAGACTGTTAGGCGAACGGTTGGGCAAAAGAGGACGAAAGGCGGCAAAACATGAGCAACAGCACGGCAGATTTACCCGCGGTTGACACCGCCGCATCCGATAGCGCGGCAAGGCGCCTGTCGGGCGACGAACGCCGTCGCGAGATCCTCGATGCCGTGCGCGCCGTAAGCTCCGAGCTGGGTGTATCCCACCTTTCGGTATCGGCCGTGACCAAGCGAGCCGGCTGCACGCGCTCGCTGTTCTACCACTATTTTGCCGATATGGACGCCGCCGTCACCGC